>CANJQE010000045.1 GCA_947476305.1 Legionellaceae bacterium
CCTTAATCCTTTTGATTACCTCAAACTCCTCTTCGAAAAAATCCGCTTTTGCAAAGCTGCAGAAGACTATACGAATCTTCTTCCGTTTAACCTTAAAATAATTTAATCGCTTTTCCTAATTCAACCCGTACTTCACCGAACGGATACGGCGATAACTTCTTTAGCCAATTATAACTGGCCTGGTAATGTGCGAGAGCTAGCTAATTTAGTCGAACGCCTATCGATTCTTTATCCTAATAGCGTAGTCAGTAAAAATGAGTTACCCCGTCGTTTTCAAGGAGAAGCTATTCTTATCCCCATTTCTAATGAAATAGGCTCTTCTATGAGTGAGCGAGCAGCTTTATTGGGTATTATGAGTCCGGAACTAACTAGCAGTGAAGGGATTGATCTTAAAGAGCATTTAGTAAAAACAGAATTAACTCTAATGATTCAGGCCCTTGAAGAGGCGGATTGGGTAGTAGCTCGTGCAGCAAGTTACCTTAATATGCGACGAACCACTCTGGTAGAGAAAATGCGCAAGTATGGTTTAACAAGGCCTGAAAAGATGGAGCGTTAATAAAGTTTATTAATTTATTAATTTATATTTTTTCAAGGATTGAATTGAATTATTTGACGCCTTCTTCATTTTTGGAATCCTATATCCCTTCGTCCCGCGGCTTTGTCCTCGGGACGATGAGGTGTGAGTAATGTAGTGCCATTAATCTATGCTACACTTAAATCTGATTTTTCATCTCAGATTTAAGTGATTAAGATACAGCTGCCGGCAATCAAATGAGTCAACTAAACTGATGATCGCAATTAAGACGTTTTATTTTCTTCGTCAGTTTTAATTTCTTCTTCATCCACAACAGGTGGCGGAGGTTCAACAGGCTTTACCGGTTCAACTGGAGCTTCTTCAACTGTAACCTTTGTTTTCGTAACTACAGTTTCTTGAGCCACAGTAGTTTCTTTTGCCTTTAATGCTTCATCCGCTTTTTCCTGGGCTTCATCTTCTACCCTTTTTTCTTTGTAATCATTAATTATTTCATTTACCGTATTTTTAAGACCATGAAATAATTTACTACTCATTGATCCTAATTCTTTTAGATCGGGTAATTTAGATTTGAAATCACTCATCATCAACTCCCTTGATTAAGTTAACTATTATGTAAGTATATACTCTTATTTATATTTTGTCGTCTCAAGTTGTGAAAGCAAACAAAGACACAACAAGAATATTTTAGGCCCAAGGATGCATCAAGTTCATCGCTGGTCTTAATACCTTATTTATTAGTGATTCTTTAGTATGAGCACTTAACTTAAAGGCCTTAAATTTATTCATATTGCTTATTAAATAATCGTCACTAGTTTGTAATACATCAACCAAATGTAAATCAAAAGCATCTTTTGCTAACCAATGTTCTCCAGTAGATACTTCATCAATATTTAGCTGACTTCTATTAGAAAGAACGTATTGTCTAAAGGCCGTATGAATTTTTTCTAGGTCTTCTTGAAATTTTTCTCTGTCTTTATCGGTGTTTTCACCAAACAGAGTCAAAGTACGTTTGTATTCGCCCGCTGTGAGTAATTCAATATCTATATTATTTTTCTTAAGCCATCGATGAAAGTTAGGAATTTGAGCTACTACACCTATTGAACCAATAATGGCAAAAGGGGCCGCAATAATTTTATTGGCTACACAAGCCATTAAATAGCCACCACTAGCAGCAACTTTATCAATACAAGCAGTTAAAGGGATATTTTTATCACGGATTCGTTGCAATTGGGCTGCGGCTAAACCATAACCATTGACTGAACCCCCAGGACTTTCAATGCGAATAACTACTTCGTCTTGAGGTTGGGCTACAGTTAAAATAGAGCTTACTTCTTCTCGTAATTGTTCTACCTGAGAGGCTTTGATATCGCCTTTGAATTCAAGTAGATATAATTTGGGTTTCTTTTCTTTAGATTTTTTAGATTTCTTGACTTTTTCTCCCAATACTTCTTTCGACATCAATGAATTGATGTGTTCGTACTGTTCATTAAGAGAATGTATTTCTAATTTAGGTTTAGGTTTACGACTCATGGAAAAAATACCTGCGAACATCACTAAAAATGCAATTACCACTGTTAAGGTTTTTAAAAGAAATAAACCGTATTGACTTAAAAGTTCCATAGTTGCCTTTGTGTTAAAAAAAGAAAGATTATGGCGTTCATGAACCAACTTCGCAAGATAAAAAGTGTTTTGTTTTTATTTCTGATTGAGGTCTGTTAACATCTTCATTATTTTGTTCAGTCAATCAGCTCAAATCCCTCGGTTTAAAGAATATGCCCTTACTACAGCTTGTTGAACTTAGCTTTGATTATCAAGATTTACCCTTGTTAGCCCAAATCAGTTTTCAGCTTGATGAAGGTGATTTATTGCATATTCATGGAGCTAATGGCTCAGGAAAAACTACTTTACTCAAATTACTGGGTGGTTTATATCGTCCTTCCTCGGGTGTGATTCAATACAAGGGGACCGTAATTGATGATGAGCTTGTGAACTACCAAGGTAATTTATGTTTTGTGGGTCATAAAACAGGGATAAGCCCTTATCTCACCGTTAAAGAAAACTGTATTTTTGATACTCATTTTAATAAAGATACAGATGTACTAGAACTGGTTACTATTTTTAAATTGGAAAAGTATTTAAACACTCCTTGTGGATTATTATCAGCAGGACAAAGACGACAGGTAGCTTTGCTGCGCTTATGGTTGACCCATGCAGCAATATGGCTTTTAGATGAACCTTTTGTTGCTTTGGATGATAAGGCGCTAGCCATTTTAATGAATAAAATAAAAACGCATAGAGAGAAGGGCGGAGCCGTGATCTTAACTTCTCATCAACATCTATTTTTAGAAAAAGCAGCTTATAAGGATTATTATTTATGAGTGCTGTGTTTTTATTGAAACAACATTTTCAGCGGGAATTATTAATTCAGGTCAGGCAAATACGTTTTTTAATTAATTCCTGTTTATTCTTTTTAATGATCTTATTTATCTTTCCTTTAACGGTAAAGCCTGATCCTTTATTAATGAAAACAATAGCACCAGGTTTAGTATGGATGGCCTTATTACTTTCTCTACTTTTGTCTTCCGAGCGCCTGTTTCAACAAGATTATGAACAAGGAGTAATAGAGCAATGGTTGGTATCAGGGCAGTCATTAAGCCTTATTATAGGGGCAAAAACGATCGCTCATTGGCTATTTACTGTTTTACCCATCATTATTTTATGTCCTTTAGTAGCACTCATTTTCTCTTTAAGTGCTTGGGAATTATGGGTGCTTATTCTTAGTTTGCTGTGTGGAACGCCAGCTTTACTTTTTTTATGCGCTCTTGCGGCTTCTTTTGGTGTTGGAACCAATCAAAAAGGCGCTTTAATGGCCTTAATTTTATTACCGCTTACCTTACCGATTTTAATCTTTGGCAGTGGTACCTTGAATATTGCTATGCAAGGTTTTCCTATCGGTGCTAATTGTGCTTTATTACTAGCTTTTTCCCTTATTGCCGCAGCTTTTTTACCGCCAGCCATTGCGGGAGTTATTCGTATTTCTCATGTTGATAATTGACATGATAATGAATTTTAATACCTACACACCTTGCTTTATGTTTGATATCTAGTGAGCCTTTAATCCTCCACCTTGGCAGCGAATCAAAGGTCAGCAGCTCTTAAGATTGTGATGGTTTTTAACCAGTTTGCTGCTTATTTTTTAAATAATTCAGCTTCTACTGCTGGTCCTGAAAAAACCCAGGTTATTTGGTTTTCACTGTTTATTGAGGGAGTAATAATCAATTTATCGTGCTCAGTAATAACTGCTTGAGCCTTCGGCGTTATCGTAATGATGCCTTGTGTTACGGTTAAACCGCTTATATTCTGGGTAGAACTAGTAATTTCTTTAGGGATACCATCTTGGCCTGCATTACATGAATCCAAGTGTTCATGATCCATATAACATTCACTAACAGAAACTAAGTAGGGTTGTGCCTCTAGATTAATTTTATTAAAAATTTCTTGTGCTTGTTGTAATTCAGCGGGACTAAATTTAGCGTGAGCCTGTTCAGAAGCTGAATCATTAGCACTCACCACAGAAGATAATGCCATTCCTATAACTAAACCTACTGCTTTTCCTCGATTTCGCATGACTTCTCCTTGAGTGATAATAATCATAACCTTTGATAATGAGTATATTAGCTGAAGCTTATTTTGCAAACCCAGTGATGCGTGATAAAATTCTCTGCTTTACTCCTATATTGTCTCCTATGTGGAAGTTTTTATATCAATTAGCCTCGCCTAAAACCTTTTATTCTTGGTCTGGGAAATTAATTCCTTGGTTGGCTATGATTGCTTTTTTATCCTTAATTTTAGGGATTATCTGGGGGTTGGTTTTTGCGCCACCGGATTATCAACAAGGTGATGCCTTTCGTATTATCTACGTCCATGTTCCTACCGCTTTTTTATCAATGATGTTATATGGTTGGATGGGTTTTTTGGCTATTCTTCTATTAGTTTGGCGTATTAAAATAGCTGGATTATTAATCCATTTAGTAGCGCAAGTAGGGGCTTGTATGGCCTTTCTTGCTTTAGCTACAGGCAGTATTTGGGGCAAGCCGATGTGGGGGGCCTGGTGGGTTTGGGATGCACGCCTTACTTCAGAATTGGTTTTATTCCTTTTGTATGCGGCTATTTTAGCTACTCATCAGGCTATTAAGAATAAAGAAGATGGGGACAAAATTATTGCTATTTTAACGCTGGTCGGACTCATTGACTTACCCATTATTCATTATTCCGTGTATTGGTGGAACACCTTGCATCAAGGGGCTACTCTATCTGTTTTTGCAAAACCTAAAATTGCTCACTTGATGTTATACCCACTACTTTTAACTTTAGTTGGATTCTTTTTCTATTCTCTGTGGATTATTTTAGAAAAAGCGCGTTCGGAGTTACTCTTTCGTGAGCGACGTCAGTCCTGGGTTAAAATGCTATTCGAAGGAGAAAATCGGTGAATCAAGTGCTGCAATGGTTTTCCATGGGAGGGTACTCCGCTTATGTTTGGCCTGCCTATGGTTTAGTTGGTTTTACTTTGTTAATTACTGTACTTAGTGTTAAAAACCAAAAAAAACGTACTCAGGAAAAATTAAAGCAATGGTTTAAGGGCTAAATAATGATCGCAGCCCGACGTCGTAAATTAGGTTTAATTGTTTTTGTTTTATCAGTCTTAGCAGTGGTGAGTGCTTTAGTATTATATGCTTTAAGACAAAACATCAGTTTGTTTTACACCCCGACCCAAGTAAGTTCTGGAGAAGCACCTATCAAACGTTCTATTCGGGTGGGGGGTATGGTAGAAAAGGGTAGTATTACTCGTGCTGCAAAAAGTTTAACCGTACAGTTTAAAGTCACCGATTATAATAAAACTATCACTATAACTTATACAGGTATACTCCCCGATTTATTTCGTGAGGAGCAAGGCATTGTGGCAGAAGGGGAATTAGATGATCAGCGCTTGTTCCAAGCTACACGGGTTTTAGCCAAGCATGATGCGAATTACATGCCTCCTGAAGTAAAGGCGGCTTTAGCAAAAAAGGTAAATTCATGATCGCAGAATGTGGGGTTCTTTTTTTAGTTTTAGCCTTAGTGGCTGCGATGATGTTGGCAATTATTCCTCTTGTCGGTTTACAACGCCAAAATATGACATGGATAAACGCAGCAAAAAATTATGTATTATTACAATTTATTTTTGTTGCCCTTGCCTATCTTTGTCTTACCTATTGTTTTTTAAGCAATGATTTTTCTGTTGTTTATGTCATGAATAATTCCAGCATCCTATTGCCCTGGTTTTATAAACTCTGCGCTGTTTGGGGCGGGCATGAAGGGTCCATGCTATTATGGACTGCTATTTTAAGCTTTTGGATGCTCTTAGTCGCCTTTCTCAGTGCGAGTCTTGATAAAGAAATGCGTGCTCGTGTATTAGTCGTTTTAGGATGGTTAAGTATAGGTTTTTTACTCTTTTTATTATCTACATCAAACCCCTTTCTTCGCCAATTTACTACATTAAATACACAAGGCCGTGATTTAAATCCTTTATTACAAGATCCAGGCTTTTTATTTCATCCCCCCATGCTGTATATGGGCTATGTTGGTTTTTCTGTGGCTTTTGCTTTTGCCATTGCCGCACTTTGGGCAGGAAAAGTAGAGGCAGCCTGGTCTAAATGGACTCGTCCTTGGACCTTAGCTGCTTGGTGTTGTTTAACGGCGGGTATTACTTTAGGTAGTTGGTGGGCTTATCGTGAATTAGGTTGGGGCGGTTGGTGGTTCTGGGATCCTGTGGAAAATGCTTCTTTTATGCCTTGGTTAGTAGGTACGGCTTTATTACATTCCTTAGCGGTTACAGAGCAACGCCAACAATTTAAAGCTTGGACTATGTTATTGGCTATTGCAGCTTTTTCTTTAAGCTTAATAGGCACTTTTTTAGTTCGCTCAGGAGTACTTACTTCAGTGCATGCCTTTGCTGTGGATCCTCAACGTGGACTTTTTATTTTAGGCTTTTTAGTTTTTGTTATCGGAGGTTCTTTAGTACTCTTTCTATTTAGAGCCCAAACCATTCAAGCAGCAACTAATCCTAGCCCTATCTCTCGTGAAAGTAGTCTATTATTGAATAATGTATTTTTAGTGGTGATGATGTTAACTGTGTTAATGGGCACGGTGTATCCTTTATTTATTGATGGTTTAGGCTTAGGAAAATTATCGGTGGGCGCGCCTTATTTTAATGCCGTCTTTGTGCCCTTAATGATCCCTCTGTTAATACTCATGGGAATTGGTATTCATTTAAAATGGAATAAAGATAATTGGCGAGTACTTGTTAAAAAATTAAATCTTATTGCGCTTAGCAGTGTATTAGGGCCTTTGTTTCTTATCCTAGTAACTGCTTCTTCTTTTAATGGTTCTGCTTATCTAGGATTGGTACTCGCTTTTTGGGTGATTTTAAGTACCTTAAGCTCTATTTATAAACGCAGCCGCGAACGAGGTTTATTTAATTTAGGGCAAGCTTATTGGGGCATGGTTATTGCTCATTGTGGCGTTGCTGCCACGGTAATAGGGATTGCTGTATCTACGAATTATGGGATACAAGATGACGTTCGTTTAGCGCCGGGAAATAAAGTAAATTTAGCAGGATATTTTATTGAATTTATTAGTCAATCCCCATTAAACGGCCCTAATTATACCGGCACTCAAACGGAATTTAAAGTTCATTATAAAGACCGTTCACATAGTATTTATCCTGAGAAAAGAATCTATACCATCGGACAGATGGCAATGACTGAATCAGCAATCGATGTTACGCCATTTCGCGATATTTATGTGGCCTTAGGTGAACCTTTAGATGAACAGGCTTGGTCAGTACGAGTCTATTATAAGCCTTTAGTGCGTTGGATTTGGGGTGGTGGTTTTATGATTTTGGCCGGTGGTTTTTTGGCTTTATCCGATAGACGATATTATCGACGAATTAAAGCTGCATCTTTACAAGCTCAGGAGCAAATAGCATGAAAAAGATAGGCTGGAAAGCACTACCCATTATTTTTTTTATGGTGATCAGTATTTTTTTATGGCGTGGTTTATCACTGGATCCTCATCATTTACCTTCAGTACAGGTAGGCAAGTCTTTGCCAGAGTTTAATTTACCTGAGTTAGAAAATCCTACGACCATGTTCCAATCATCACAAGTACAAGGGAAAGTAGTTCTATTGAATGTATGGGCTAGTTGGTGTGCTGCTTGCGTTGAAGAACAAGTATTTCTCATGCAATTGGCCCGTGAGGGTGTTTCAATTTATGGTTTAAATTATAAAGATGAGCCATCTAATGCCATTCAATGGTTAAAACAATGGGGAAATCCTTATAAAAATATTATAAGCGATAGCCAAGGTACGGTGGCAATTGATTTAGGTGTTTATGGCGCTCCGGAAACTTTTATTATTGATAAAAAAGGTATCATCCGTTATCGTCATGCAGGAATTATGAATCAGGAATTGTGGTTAAAAGAAATGTTGCCTTTGATGAAGGGATTGGAGCGGCAGGCATGAACAAAGTAATTGGCTTTTTTTTCTTTTTCTTTTTTATAAGTTTGAGTTATGCCAACAGTATGTATCCCTTAAATACGCCGCAAAAAGAAGCGCAATTTGAGCATCTACTAAAGGACTTGCGTTGCCTGGTATGCCAAAACCAGGACTTAGCGGATTCCAATGCAGATTTAGCCAAAGATTTACGCTTACAAGTCTATCATTTGGTGCAAGACGGAAAGACTGATACAGAAATCAATGATTATTTAACCGCACGTTACGGTGATTTTGTTCTCTTTAAACCCCCTGTAAAAGCACTGACTTTTTTGCTATGGTTCGGTCCTTTATTCTTTTTATTATTAGGTATTGTTATTTTCTGGCGTACTTGTTTTAAGCGAGTTAGATATGAATGATTGGTGGTTAATTGCTTTATTAGCAGCCTTAGCTTTAAGCGCCCTTATTTTTTTTATTTATCCTTTAAAGAAGAGTAAATTAGTTTCAGGCTTCTTATCTTTGTTTCTTTTAGCCCTGATTGGCGGAGGATACTTATCTTGGGGTAATTTTGCGCAGTGGCAAGAATACCAACAAAAACAAGAATCACAAAAACAAGCCAAACAAATGTTGCGTACCATTAAAACGCCAGAAGAATTAATACGCAAATTAAGAGCCAAATTAGACAATACGCCTAAGAGCGCAAAAGGCTGGTATTTATTAGGACGTTTATATAATACGCAAAATAATTTTGAGCTTGCAGTCGAAGCCTTTTCTAAAGCTCATCAATTTGCTCCTGATAATGAACAATATACGGTTAATTATGCTCATGGCTTATGGCAGAAAAACCAACAACAATTTAATCCCCAAATAATAGAATTGTTTACTACTTTGTTAATTCCTAATCCAAATCAACCCGATGCTTTAGCAATGCTTGCTATGAACGCATTCATGAGCCATGATTATGAACTTGCCATTACTTATTGGCAAAAATTATTAAAATTAGCACCACCACAATCTCAAGAGGCTTTAGCAATTCATAAGGCAATTGCGAAGGCACAGGAACAAATTACTATAAATAGGGAAGAAAAAAATGACTGAGAAAGTATACAAAGTAGTGGAATTAGTAGGAACTTCGCAAGAAGGAATTGAACAGGCGATTGATAATGCCATTCAACAAGCGGCAAAAACAAATCAACATTTAGGCTGGTTTGAAGTATTAGAAACCCGTGGTTATATTGATGACAGTAAAACTAAATATTACCAAGTTCGTGTGAAGATTGGTTGTCATTGCGAGTAATCCTTCTGCAGAGTAGCAATTGTCTTGCACTAAAATGTCAGACAGTTGCTACTGGCTGTCTTTAAACAGATAGTACAAATCGATTAGCATACCCCCTTTGAGTTTTTTCTGAGAGTAGCTTCAATTATTTGATACTCAAGAGCTTTTAGAGGCTATTGCATTTATTGGCTATCATAAGATTGCGCAATTATTATCAACAAAGCTCCAACAAAACACTTACGAACACAGGGTATTTTCAATACAAAGGAAAATCAATCTAACTCACTTCAGTAAAGCACAAATAATTAAGAGTAAAACACCTTATATATAGAGCACTACAACTTACATTTTGGGAAAAAAGAACCTTCAGTCAATTTTTTATTATTGTCTATACTTTAGACATCGCTGAAAAATAACTATAAATCCCTAATAAGAGGTATCTATGCCAAAGTTTTTTCTTAATTTCGGAGGGCCAGGAGGATACTATTTTACCTCAAGCCCCGAGAGAATGGCGGCTTTAGACCGAGCTTGTCAACAAGAATATTCAGGTGCCGTCCGGGCAATTGGTGGTACGGTTAAAGGGGTTAATATAACCGTACATACTTATGGTATACATAGAGCTTTAACCTGTGAAATACCTGAAAATTCTTCTCGAGAACTTAGAGATCGATATGATTTATTACGTTATACAGCAGAACGAGATAGTACTAGACCTTATGCGCTTACTAGTCATAATTGTGTCACTAGCGTGGCTACCGTTTTGAATGTCCTTGATCCTCAGCTTACACCAGCAGATATGATAAACCCCTGGAATCTGGATTCAGAGCTTCATGAATATAACGATGATCATCTTCAAGGTACCGCTACCGCTAGGTTTATTGATGAGTATCAAAAAACAAAGAGACAAGAAGGTCTCTCCTTTCTTAGAATCCGAACTTGGGCAGACGAGAGTATAGAGTCAGTTACAGATATTATTAAACAGGGTTATGGTAGAGGAAAAGAAGGTTCAGGGGAAAGAACAAAGTCTACTTTAATTAAATTAGGGTGGGTTACTGAAGATAAAAATGGGATCTTGATACCTACTTTGAATGCCCCGGCTGATTTTCGCGAAGGACTTGACAGTTATAATGACGATTTTGCCAAAGTTCAACATTTAAAAGCTTTATATCAAAAAGAAGCCAGTGTGTTTTCCTTTAACAAACATCATTTTTTTGATGATAATCCTGATTATGAAACTGCTATTGGAAGACTAGAAGAGCAGCAAAGACGTAATCCTCATGGTGCCTCAGCAAAAGTTCTTAGCATTATTGGTGCTGATGATGTTGTAAGCCCCCATGAGCAATTTAAGCAAAGGATGCGAGAATCAAGACCGGTAATACCTTTAGAAAAAGATTTAGCAAAAGTCTTTCGAGATGAAGTGGATGATCTACGAAGTTTATCTCTGTAAGCTTACATTTCTCCTTAAGAAATAAAATTATTTCCTTCTTTATAAAAACGTTCTGAAAGTGATAGGGCGTGTATTAGGAAATAAAATGATTGATAAAGTATAAATATTGGAACGAACTTTGTACTAATAGTTTAAAGTGTCATCAAAAATTGTTTGTGAGTTCCTTTATTTCCCCTATAATTGCTCTATATTTAAACATATGGGTTTCTTTTAGGATTATTAATGAAAAAATATTGCGTACTTCTTATCTGTTTCTTTGTAGACATAAATTTCGCTAACGCGGAAGTCACAACATTAAAACTTGTAGCTACTACTCCTTAAATTCTCTCAGTAAAAAATATAGCACTAAATCCTTCTCTAACTGGGCAACCTAGAGTAATAGTAATTATGAATACAGGAGAGAACAAAGCATTGGCCATAAGGGTGACATCAACAGGATTGCCCTTAGGTACCACTGTAACAAAGGGATGTACAGAATTAGCGGTTGGTGAAGTGTGTAACATTACTGTTACTCCAGGTAAGATTGCAAGCTTAAATAAAATTAGTGGTAAAAGCTGCACTACAGTTGTCGCACCTACTCCCGGAGTTATTACTATAAAAGCTACAAATTCAGCTGCTGTAAAGAGGGGGGTATTAGTATTGGGTTATGGTTGCATTTATCAAGGAGGGTTTGTTTATTCTATAAATGATACTGTGACTACGAAGAAACCAAATACTCTAAGTATTAGAGGTAATGTGCTTTCTCCAAATAAGGCCTCTATATTCCTTGGTAAGAGCTGGAACCAAGCTAAATTAATATGCGCAAACTTGCCAGTACCTCCTAAAACTCCTAAGTGGAGTTTGCCTACCATATGCAATATGGCCCCTAGTATTGCTGCTTCTTTTTCTCCGCGTTTAACCGCCGCTTGCTCCTTGAATAAGCAGCAAATAAGCAAAACTCTCCCATTCTTAATAGCAGATTCAGGAATGAATAACTGTACAAGAGGATCATATTGTTTTGGTGGTCCATATTGGAGCAGTACTTCCGCGAATGAGAATATGACTTCTGCTGGATTTGCTATTTTTGAAAAATCAGGTTCTTGGGGAGAGCCAACAATGGTGCAGGGGGGATTTTATGGTGTACGTTGCTCTAGACCCTTTTGATAGATATTTATTTTCGAAAAGTTAATTTATATTACATTGCTCTTTGATTATTAAGAGCAATGTAAATAGAGTCTTAATGTTTCTATTCTATTTCTTAGTTAGTTGACCCTTGCATTGAGGGCTTAGACATAAACTCCAAAATAATAATTTTACCATCGGTATAGAAAAAATTACCTTCACCATTGTAGCCAGCATGTACGGGCTCAACTTTTTTTATTCCATAAGGTATTTTCACTACACCAATACTTGCCAAATCATTGACTAAATAATCCCGTTCCGCATCAACATTAGAGGCAATTTGATGAGTTATCTGCCCCGTATAACGACTAAATTCCACTCCCTGATCAAATGTGGCTGAACCAAACCATTGTTTATTATCATTGTTTGGAACGAACCAAAACCGTACATGATGGCGTTGGGCTGCACTGAGACCGACAAGCTTTTCAAACGCAAGATCCTCTGGTCGACCATCAAAATAAAGGGGACTAACTGGCGCATTTTTGTCAGAAAGATTAAATAATACACTACTAATAATTCCCAAGCTACTCGTAATTGTAATGGGCTTTGCAAGATGCCAACCTGCAGCATGCATTGCATCAATGAGTTCGTCTCGTGATCCAATCATAGAAATATTAATTGGGCCACCAGGAATTCCTTGCTTTGTATGGGTTCTTAGCGAATAACTGTAGAGTTCATTTTGGTCTTCAAAATAATAATGCCAAAGATAAGGTAAGAGGATATAAGCCAAAACAATATAAAGAGCAATAATTAACAATACAATTCTTTTTAATGATAGGTTCATGAGAATCCTGATTATTTACACCAATAAAGGCATAATGTTAAAATAATTCCATTTTATTTTTTAGAAATAAAGGATTTCCTTCGATATAAAAGCGTAAGGGTTTTTCTGCCCAATCTTTTGCGTAATGAACACCTATTCGAGGTCGTTCAATCACTACAAAATCTCGAGGTTCATTATTTAAAGCGACAAAAAAATTATCGCTTTGTAAATGATGGCGGTTATGTTGTTTATTGATTCCCATGGCTTTAGAGAGTAATCCTGGCCCTTGGGTTTTTTGCTGGATGTTTTTTATCGGCTCTAAGGCACGAATTAATACAGCAGAGCCTATTCTTTCTGATTCGGTAACAATATTAGTGCAATAATACATACCATAAATTAAATAAATATACGCAAAGCCTGCTGGTCCAAACATGACTTCAGTGCGTTTGGTTAAGCCTTTGGAAGAGTGAGATGCTAAATCTTGTTGACCTAAATAAGCTTCTACTTCTACTATTTTGCCAATGCGTTCTATTTCTCCATCATAGTGAACTAGAAAGTTGCCTAAGAGATCTTTGGCTACGGTTACGGTGTCTCGTTCATAAAATGAGGTAGGTACTTTTTGCATCGGCTACCTTATCCTTCATAGTCATTCAGTACTTTAAGGAAATTCGTTCCGTAATGGGCTAATTTATGTTGCCCCACCCCGGAGACTGACAGTAATTGTTCTGTTGTTTTAGGTCTAATTTCTACCATTTCATTAAGCGTAGCATCACTAAAGATCATAAAGGGTGGTTTGTTTTCGTCATCGGCCAGTTGACGTCTTAAAGAGCGGAGTAACTCAAAAAGAGGACTATTAGTGGATTTTATTTTAAGCTTTTCTTTCGATTTTTTCTTATTCGTAGGTTCCGCTGCAGGAATAGTAAGAAAGATAGCCTCGTTGCCTTTTAAAATAGGAATAGCTTTTTTATTTAATTTTAAGATATTAAATTGATTGATATCTTGGAAACAGTAGTCTTTATGGATTAATTGCCAGGCTAATTGTTTCCAATAATAAGCTGATTTTTCTTTGCCAATTCCATAGGTACTTAATTGCTCGTGTCTTAACTGTTTTATTTTTTCGGTATTACTGCCACGTAATACCTCTATGGTATGAGTTAGGCCAAAACTTTGATTTAAACGATAAATACAGGATAGAAATTTCTGCGCATCCACAGTGGCATCTGCAGTAATAGGGGGATTGTCGCAGACATCACAATACTGACAAGCAGTGTCTGAAGGTTCATCAAAATAATTTAATAATATTTGACGTCTGCAATGAGAAGCTTCAGCAAAAGCCAGCATATGATTGAGTTTATTGGTTTCAACACGACGTTGTTCTTCTTGTGGATTATTCATGATCCAGGCGCGAAGTCGGGCACTGTCGCCTGCATCGTAAAGTAGTAAGGCTTGTGCTGGCAGACCATCACGTCCGGCTCGCCCAGTTTCTTGATAATAGCTTTCGATGTTTTTCGGTAAATCGTAATGAATAACAAAACTCACATTAGGTTTATCGATGCCCATGCCAAAAGCAATAGTAGCCACTACCATATCAATTCGATCGTATCTAAATAAGGTTTGTACTTCACGACGCTCTTGATGACTAAGCCCGGCATGATAAGCGCGCGCTTTAAACCCTTTTTCCTGTAGTTGCTCTGCAACTCGTTCTACACTATTACGAGTGCCACAATACACAATACCAGATTGCCTCGGTTCTAATTCTAAGAACTGACATATTTGTTTTACGGGATTGGTTTTCGGAACTACTTTGTAATGAATATTAGGTCTATTAAAAGAGGCTACATATTTTTGTGGTTGATAATTTAACTTCACTACAATATCTTGCCGGGTTTGTTTATCGGCAGTCGCTGTTAAAGCAATAATTGGAGTAGTCGGAAAATGGGTTTTTAATAAACCTAAGGCGGCGTATTCCGGGCGGAAATCATGACCCCATTGTGAAATGCAATGCGCTTCATCAATGGCAAACAAAGCAATATTGCATTGATTTAAACGCTCTAAAAATGAAGCGTTAATTAAACGTTCTGGAGCGATATACAGTAAATCTAATTCATCATTATGTAATTGCGCTAATACTTGGCGTGCTTCTTCACTACTTAAGGAGGAGTTATAATAAGCCGCATTTATTCCCTGTAATCTAAGTGAAGCTACCTGATCTTCCATCAAAGCAATAAGTGGCGAAACGACAATTCCTACTCCAGGACGGACCATGGAGGGAATTTGGTAACATAAAGATTTACCACCACCAGTCGGCATTAATACCAAAACATCACGACCAGAAATTACCTCATTAATAATTTCTTCTTGTGGTGTTCTAAAGGAATCAAAGCCAAAATAGTCTTTTAAAACCAATAAGGCTTTTTTATTTATCGATCTAGGTTGCGCTAAACTTCCCATGTGATTATTCTTATTAGCTTTCACAGGCTCTAAAAATTGGCAATAATATCATTTTTATTATGATATAAATACTTTTCTAAGGATTCTAAGGATGGTCTATGGATTTTGAATTTACTGCGGAGCATCATGCCTTTCGTGAAATGGCCTCTGATTTCGCTCAAAATAAACTAGCACCTATGGCTGAAAGTTGGGATGAACACAGCCATTTTCCGGTTGATGTATTACGTGAAGCAGCTCAATTAGGCATGGCAGGAATAGTGGCTCGTGAGGACATCGGCGGAACTGCGCTGAGTCGTCTTGATGCAGCGCTTATTTTTGAACAATTATCAACCGGTTGTATTCCTACCAGCGCCTATCTCTCTATTCACAACATGGTGACCACTTTAGTAGATCGTTATGCTGGTGAAGAACTTCGTACTCATTGGGGTCCTAAATTAACTTCCATGGAAGTAATTGGTAGTTATTGTTTAACGGAACCTGAGTCTGGCTCGGATGCTGCTTCTTTAAAAACTAGGGCCGTAAAAGAAGGTGACCACTATGTTTTAAATGGTGCTAAAGCATTCATTTCTGGTGGTAGCGTAAGTGATGTTTATTTATGTATGGTGCGCACCGGGGATGAAACACATCGTGGTATTAGTTGCTTATTAATAGAGAAAAACACTCCAGGACTAAGTTTTGGTAAATTAGAAAAGAAAATGGGCTGGCGCAGTCAACCTACCTGTATGGTCTATTTTGAAAACTGCCGTGTTCCCGTAGCGAATCGTGTAGGTGATGAAGGTATGGGCTTTAAAATTGCCCTTAACGCGCTCAATGGTGGACGCATTAATATTGCCTCTTGTTCTTTAGGTGGCGCATTAGCTTGTTTACGTTTAACCCAAAAATACATGCATGAACGTAAGCAATTTGGTAAATCATTAAGCCAGATGCAAGCACTGCGTTTTTATTTTGCCGATATGCTTACAGATTATGAGGCGGCACGTTTGATGGTTTATCGGGCAGCATCTGCTTTGGATAATGAAGAGGCTGATGCACCGATGTATTGCGCTATGGCAAAACGTTTAGCCACGGACGTTGCTTTTCGTATTAGCGATAAAGCTATGCAATTGCATGGAGGCTATGGCTATTTAAAAGATTATTCTATTGAGCGAATTTTTCGTGATCTGCGCGTGCATCAAATTTTAGAAGGCACTAATGAAATTATGCGCGAGATAATTGCTAAAGCTAGTTTGGATGATGAGTATTTTATTGACTGAAATTTAATGAAAATCCTAAGTAGCCTTAGCTATAGCCGTCAAGCTAAGGATTGTCATTCCCGCGCAGGCGGGAATCCACCCATGATTTGGCAGCCATGCTAATTCAAAAATGGATCCTCGCTTGTGCGGGGATGACAGATTTTTGGATAAACTGTACTTTTACTATAAAATACCTTGGCTTGACGACTATGGGTCATAATTATGGGGTACGAACAGGGTTCAAGGGTTGAGTCAAGGCTCAACATTTATCGAGTCTATTTTAACAGGAGTTATTGTCATGAATTTAATTGAACAAGATTTAGATAGTAATGGTATTTTAACCATTACTCTTAACCGCCCTGAAAAACTCAATGCCTTAAGTACCGATGTATTGCTTGCCTTAAATGAACTATTTGCTGCTGTGAAAACTAATTCTAAAGTGAAAGCGCTGATGATTACCGGTAATGGTAAAGCCTTTTGTGCTGGTGCTGATATTAGTCGTCTTGCTGAATGTAATGCGCAAAAAGGTTATGAATTTGCGTGTAATGGCCAGGAGGTGTTTCGTTTATTAGAAACGATGGGCAAACCCTCATTAGCTGCTATTAATGGTTTTGCTTTTGGCGGTGGATGTGAGCTAGCAATTTCTACCACGCTAAGAATTGCTTCTACTAAAGCTTCTTTTGGACAACCCGAGGTAAAGTTAGGTGTTATTCCTGGTTATGGTGGAACACAACGTTTAGCCCGACTTGTTGGAAAAGGTCGCGCTTTAGATTTATGTTTAACCGGTCGATTCATTGATGCGCAAACGGCTTTAAATTGGGGTTTAGTTACTGAAGTGTTTGAACCGGAGCAATTACTAGAGCAAGGCAAAAAAATACTGCAAGGGATTTTAAGTATGGCTCCTTTGGCGATTGCCAGTGTAATGGAAGTGATTGATCACGGCTATGATTTATCTTTAACAGAGGCCTTGCATTTAGAAGCAGTTCATTTTGCAAAAGTTTGTGCTACTAGTGATAAAAAAGAAGGTGTTGCTGCATTTTTAGAAAAACGTACACCTGTATTTCATGGGGAATAAGATGACCCAAGATCTAGTGTTTACTCAGCAAGGACAACTTGGTGTTATTACCCTAAATAGACCTAATGCTTTGAATGCCCTTACTTTAGCCATGATTCAAGAGTTGCAAAAGCAATTACTCTTATGGAAAAAAAATAATGAGATTAAAGCGGTGGCTGTTCGGGCTGTTCCGGGAAATGCATTTTGCGCCGGTGGTGATGTTCGTTGGTTGTATCAATTAGGTGTGCAAGGACTTCAAGAGCAAATGGAGTTCTTCTGGCATGAATACCGATTAAATCATTTTATTCATCATTTAGGAAAACCTTATATCGCATTAATGGATGGAATAACAATGGGAGGAGGGGTTGGAATCTCTTTACATGGTAGTCATCCTATCGCTAGTGAACGTTTTATTTTTGCAATGCCAGAAACCAGTATTGGGTTCTTCCCTGATATAGGCTCTAGTCATTTCTTAACGCAATGTCATGATTCTTTAGGTGTGTATTTAGGGCTCACGGGTAATCGCCTTAATCCTTATGAAGCTAAAAATGCGGGCTTAGTGAAGGGGGTTATTGCTTCAGAACAAATGCCCTTAGTTCTTGAGGAATTAACTCAATTGGATTTAACAAAGAATGCCTATGAACAAGTTGACCGTTGCTTAGCACCTTTTCTCCAGGAAAAAGACAGCCCCGTAGCTTCAATTTCTACGATCAAGGTCTGTTTCGCTTTAGAAACAGTAGAAGCTATTTTCCAAGCTTTGAATAAACATGAAGACAGTTGGGCACAAGAACTGAGTAAAAATTTAAGAAAAAAATCACCCTTTAGTCTTAAATTATCTTTGGCACAATTGCAAAAAGCGCGCGGCTTATCTTTAGCAGATTGCTTAAAAATGGATTTTGATTTAGTACGTCATTTTATGAGCGATCATGATTTTTATGAGGGAGTTCGTGCTTTATTGATTGATAAAGATAAGAATCCCCAATGGGATCCTTCAAACCTAGATTTAGTTTCAGAGGCTAAGATAATCGCTTATTTTGAACCTTCAGCTAAGCGCTTAGAGTTTATTGAGTAATTCTCAGGATTCTCATTTTTTAATCGATCATTTCTTATCTACGGCTCATCCTTACTTACGTCCTGCGAACAAGTCGCAGGACGTAAGTAGAAGATTTCCCAATTATTGTTAATTTAAAGCTCTTGCTTTAAACAATGGTGGTGCTCATATTTTGTGCAATTATGCGCATAGAAATATTTAATCGGAGAAACAAAGATTGGCTCTCCGTTGTCCATTAAGAAAATGCGCTCTGGTTGAAGTAAAGCGTAATTAGAATCTCTTAAAATTGCTTTATAAAGTATTCCCGCATGGTTAAATATCCACTTATAGCTAGTCCGGAAAAGTTTTCCTCATGGCCTGAGTAATTGCGTCACGAAAACTACCACATTTTTTTATGACTTTTCTGAGATTTCTCTTAAAATTAGCCCATACCTTTTCAATAGGATTTAAGTCAGGAGAGTAAGGTGGTA
>CANJQE010000046.1 GCA_947476305.1 Legionellaceae bacterium
AAATTGCTTAATTGAGTGAGTTGTTCATCTGAAAATACTACATTGATCACCGACATATCCCTTGCTGGCTAAAAGCGCGAATGATGATCCTTTGTACAGGAATGTCAAGCAGCTAAAACCTCAATTTGTGACCGCGCACAGTATAGATACAAGAGATTGCTCAGATTCCTTACTTTTTAGGACTACCTCACCCTCAACTTGAACACTACAAGCAGCACCTTCTTCCAGTAAGGGTTTAGGTTTCAAACTATTTAAAAATAGTAATAATTGCTCAATTTCAAGTAAACGTTTACGAATTCCCTCTCTTTGATGTTCTGCGGCAAGAGTTTGCAAAGCTTCTTCACCACTAGGTGCTTTACTACGAATTGATAATTTTTCTTGTACCCCACTTAAGCTTTTTTCTAATTCCTTTGGGTGAACGCCTTCAGCAAAATGTACATAGTTAAAACTTACTAAACACCCTAGTAATCCATTTGTGCGGGCCCAAGAGCAATTCAAACAGGCAGCCTGAAGTTTTATTGCTAAAGATTTTTGCTCTAAGGATTCATAAATTGAAATTAATTTACTAAGTTGAATACTATCGGAAAATAAATCTTTGAAAAAAAATTTATACTGCTCTACAAGTGCTTGCACTCTATAGCTGGGTGAAGCACACATTTTAGTCCAAATTGCACGGACATCCCCTAAAATTCGCACATCATGAAAAGTTTGTTTAGGATTTACTCCACCAATAATCCAATATAATAAAAATTGATAAGCCTTGGGGCCCTCCAAATATTCAAATTGGGTAGATGCGGAATATATGTCCTTACGTTGAATAAAGGCTATTAAAGCTTGATAAGCCCTTTGTTGCTCTTCAGAACTTAAGGCATCTTTATTTAAAACATAAATGGTTCGCATACAGGTTGACAATTTAATCACCTGACATGCTTTTTCAACTTGAGCTAGAGGATCTTTCTCCCCTTTAGGTTTCATGTAATTATACAAATGCAAAACGACTAATTTATTCATATCAAATCTTGGCATATTTATAATCACAGTGAATGAACATATAATTCATCCTATACAAATAGATCATTATGTCAATATTGAAAACAAAAAATTATACTCTGCAGCCAGCCGGAAAAATGGATTCCCGACTTCGCTGGAATGACAAACTCTCTTAACTTAACGTAAGTTCAATATTATTTATATAGATGTAGCCTTGATGCAGCGCAGCATAATCAAGGTTTACTTGACGTACTTTATTAAAAATATATCAATGTACTTTTATCTGTTTGAGAGTATCGCTTTAATAGAAAACCTTGATTACTTCGCTGCATCAAGGCTATGTATAATAAATTTATACCTTAAACAAAAAAATAATATCTAACTTACGTCAATTATGTATAAGCGCAGGTTTATACCTGTTGGGCGAAGCGATACAGTCCAACAGGTATAGAAATACTAACTAGCTTAGAGAATATAACGAGCTAAATCTTCATCAGCCACTAGTTGAGCCAGATTTTTATCAACATAAGCCTTATCCACCACTACTGTTTCTCCGGCTTTATCAGTAGCGTCAAAAGATACCGTTTCTAATAAACGCTCCATGACCGTATATAAACGACGCGCACCGATATTTTCCATACGTTCGTTCACTTGCCATGCTACTTCTGCAATACGATGAACTCCACTGTCCTCAAAACTAAGATGCAATCCTTCTGTTTCCATCAATGCTTGATATTGTAAGGTTAAAGAAGCCGAGGGCTCTGTTAGAATACGGACAAAATCCTCAGCGCTTAGAGCGGATAATTCAACACGAATGGGTAGTCGACCTTGTAATTCAGCGATCAAATCAGAGGGTTTTGCTACATGAAAAGCGCCTGAGGCTATAAATAAAACATGATCTGATTTCACCAGCCCGTATTTAGTAGTAACCGTAGTTCCCTCGACTAAAGGTAATAAATCACGTTGCACGCCTTCACGAGATACATCACCACCACCTTGTTCACTTCGTTTTGCTACTTTATCAATCTCATCAATAAAGACAATTCCATTTTGCTCCACACTTTCAATAGCTTTTGCTTTAATATCTTCTTCATTAATCAGTTTGGCTGCTTCTTCTTCACGTAAAATTTTCATCGCTTTAGCAATGGGCATCTTTCGTGTTTTTGTTCTATGAGTTCCCACTTGTTGAAACATTGATTGCAATTGGTTTGTCATCTCCTCCATACCGGGAGGTGACATAATCTCAATTCCGATGGGAGCAGCAGCAAGGTCAATCTCAATTTCATTATCATTTAATGTGCCTTCGCGCAATTGTTTACGAAACACTTGCCGGGCCGTGGTGTCTCGCTCACTAGGAGTAAGACTTCCTCGAGCAGGAGGAAGAAGCACGTCTAATACTCTGTCTTCTGCGGCATCTTCAGCTAAATGTTCTACCTTTTTCATCGCCGCTTCGCGCTCTTGTTTAATCGCGATGTCCGTTAAATCCCGTAAAATAGAATCAACATCTCTCCCCACATAACCTACTTCAGTAAATTTAGTTGCTTCTACTTTAAGAAAAGGAGCATTAGCTAATTTAGCTAGACGACGAGCAATTTCAGTTTTACCCACACCAGTAGGCCCAATCATTAAAATATTTTTGGGCATTATTTCATTTCGTAATACTGGGTCTTGAATTTTCATTCGGCGCCAACGATTACGTAAAGCAATCGCTACTGCTCTTTTGGCCTCATCTTGGCCAATAATATGTTTATCTAACTCTTGTACAATCTCACGAGGAGTCATCATTGAACTATTTGCTATCATCATCATTTAATTCTTCTATGGTTAAATGGTTATTAGTGTAAATACAAATCTCACCTGCGATCTTTAGAGCTCTTTGCACGATTTCTTTTGCTGATAAGTCAGTATTTTCCATCAAAGCGCGAGCAGCTGCTTGAGCAAAAGGACCTCCAGAACCAATAGCAATTAAGCTTTCTTCAGGCTCAATGACATCCCCATTCCCCGTAATAATTAAAGAAGCCTTCGCATCAGCCACCGCTAAAACGGCCTCTAAGCGACGCAGCATTCTATCGGTACGCCAATCTTTAGCGAGTTCTACTGCTGCTCTAATTAAATGACCTTGATGTAATTCTAATTTACTCTCAAAACGTTCAAATAAAGTAAAGGCATCCGCTGTTCCACCCGCAAAACCAGCAATTACTTTATCCTTATAAAGACGTCGGACTTTGCGTGCATTACCTTTCATTATCGTATTACCCAAAGTCACTTGCCCATCACCGCCAATCACTACCTGATTGCCTCGGCGCACGGAGAGGATGGTTGTGCCACGAAATTGTTCCAAAATAAAATCCTTACTAAAGTGAAGCAGAAAGCATGTAAATGGGGATGATTAATAAAAAATCAATGCTTCAAAAAAAATTTTGCCATCTGTATTGGAAGGGAACAGAATCATAGACAAACAAAAGTAGCCCGGATGGAACAAAACGTAATCTGGGGTAATGGGGTGGTCAAATCTATTAGAACGCGGAATGATAGTCATTTTGATTAAAATAAAAAATGGCGAAAGGAGACATTAAGAAGAAGCGTGTCAATTTTAAATCGTTATCCCAAAGATAAAAATCGTATGTATGATAAAATTCCGACCTATATACATAGTCCATATTAGCAAGCCTTGCTGCTAGCAAGAGTACTTATTCCGAGTATTAATTATGGAAAAAAACTATGCCCATTTTGTTGATATGCTCTAGTAAAGCCACATTATCAATAGAATTTTTTAGGCTTAAATCAATTTTCCATGGCAATAATAAATCATCAAGTTGTGTTTCAATAGAAAAGAGATCAGTTGAATCAAGGGAATTAGACTCAATACATAAGTCAATATCGGATCCTTTACGATAGTTGCCAATTGCCCTTGAACCATATAGCAGAACCTTATCTATTTGAGGGTGTTGTCGAAATATAGAATTTATTTTTTCCAGCGAAGACGAAGGCAATCCATATCTATTTACCTCTTCCATAATTATTTGCTCACTAAATTCTGCATGTGGCTTAAGAAATGCTCAAACAGAGAAAAATAAAGATTTATAATTTTTTCCACTATTTCGTCCGCAATTTTATGGTTGTACGTATGTGAAGTTTGATTGCGACTTTTGATCATTTCCATCCATCCCTCACCTTCAGCAATTAATCCTTTATTAAAAGCTTCTCTAATCGCATCACGTGAACCCGTGATATTGGGGTTACCTTGATAGTAAAAGTAATCTTTCATTACATTCCAAGCCAATTCATGAGTAAATTCGAAAGCCTGAATTACACCTTGTTTTTCAAGATCAGACAAAGAGCGTTGTTTGGCTAATTGCACAGCAGAAGCAAGCTGAGTAAATGCATTACAATAATTACTAAAACGTTGTTCCCAGCGAATATCGTTACTCATGTCAATACCTAAAAATAAAAGTGATATATTAAGAATTATCACATAAATTGTTACAATCTACTAAATGCTTCTTTTAGCTCACTGAGCACCTATTAAAATATTCATCATGGAATCATTACAACAAGTATTGGAGGACGATGATAATCTCACATTAAGTCTCGCTAATGTGGGATGTTGCTTGTTGGACAAAAGTACAGCGATCTATTAAAGAAAGGAAAGACCGTGAGCTAAAGGTGCTATTTCTAAATGCTGGGCGAGAGTCTGTCCTACATCGGCAAAACTATCTCGTCTACCGATAAAAGTACTTTTTACTTTAGGGCCGTACATAAGAACTGGAATATGCTCACGCGTATGATCTGAACCCGGTAAGGTAGGATCGCAACCATGATCGGCGGCAAGAACTACCACATCATCAGGCTGCAATAAAGCATTGAGCTCAGGCAGGCGCTTATCAAACTCTTCTAAAGCATTAGCATAACCTGCAGTATCACGACGATGACCGTAGGAGGAATCAAAATCGACAAAATTGGTAAATACAACGCTGCCTTGTGGTGCAGTGTTCATTGCTGCTAACGTTGCATCAAACAAAGCCATATTACCATCCGCTTTAATCTCTTGAGTAACACCTTGATGGGCATAAATATCGGCAATTTTGCCTATAGCTATAACCTCTCTTCCTGCTTCATTTAAATAATCTAATAAGGTTTTTTCAGGGGGTAAAGTAGCGTAATCTTTGCGATTTCCAGTCCTTTTAAAAGAACCGGCTTTACCAATAAAAGGACGGGCAATGACTCTGCCTATTTGATATTCATCAACAAGATCTCTACTTAGTTCACAGATGTCATACAAACGCTGTAGACCAAAAGTCTCTTCATGAGCAGCAATTTGAAACACGGAGTCTGCAGAGGTATACACTATAGGTTTACCAGTACGTATATGTTCTTCGCCAAGCTCATCTAATATAGTAGTACCTGAGGCATGTTTTTCGCCCAGAACACCGGGTAAGGATGCTCTTTTAATCAAGTCATCAATCAATTTTTTAGGGAAACAATGGGCTTGTTCAGGAAAATAACCCCAGTCATAAAGCACAGGGACACCGGCTAACTCCCAATGACCACTGGGTGTATCTTTACCTAAACTTTGTTCGACTGCATAGCCGTAATAACCACTAGGTTCAGAAAAATCTGCTAAATTTACAAAAGGTAGCCCTGAACTTGCTACAGCCGCATGATACAAACCTAATTGAGCTAAATTAGGGATCTTTAAAGGGCCTTGACGAACAGTACTAATGTCCGCCTTGCCTTGAGCACATGCTTCGTAAATGTGTACAAAGGTATTGGCACCCTCATCTCCGTAGCGAGAAGCATCGAGACTAGCACCAATTCCAAAGGAGTCCATTAATAAAATACAAACGCGTCCTGTCACTATTTATACTCAACCTGTCGGCAATAAGTTTCTTTTAAACCAAATAGCATAAAAAAGGCAATTAATAAACCTATAGGTAAAATGATTGCCGCATATTGATAAGCATTTAAAGAATAAATAGGAATTCCATTTATTAAATGCATGTCGCCGTAGCTAGTTAATAAATTAGAAAAAAGATTTTGATAAACAAGACATCCGCCTTGCGTCAAAATAGAAATAACACTTACGGCCGTTGCGGTCATCGCCGGCGAACTGCTTTCAGCCACAAGGGCGTAGCTAATAACTTGAGCCGAAGTAAACAAACCTAATAAGAAGAATAAAAAGGCCATTTGGTTTACGGAAACTGGAAGATAAAGCGCAGCCAGTAAAGTGAGCATAGAAGCCAAAACCCCTGCCTTCATAGGCATTATCCGCACGCCGGCTTTATCAGAGATCCATCCAACTAGTGGCGCACCAATAATAGCGCCTAGAAAGAGCATGCCATTAATCATTGAGGCTTGTGAAGAACTTATTCCTAAACGTTGTTCTAAATATAAGGTGCCCATCATAGCGCCAAATACTGCGATCGCCATATTCATTAAACTGGTATAGAAAGCAGCGCGAAGGTATTGGCTGTTAAAATACGCTTTTTTCGCTGCAGAAAATACATTAATAGGCGCAGCTTCTTCTTTAACAGCTACTTGTGGCCTTTCTTTAATGGCAAAAATCATAAAAAGAAGCATGGCAAAACCAAGAATACTTACATCTACAACAGCTTGACGCCATCCAACATAGGAAACTAATTTGGTTAAGGGATACTGCGCCATCATTCCCCCAGTCATTGCCATCGTAACAATAGCGCCGGTGACTAAAGCCATCCGCTTAGGAGGAAACCAATGAGAAGCAAGGCGCACAGGGCCTAGAAAACAAAAAGCGCTGCCTATGCCCGTAATGAATCGGCAAAATAAAGCCACAAAAAAGGAATGAGAATAAGCTAAAACAAAAGTGCTCAAAACACATAAAAGCATTGCCACTAAGATGGTATTTTTAATAGAGTAACGATCTAAAACCATCCCTGCTACAAATAAAAATAAAACATTAGATAAATAATAAATACTAGACAAATAAGCCATTTTATCAGCTTGAATATGATAATCCTGCATGATGTTTGCAGCAATGGAAGCAAACATATTTCCCTGAATGAATTCGTAAAAGAAAATCATCGTTGCAGCAAAACATACTATCCATGGCAAGAATGATGATTGCATTTCATCATTGTAGCCTCTAAAGTCATCTACTATCTGCATTGTTACTCCCCAGTTTATCGTTTGCAGTATGTTTCACGAGTTAATAAAACAGCAATTAAAGCAGCAACGGCCGCAATAGGAAATATCCATAATGCGAATTGAAAATCATCCACTGAATATTGAGTAGCATTATGAGCATGATAAGTCATTAGCCAGCCAAATAATACTTGGCCAACGCCCGCTCCCCCCATAATAATCACTGAAGCAATACCAGTAGCAGAACCGGTATTTTCTGCATCGTTACTTTCAGCAATTAGAGGATAGGAAATAACTTGGGTGCTGGTAAAAAAGCCTAAGGCAAAAAAGAGAACACTTAAGGCAAACTGGGATAAAGCAAGATGCATGAATAAAGGAATAACAGTGATTAAGGTGGCAATCGCGCCTAAAATCATTAAAGGCTTACGGCGGCCTTGAGAATCGGACAACCAACCTACTAAAGGACAACCAATAACACTGCCCATAAAAATCAAACTCACCACATTACTTGCTGCCATATCAGGTAGGTGATGAGCTACTTGTAAATAACTAGCACCCCATAAAGCGCATAAAACCATAATGGGGAGGTTTAATAAAGAAGTATATAAGCCTGCTAACCAGTTTTGCCGATTAGTTAATGCTTTAATAAAGGTAGGTACTACGCGCCCCTGTTGAATACGCGAGAGCTTAGGCGCATCGCTAGGTTTATCTTTTACTACGAAATAAATCCAAACCAATAAAACAGCACCTACTGCACCATCAATAAGCAAAGCTTGGCGCCAGCCAAATAATTCATTCAGATAAGCAAAAGGAGTATGAGCCATCATCCCGCCAATAAAGGCCATAGTAACCAAAGAACCGACTACTAAAGCTTGTCTTCTTGGTGGAAACCAACGGGAGACTAAAACGATACACGATAAGAAACAAAAAGCATTCCCTATGCCTGATAAAAAATGAAAAAAGGACGCGAGTAAAAAGGAGTGGGTTAAAGCAAAGCCGACTGTACCAATGACACACACAAACATTGCAGTAACAATGACGGTTCGTGTTGAAAAACGATCAAGAATAATACCAGCAGGTAAAAGAAATAAAATGTCAGCCCATAAATAAGCACTCGACATCCAACTCAATTGGGTTGCATCAATATGAAAATCATCACGTAAGGGTTGATTAATTACGTCAAAGATGTTCAGTTGAAAAAATTCATAAAGAAAAAACAGACCTGCAGATAAGCACACGACCCATGCCATTAAGTCACCGCGAGGTATAAATGCTCTCGAATCTATCGTGGCTGAATGCGACACTGTTACTCCTAACAACAAGGCTTAAAAGTTGCGGTACATTATATCAAAAATCAAAAAAGATTGGTATCTTTATTGAACAAGGTCTCATTAATTTTCGTATTTTTCGATTCTCTGCGCTTAAAATGTAATCTACATGTGGAAACATAAGACTCATTGCCACCTATAAATACCTGCTCTCCTTCAACTACCGCTTCGCCTTGAGCATCGATTCTCATATTCATGATCGCTTTACTACCACAATGGCAGATTGTTTTTAATTCTACTAATTCATCAGCCCAAGCCAATAAAAATTGACTCCCAGGAAACAATTCCCCTCGAAAATCAGTACGAAGTCCATAGGCCAATACAGGAATAGACAATTGGTCGGTAATTTCAGTCAGTTGATGCACTTGTTCTTTAGTTAAAAATTGTGCCTCATCAATTAAAACACAGGCGTATTGAGAAATCTTAGCGTTTAATTGCACCGTGATATCGTACAAATTATCGCTTGCTCTAAAAGCAAAGGCCTCTTCAGATAAACCAATGCGAGAACTAATAGTACCTAGTTGAAAACGAGTATCAATGGCAGGGGTAAATAATAAAGTATGCATGCCTCGTTCGCGATAATTATGGCTGGACTGTAATAAGACGGTGCTTTTACCTGCATTCATTGCTGCATAATAAAAATAAAGTTTTGCCATAATTGCCGAGGTACTAATTTAGAATGCAGCTAATGTACTATAAGTCCATTTATTTGCAATAAGAATGACTCACCTTATTACCCGGAGTATAATGCAATAAAAGGATTTTATTTTTTCTTAATTTTAAACCAGTCACTACCTGTAACTGAAGTAATAGCTCACGCGGTAGTGCGGCTAAATACTCTGCATTAATGACTAAATAAAACTCTCTTTCTTTATACAAAAGAAGACAGAGCTCTTTTAAGCTAGTCAGGTATTTTGCTTTTCCTCTCGAGTAAAATTGGGCCGAAAAATCCGGCATATTCCCCCAATAAATTAATTCGCTGTTCACAGAAGGATTTTGTTTAAGCCAAGCTTCAATCACTGGTTTTTGTGTTTTTGCTACTTGATTAGGATCTACTAAAAAAATACTAGTAGCGACTAAAGCACAGCCTCCTGCCATTAAAGCGGCATGCGGAATCCATAAGCTTTTTGCTAGAGAAGAATTTATTCTTTTCCATAATTCAGTAAACAACAAAGAAAAAGCGGGTAAAACAGGAAAAACATAGGGATAAATGATATTACCTGCAAAGGTAAAAAATACTAAAGGAATCAAAGTAAATAAAAGTAAATAAGACATCCATCCCTTATCATCTTGAGCCGCAAATAATTTTTTTCTGTATTTTGCTAACCAAAAAATTAAAACAACAGTCCAAGGCATCAAACCTATTAAGGCATAGGGCCAAATCATCCCTTTTGGCGCATGATGTGCCATACCGTATTTATCTCCAGCCCAACCCGGTGTGAGAAAACGATGAAGATGCTCGCCTACAATAAAATAATTTAAAAACCCTGGGGTACGGTGCTCAGCCAAAATATACCAAGGAAGAGCAATAAGACACATCAGTATTGTCCCTTTTATCCAGGGGAGTTTTTGCCATAAAGGAAGCCATGCTCGCTGTATAAGTACCCAAAAAAAGAGAGGTAATCCTACTAGGACTAAGGCAATTGGTCCTTTTGCCAATAAACCTAGTCCTAGGGCAACAAAAAATAAATAGGACCAAAGCACCTTATTTTCAGTCAAAGCAAGCCAAAAACTGACGAAGGCTAAGGTAGTACAAAAAATAAGAGCAGGTTCCGTCATGACAGCGCCTGCGTCTAAAAAGAAATAAAAAGTGCCCGCAAGCACGACAACGGCCACCATGGCCGCAACTTCATCTAACTGTTTTTTGGCTAAAATCCACACAAGACCTAATACTGCAACAGATAATAGTAAAGAGGGAAAACGCACAGCAAATTCATTAATGCCAAATAATTTCATGGAGAGAGCAGATACCCAGGTAGCTAAAGGAGGCTTTGCCCAAAAAGGGACTCCATAATCATGAAATAAGGTAACCCAATCCCCAGTCTCTAGCATTTTGCGTGCAATTTCACTGTAACGGGCTTCAGTCGTGTCATTGAGGGGAATAAAAATATTAGCTATTAAACGACAGATCGCCAAAAAGATTAAAGTACAATAGGAATGGAAAAAGAATTTTTTATAAGCCACAAGCTTATCCACAATAAATCTCAATTAAATCTCACTTATCTTGCCTTCTGTTAACCGGAATAATGGTAGCATGTTTTCATTTTTAGGCATTATTTAAGATCAAATATTATTGTATAATTTTTTATCTTAATGAATATTATCGTTTTTTTTATTATTTTAAAACTACATAATGAAAAAGCATGACGCAAAGAAAAGTTTCGTTTACACTAGTTTTCTGTAAGTGCTATCTTACATTAGAGCTCTTGCATAAGCTGTAGATTTTACTTTAGAACGAGGCATCCCGTTTCGAGGATGTGAAATTTTCATAGAGTAAATGAGCACTGCAAAAATAGGGATAACAGAGTAATAAAGTAAACGATACAGCTTAGGCAAGAGCTCTATTATTTTGCTTTGGATCTAGGAGATAAAACATGACGTTTAAATTAAAAGGATACAATGAGCTAAAAGAACATTTTGCAGAAACCGTAGAAATTCTATTAAAAAGACATCCCCAAAAAGAAAGCATTGAAGAACTTGAAGAACCAAGAAGAAGCCAGGTTAAATTTATTAATTACACTATTGATATCTTAGATAGACGTATCGAATTAGCAAAACATCCGCAAATGCAAAAAGTACTCGCCGAAGCGGCACATATTTTAAATGGTACCATGTTATTAGTAAGTACACGTATTACCGAAAATTTAGGGCATATCCAGCGCAATAGTTTACTTCGTGACCGTTTAAATTTAGCTATGGGCATTACAGACGATCAAAAGCCTAGTAATTTCGATTTAAGTGAATGTTACAAAAAGTTAAATAGTTTCTTTAAATTAATATTTGTTGAACGAGATTCACGCAAAGGTTTAAAAACAAACCATGCCTTACAGTACATCCCTTTAGATAGTTTAGCTGAGCTTATCAAAAGAAGTTATGAATTAGAAGAAGAAGCTCACAAGAATGCTGTAGCTGATTATGCTATAGATGGTACAAGTGTTGCAACTCCAAGTTATTACAAAGTCGATTATGCGATTCCAGAAGCAGTGATAGCTCCTTTTACAGATTGGGAGACTATACAAGTAGCCTTACAACAGTTAGAAACTGACGAATTAGCAGATAAAAATATTGCGGATATTAATTTGTTACGCAAAGAACGTGCGGCACAACTTAATTTCTTAAAAAAACTAGCTAAAATCTTAGCCGATCTTCCTGCAAGTGCCGCCCTCAAAGATCCTTTAAAAACAGCTATTTTAGCGGGAGCAATGTGTGTTGTTCGCGAACAAATTGGACAAAAGGAATATTCAAAAACACCTTTAAGTCATGATGAGATATCAGGTTCAGTTATCCACACTGGCTTGACCACAATTCTTAAGGCTAAAGAAAATTCACCAGAAAATATTGAGCTTCTACTGCATACAGCTCGTGATTTTATGATGTACATGACCGCTGAACCTAAAAAATTCAGAGCTAGCCATCTATTCTCTGATATTAAAGATTTCTCTTTACCAGCTACTTTAGAGCTAATCCAACGCACTATTAAAAGTTGTCGTACAACCGCTTTAGAGAGAGAAGTACTAGTACTTAAACGCGCTGATGCGGCAAAAGAAGACGTGGTACGTCTTGCTAAAGAAGAAGAAGTGCGTGCTACGAAAAAACCAGAACCTGTTACTGGTGGTGTAATAGGATTCTTAGGAAGTATGCTCTTTGGTGCTACTGCTAAGCCTAAACCCGCTGATAAAGTCAAGGTAGACGAAACTGCTAGCGTGGACAAAGCAGTTATAGAAAAACCAGTTGAAGAGCATGTACATTCTGCAGCGCCTCATTAGATTTTATTTTAAATAAAGCAGTAGTGAACGCTGCTGCTTTATACCTCTTTATTAATATTTCCTTTAAATAAGATAAGCCATTTCGCTTAATTTTTGCTACAATACCGTTCATTAATTAACCGTACTAGACTAAAAATTTCTAATTCCTAATGAAAATCAAATTACTTATTACTAAAACAGCTTTATTTTTTTTCCTATTAACTCTTCTCTCTTCAGTAGCTCTAGCCCATAAAAAGACTATTGCGATTACTATTGATGATCTACCTTTTGTCGGAGAATACCGTAATTTTCATTTAAATATGATGATGGAAACCATGATCCAACAACAAGTTCCAGCCACTGGTTTTATTATTGCAAGTGAAGTACGTACTGATAATTGGAACATGCTGCATAAATTTCGTGATGCGGGTTTTGGTTTAGGGAATCATACTTTTTCCCATGCCAATTTAAATAGATTAACTGTTGCAGAATATATCCAAGAAATAAAAAAAGCAGACACGCTCCTCACTCCGGTTTTAACCAAACCTAAGTACTTCCGTTACCCCTATTTAGCGATGAGTTCGGGGGCAAAACGTAATGATATTTTATGTTATCTTGCTAAAAAACATTATCAAGTGGCACCCATTACTATAGACAGTAAGGATTTTGCTTTTAATCAACGTTTATTATCGGTACAAGAACTGAAAAGACGTGATTATCTAAAAGAATTAAAACCTTTCTATCTCGATTTTATATGGCAACAAACAGTTAAGGCTGAGGAACATAACGACTATCATCATAATCCTGAACAGCCGCAAATTCTCTTAATTCATGCCAATTTGCTTAATGCCTATGTACTTCCAGATATTATCAATCTTTATAAAGGACAAGGTTATCAATTTGTTAGTTTAAAGAAAGCACTAAAAGGCGTTAATGTGTCGATGAATTGCAAGAAAAACAAATCTTTACCACCAGTTGAAATTCCAGATCCTAATATTGAATCTTATGTAGATTGGGATTAAACGTCGATTCTTAATTGTAATGTAGGTCGAGCCTGGGCTCGACCTTAGATTATTCAACATAAAACAATAGATAGAGATCAAAATGACTCAACTCCGCCTTTAACTTAATTCTTTTTGAATTTTTTTCGCTTCGTCTAAATGATGTTGTACATGAGTACGTGTTGCTTCAAGGTGTTTCTTTAACTTATGATTAGCCACTTCCTTCAAATAACCATCGAGCAGTGCTAAAGCACCTTCATGATCTTTCACCATATCATTAATATAAGCCTTATCAAAATCAGTCTTAGTTAAGGGATTTAAAGCCGCTGTTTCTTGTTGGCCTTGAGCTTTTAAATCCTGAACTTTTTGATCATCTACAGGCGTTATATCTTGTTTTTTACTTATTTTCATAGTTTCTTTAAGATTTTTATCATGCTCTTTTTTCATCAATTTTGCATATTTTTTAACATGTTTATCAACTGCTTTATTGATTGCTAGATCCGCTACTGTAATTTCATTGTTATTTAATACAACCAGAGCCGCTACTATTTCTGGATCCGCATTAGTTTTTGCATCCTCATTATTTGCAAAAGAGATTGGGGTTAACAATAATAATGAGAAAAAGAACGCCATAACTTTCATATCTAAACTCCCTTTTTTAATATTAATTATCATGATCACATCTTAATTTAACGTGAGCTCGGGATAATATCCTTATTCAATTCATTTTTTACCACGATCCGTTCGGTGTGAGGAGGATGCGTAGCATCCGTCTCGAAGGCTTGCTCTGTGCCAAGGCTTCGAGACGGACTTTGCCTTCTTCCAACCCGAACGGTTTTGGGGTAATAAAGTAAAATATTTATCCCGAGTTCACGTTGATTTAAGATGGTATCTGTCATCTTACTGATCCAAATTTAAATATAAATTGGGGTATACCCCTAGTAACTTTAGACTGTAATAAAAAGAATGCAAAATAGACATTAATTCTAAATCTGCTGATATTCCCCCAAATCATGATAATTTATGGTACAATAAGCCAAAAATTTAATTTGATTTTAAGGATATTAATGAGTTTTGCTGATTTAGGTTTAATTGCTCCTCTTATTCAAGCAACTAATGAATTAGGTTACAAAGAACCCTCCCCCATCCAAATAAAAGCCATCCCTGCTATTTTAAAAGGTCAGGACGTACTAGCCTCTGCACAAACAGGTACAGGAAAGACGGCAAGCTTTGTATTACCACTCTTACAAAAGCTCAATGGAACACGTGCACCAGCTAATCGTAGCTTTGCTTTGATTCTTACTCCCACTCGAGAGCTCGCAGCCCAAGTACAGGAAAGTATTGTAAATTATGGTCAGTTTTTACCTTTACGCTCGGCCGTTGTCTTTGGCGGTGTAAAAATTAATCCCCAAATGATGCGCTTACGCAATGGCGTTGAATTTCTTGTTGCTACACCAGGACGTTTATTAGATCTTCATCAACAAGGAGCTATTAAATTTGATCAAATCAATACTTTAGTATTAGATGAAGCGGATCGTATGCTTGATATGGGCTTTATTCATGATATTAAACGTATTATTAAATTATTACCTAGAAACAGACAAAACCTACTGTTCTCCGCTACCTTTTCTGATCCAATACGCTCTATAGTTAAAGAAATTCTAAATAATCCTATAGAAATAGATGTCGCGCCAAGAAATGCTACAGTGGTTGCTATAAAACAAAAAATTCATCCTGTAGATAAAGGTAGAAAAGCAGCCTTATTAAGCCATTTAATTCATAAAGATAAATTGGGTCAAACCTTAGTATTTACTAGAACGAAGCATGGAGCGAATAAGTTAGTCCAACAACTTGCAGAAGATCAAATTCATGCAGCAGCTATTCACGGGAATAAATCTCAATCGCAACGAACTAAGACCTTAGCTGAGTTTAAAACCGGTGAATTACATGTTTTAGTTGCAACCGATATTGCTGCCCGAGGTATCGATATTAACGAACTACCTTGCGTTATCAATTTTGACTTACCTCAAGTAGCTGAAGATTATGTACATCGTATTGGTCGAACTGGGCGAGCTGGCGCTACAGGTTTAGCATTATCCTTAGTATGCGCGGATGAAGTGAGCCAGTTAAATGCTATTGAACGTTTAATAAAAACAACCTTAGAACGTATAGAAATAGATGATTTTGAGCCCAAGCACAATGTACCCACTTCTGCAAATAAAACCACTAGCCCAAGACAAAAGACTCATTTTAAACGAACTAATACAACTAAAACTACTACACAAAATAGACAAAAGTCATTCAATAAGAATACTTCAAAAGGATAAGATCCTCTTAGTTTGTTCTATTATTTTTTATCATAACAAGAATAATAGAACAGATTTTCGCCTAAAAACAAGACAAAATAGCCACAAAAAGCTCAAATACAGCACAAATAGTCTACAATTTATAAAGAAATGGACTTATTTACTCATGAGCATGGATAAAATGGCCTATATTATCTTTAAAATTAACAGTTTGTTTTGTTGCTATAGCATCAAAACCCCGCTGCTTGCTCATTTAAGACTTTATAAAAAAGTAAAACCCCTCATAGCAACTAATCACAAACATCGGGGATTTACCCTTATAGAATTGATGGTTACTTTATGTGCCCTAGCAATTATGCTCACCATTGCGATACCTTCCTTTCGCACCATCATTTTAAATAACCGCATCAACACGTCTGCGGACTCTTTAGTTAGTACGCTTAATTATGCTCGCGGGATTGCTTTAAATAATAATGGGAACGTCGGCGTCTGTCCTTTTAATGCACAAAACTCAACTGCTTGTGGGAGTGATTGGAGTGTTGGATGGATAGTGGTTACCCAGCCGTCAGTAGGAGCAGGAATACTTTTAAAAAGTCAAGAAAATGGTACAGCAGGACCAAACATAACAGCTAATAATAATACTATTACTTTTGATGCACGAGGTTTGGCCTCTAGCCAAACTAATTTCAGCCTTTGTGATACTAGAGGTAGTAATTTTGCTCGTTCTATAGAAGTCATGACTACAGGGTATATCCAATCTGGAGATACACCAGGACGAGCGGTTTGGAATAATAATACCATAGCCTGTCCATAATTGAGGTTAAATGATGAATAGTACACGCAACTCTCCTTCGGCATTACAAATAAAAGGAGAGAACCAAGGAACTGAGATAAAGCTGTTTATCTCTCATTACCAAAAAGGAATGAGTCTACTAGAGGTACTCGTTTCTATAATAATTTTAGCTATAGGAATGCTTGGAATTGCTAGTATGATTTTGGTTTCCAATCAAGCAAATAATTCCAGTTACATGAAGCAACAAGCCATTCAATCAGTTTATAACATATTTGACAAAATTCGTTCCAATACACAAGCCGCAGCTAGTGGTAATTATAATGTCAGTAATATTGGCAGCACTGGCTCGCCCACCGCAGTAACCACTCCCATAGTACAGTGTAATGCAGCGGCATGTACTCCTGCACAATTAGCCGCCTACGATACCTGGTCCTGGCTTACTAGAGATGTATCCAGATTACCTAATGGTTGTGGTTCTATTACCACAGCCCCATCTGGAGTTGCAGGCAATACTGTAGTGACCGTGACTGTACAATGGGATGATTCACCGGCACAAAATTTAGTGGGCGCAAGTAGTTCAGCATCTGCTGTGAATGCCAACTTTGTGCAAATAAGGATACAGAGTCAAATATGAAACTTCGAGCTTATCAAAATGGTTTTTCTTTAGTAGAGTTGATGATTTCCACTCTCATCGGACTTATTATCAGTTATACAGTCTTACAAGTTTATTTGACTCAAAGCCAATTTTATAAAAGCTCTAACTCTCAATCTCTTATTTTAAGCACTGAAAATGCCATTATTAACTTACTTACTCCCGCCATTCGCTCTGCTGGCTTTTTAGGATGTGGAACCACTGCTACAGCTATTTCTAATTTAAATGCTGGAGCACCCGATCCTTTAGGAACACTTAATACAGTTCCCGCGATGATTATAGGATATAACGGGAGCGGAACTAGTTTTACTTTTACTCAAACCAACCCTGCGAATGATACCAATAACACTCATTGGAGTCCTAATTTACCTGCTACATTAAACGGTCAAGTCGTGCAAGGCAATGATGTAGTAATTGTCTTAGGAGCAATTCCCGGTACCGCCCCTATTGGTGTAACTCAAATTGACCCAGGCTCTACTACAGTGGGATTGCAAAGCACCACCGGTACTAACATCACTGCTGGTCAATTAGGAGCAGTATCTGATTGTGTTAAAAGCATTATTTTTCAAATTACTAGTGCAGGGGCTAACTCGGTCACTCATTCTTCTGGGGCAGGAAGTATGCAAAACGCCAGCAGCACTTTCCCAGTTAATTTTCCGGTGGGCTCCCAATTTATGCAGGTGCAAGAAACTGCATTTTTTATTGGTCAAGGCCAAGGGGGGCAAAGTTCTTTAATGCGCGGTATATTAAATGGCGGCGCCTGGACTGTTGAACCTCTTGTACCCGGAATAGAGTTCATGAAGGTACAATATGGCATAGGAGATAATCGACTCATTACCCAATATGTATCAGCAAATGCCGTTACTGATTGGACTAAAGTCTATTCTGTGCGCATAGGTTTTTTAATTGCAGGGAAGATAGGCTCAGCAAGTAGCGCTAGAACCTATACTGTTTTAGATACAACGGTCACTGTACCTGCAGATAATCTTCTTCGCCATACCTATGAAATGACGATTCAGTTGAGGAACTCGATATAATGATTCATATAATGCCACTACTTTTTCGGACAATAAAATTTAGTATTTAATTCCTAAACAGTTAAAATAAGTCATAACATTTAGGAAGCCTTATTAATGAGTAAAAAACAAAAGACGTATACAGCTGAGTTTAAAACTAAAATAGTTTTAGAG
>CANJQE010000047.1 GCA_947476305.1 Legionellaceae bacterium
TAAATTGCTTAATTGAGTGAGTTGTTCATCTGAAAATACTACATTGATCACCGACATATCCCTTGCTGGCTAAAAGCGCGAATGATGATCCTTTGTACAGGAATGTCAAGCAGCTAAAACCTCAATTTGTGACCGCGCACAGTATAGTTTCCAGCTATCCTCCTTAACCAGATAAAAAGAGATTTTTTTAAAGGGCACTTTCGCGGCATGTTGCGCACTTAGTAAATCGTCATAAAGAACAATATTACTTAAAGAGTCTTGGCTATTTTTTATTGCTTGACGCCCCATTTCTCGCTCTTCAATCAAACGTTGATTTAGTTTAAATTCAGCAATAAAAACATCAATTTTTTTAACTAATAAACTATTGAGACGCTTGATAACTGGAGTTGATGACTCATCATCTAAGGGTTCATATCCAGGCACTGCATTAATGAGTTCTAAAAAAAGATCATAATTAAACGAACCTATATTCCATTTACCTTCGTCTAATAAAGTTTTAAATGCGTCGAGTCGTTTTATCGGATCTGCTTCGACCTCAATATCCTCAATAAGCTTTTTCACCTGAGGTCCACGAGTACGACTAAAATAATAAAACCATCCTGTGATGTGGGCTTCGATGGGCTTATTATATTTATCGTTGGCTCTTGCAATGCTCTGCAGTAAGTGTTGACGCCCTGCTTCTGATTCATTAGCAATTTGGCTTAATAGTTTCGCCGAAAACTCATCTAAATTATCTAAAATAACTAATAAGTCTTTTTTATCTTTTAGTGGCATATTGAAGCTCCCTTTCTTCATGCAATCAATTTACCTTAGCTCAATAATAATTTTACACAAGTAGATCACTGATTAATCCTTTATTAACTTATTAAATCAAAAGCAATTGATAGAACACAAAGAGGACAAGTTTTATTGAACAAAGCCCCTATAAAGCACCACAGAATACTTGCAAATTTAAAGCAACGCGTTAACATGGGTTAGCTAAAAATAATAATAATAATAAAGGGATGTCATGAACATTAGACTACTTTCCATGGCTTTATTAGCCTCTAGCGTTGCGACTGCAGCAACACCCGTGGATGGATGGTATACCAGTGTATTTGGTGGTTATACTTACTTAACTGATAATATTCACAATTATGATAATTATGGTAGGTTTCGCAATGATGCTGGATACAATGGTGGCTATAACGCCGGTGGACGCATAGGTTATCAGAGCAATCCTCTTCGTTATGAACTTGAATACACCTATCTTGAAGCCAATGCCAAACATTTTGATTTGAACTATCGACGCCAAGTCGCTGTAACTGGTTATGCATCCGGTAATTTGTTTATGGGAAATGCTTATTATGATTTTCCCGATATGCTACCTGCTATTTCTCCTTATTTAGGCGTTGGTATTGGATATGCCTATTTACAAGGCACACTCAACAGCGCAGGGCCATTAGCGACAACCTATTTTAGTGCGAATGAAAGTGCCTTTGCTTACCAGGCCACTGCAGGAATTACTTATAACTTCGCTGAAAATTATGCTGTTAATCTTGCTTATCGCTACGTAGCAACAGATAAAACAAATGGTTTTGGAAGAGCATTTCAAGCCCAAATAGCCAATGCAGGGGTTGTTTATCATTTCGATCGAGGAAATTATAAATAAACTTTTTTCATGTATTAGCTAGTGTTAATGATAAATTCTGTTATGAGTCGATAAGGATATAAATAAATGAAGCTGTTAATAAAGGTAAGCCTTTTATCTCCACTCTTATGGTCTACTTCTCTTTTTGCTTTAGAACCAATTGATGGGTTTTATGGTGGATTGTTTGCCGAAGTAAGCCATGGTCCTTCTGGCCAAGAAATCTATTTCCATGAAGATCTTATGCTTTTTCATGGAAATGTAGAATATAGCCCAATTTCAGGCGGCGCTGGCTTTATGCTAGGGTATAAATTCCGGCATCTACGAGCAGAAGGTGAGCTTCTTTTTAATAGAATTTCAACAGGACCTTTAACTGTGGGGACCTGCACTATACAAAGTCCCAATGTCACGACACCTACAGGGGTATGTACCCCTGTATTATATGATGGTTTTAAAGCGAAAGCCTTAGCCTATAGTGGAAATAGTACAGCAGTCTATGGTTTATTTAATGGCATCTGGGATTTCTACAGTTCCGAGGGTGATAGTGGTGTAGCACCTTATGTGGGATTTGGTGCGGGTATGGCGTCTATTAAAAATGGCAGTAGCTTCATCAACACCAATACCGATTATTCACATGGTCAAACACATAAGAGTTCTGGAATAGCCTACCAAGGAATTCTAGGTGTTAGTTATTATATGGACGATTTTACCTGGTGCTCCATTGATTACCGTTATTTGACCACTAACCGCAAGGCCGATTCGGGTACAACTGCAGTTACAAGTACAACTGCACCTCCGAACCTTCCCAGTAAAAATTATACACTGAATACTTTTAATATGACTATTAATGTGGCCTTTGATAAAGGGGCAATTTCTTAATAAGGTCTAGCTCTTATCTCTTATAATAGTATTACCAATTAACCACTTGCAAGCCAGTGCGCACGGAATGTACGCACTGGTCGACCACACAAAACTTCCTCCTAGTACGGCACATAAGCACGATCCTTAAGAATAAGTACAAGGATTTTACGAAGGACTCATTCCTTTAGCATGAAGCTCTTGTAGGGCAGTTTCTTTCTTATGAACCTTTAAATTCATTCCTTCTAGTACTTCGGGTGCCTTAGTAAATTGAATATCAGAATATTCGACTACTTGAATATAATTACCCCAAGGATCAAGGAAATCGAAAAATTTATCACCAATCAATTCAGCTCCGGCCTTTTTCAACAACTCCTTAACTTTAGATCTGTCATCAACTACAAGACCAAAATGACGAATTTTATCTTTATGCGGTGTTATACTTTTCATGAGCGCAATAAATTGATCGCCTAAATCAATAAAAGCATGTGCTTCACTCTTACTTCGTAAAGTAAAATTAAAAATATGGCTATAAAATTCCAATGCCTTTTCCACATCACCAACTTCAAGTGCAATATGATTAATTCCAATTAGCTTTGCTTTATCCATGATAAGTTTCTCCTTAAATTTTATGCAATTATCATTTCCATTGTGTGCCCTATGGAAACGAGCATCCTATGTATATTGTTTTTTTTAATGCAGAATAATATATTGTGCTATCTGGCAATAATATGGATATTATTTCTTTACCAGTAAATTGTAATTTAGATTCAGAGCGGTACTAGTTTATAACACTCAGACACTTAGGATAAACTCAACTATGGACAATTCTGCCTTAATATTTTGGGGATTAATATTCAGCTCCATTGGCTTTGGATACTTTCTTTATGGGAAAAAACAAAGCAACCTCATCGCCTTACTCTGTGGCATAGTATTGATGATTTACCCTTATTTTATTTCTAATAGTACTATCTTAGTGGTAATGGGAATTGTAATTATGGCGGTGCCTTACTTTTTATAAACACCTCCCTTCAATAAATTGCTATGAGCTAATTTCTTCTTTTCTCAGCTGCCACAAACTACCTAACTTACTAGTAATCACATAAAAAATAGGGGTAAAAATCAGGCCAAAAAAAGTTACACCTATCAGCCCGCTAAATACTGCCACACCTATTGCGCGACGCATTTCAGCACCTGCGCCGTGGGCTACAACAAGGGGAAATACACCAAGAATAAAAGCAAATGAAGTCATTAATATTGGTCTTAAACGCATTTTGGCAGCCTGAATTGCAGCTTTCCAACGATTTGCGCCATTGTTTTCTAGAGTTCGGGCAAACTCCACAATTAAAATAGCATTTTTACAAGCTAGGCCAATTAGAATAATAAAACTAATTTGGGTCATAATATTATTGTCCATGCCAAAAAATTTAATCCCTATCAGAGCAGAGAATAAACACATAGGCACAATAAGAATAATAGCCAAAGGTAAAATCCAGCTTTCGTATTGAGCGGCAAGGACTAGAAAGACGAAAATAACGCCTAAAGTAAATGCAACAATGGCAATATTACCAGCCATTCTTTGTTGATAGGCAATTTCGGTCCATTCATAACCAATCCCATCTGGTAAATACTCTTGCGCTAAACGCTCCATAGTCTCTAGAGCATCTCCAGTACTGTATCCTGGAGTCACATCACCGATTAAATCAATGGCTGGATAGAGATTATAGCGAGGTACTCGTGAAGGCCCAATTAAATTTCGCACCGTAGCTACTGAACCAATAGGTACCATTTCTCCTTCATTATTTTTAACCCTTAATCTAAATATATCCTCTGGTCTTAATCGATAAAATTCATCCGCCTGCACCATAACTCTAAAGGTACGTCCCAGATAATTAAACTCATTGACAAAAACAGAGCCTAAATAAACCTCAAGAGCCTCCACAACTCGCGCAACCGGCACTCCCAAACGCTCTGCTTTTTCGCGATCGAAATCCAAAAAAATCCGCGGTGTGTTGTTTTCAAAAAAAGTAAATACAGAAGTTGTAACCTTGGACTGATTAGCTTTTTCTGCCAACGTAGCCACTACATCATTTAAGACGGTCATGCCTCGCCCACCACGATCTTGAATCATCATTTTAAAACCACCTGCATTACCTATTCCGCGAACAGGAGGTGGTGGAATGACTACAATGAATGCCTCTTTAATTGAATTAAGCTCTGTTCTTAATTTAAGTAAAATATCATCGTAACTTAAAGCCAATTTATATCGCTCATCAAAAGGCGATAAGACCGGAAAAATAGCTGCAGCATTCGAAGAGTTGGTAAAAGTTGCCCCAGCAAAGCCAGTAAAACCCACTGCATTAGCAATGCCCGGAATAGCAAGAATTTTATTCATCGCTTCTTTAACCACCTTATCGGTACGATTCAAAGAAGCACCTGGTGGTAATTGAATTGAGACAATAAAATAGCCTTGATCTTGTTTGGGAATAAAACCTTTAGGTACCCAAATAAATAAACCTATGGTTAAAGAAATAAGCATGGTGTAAATAATTAACATCAAGGTACTGCGATGTATTAATTTCCCTAATATCTTACCGTATCTACTTGATATAAATTCGACGAAATGATTAAAGCCTACTAAAGTGTATTGCACCGGATGCCGCCAAAATGAAGATTGGCTTTTATTCGTTTCAAGATGATGTGATTTCAGTAATAAAGCAGCTAAAGCAGGACTTAGCGTTAAAGAAACAAAAACGGAAATAATAGTGGCTACTGCTATAGTTGTTCCAAATTGTTGATAAAACCTTCCTGAAAGTCCGGTCAAAAATAAAGTGGGTAAAAATACGGCAACCAAAACCAGACCAATTGCTACTAAAGCAGAGCCTACTTCAGACATTGTTTTTCTAGCTGCATCACGAGCACTCATGCCCTCTTGCATATTGCGCTCCATGTTTTCGACTACCACAATAGCATCATCTACCACGATCCCAATGGCTAAAACCAAACCAAACAAAGTTAAGTAGTTCAAAGAAAAACCAATAGCATCCATCACCGCAAAGGTACCAATCAATGAAACTGGAATTGCTATTACAGGAATGATTGCAGCTCGCCAGGTCTGAAGGAAGAGTAGAATAACTAAAACTACTAAGATAACGGCTTCAAAAATAGTGTATTTTACGGCGCTAATTGATTCAGCCACATAGTTGGTTGGATTATAGACAATTTTATATACCATCCCAGGAGGAAAAGACTTAGACAACTCATTCATGGTGGCTTGTACTTCGTCTGCTGTTTTTATCGCATTACTACCCGGTCGTTGAAAAACTGGCAAAGCTACTGCTGGATTTTTACCTAAATATCCCTTAGTTAAATAATCTTGCGTTCCTAATGCAACCCGACCAATATCCTTTAAGCGTACAATGCGCCCTTCTTTACCTGACTTAATAATGATATTTTCAAATGCTTCAGGAGCGATTAAACGTCCTTGCGTTTCAATATTGTATTCAATACCCAATTGTCTTTGTTGTGGTTGTTTATTTAAAGTTCCACTCGCAACTTGCACGTTTTGTGAGTTTAAGGCACTGATTACATCACTAGGACCAATATCATAAGAATCCATCAAATCTGGATTTAACCAGATACGCATGGCGTATTCACTTGCGCCCACTAAACGCAAATCACCTACCCCATCAATTCGTTTAATTTTATCTCTGATTTGCAGTACTGCGTAATTACCTAGATAAGTCTGATCATACTGCCCATTAGGTGAGTACAGATTAATCACTAACATTAAGTCAGGTGAGTTTTTAGCTGTTTTAATCCCAATACGTCGTACTTCTTCTGGCAAACGTGACTCCGCTATGGCTACTCGGTTTTGTACCAGTACTTGTGCTAAATCCAAATCCGTCCCCATTTTAAAGGTGATGGTGAGACGCATTTGCCCATCGTCAGTGGATTGAGAATCCATATAGAGCATATTTTCCACTCCATTTACTTCCTGCTCAATAACTGTAGCCACAGTTTCAGCCACGGTAGTGGCGTTAGCGCCAGGATAAGTAGCAGTAACCTGAATGGTAGGGGGCACAACTTGAGGGTATTGTTCAATAGGTAAATTAAAATAGGCCAATCCACCCACTAAAATAATGATAATGGAAATAACAGTGGCAAAAATCGGCCTGTTGATAAAAAAATTAGAAATGTTCATTAAACCTATCCCGTATACCCTTCTAATGCCGCTTATTCACTAAGTGTCACCAAATGTGGTTTTACTTCCTGTTCTGGTTTGTGAATTCGTTGAATACCGTTAATAACTACTTTTTCATTCCCTTGTAATCCTGACTTAATAATGTAAAAACCGCTGTCTCTTAAAGAACCTAATTCGATATAAAGGCGCTGAACTTTATTATTTTTATCCACCACATAGACATATTTTTTCGTTTGATCAGTATTAATTGCTGTATCAGGCAACAAAATAGCCTGATATTTAGCGCTGCCCACTAAGCGCGCACGTCCAAAAAAACCGGGATAAATAATACCGTCTTGGTTAGGCACAATTGCACGACCTAATACAGTGCCAGTGCCTTTATCAGCTTGGTTGTCAATAAAATCCATTTTTCCTTTATGAACAAAGGATTTTTCATCCTGTAATTTGATGAATATTGGGCTGGGATAGGTATCTGAGCTTGGACGTTTGCCGGCTTTATCCAATCGCAAATATTTCAGTAGCTCTTGTTGGCTGGTTTCAAAATAAAAATGAATGGGATTAAACGATACTATATGGGTAAGAATCGTATCATCCATGCGAATTAAATTACCCACACTAACAAAATAATGGCTTATTTTACCATCAATAGGAGCAAGAACTTGCGTAAAACCAAGATTAAGTTTTGCTTCCTCTACGCGAGTGGAGGCAGTTTGCATTTCTTGATAACGTTGATCAATGGCTTCGGCGGAGATAAAGCTCGATTTTTGTAATTTTGTGGCACGATTATATTGTTTCGTTGCCAGCTCAAATTCTGCTGTAGCTCTATCCAATACATATTGGAAAGGTCGAGGATCAATAATAAAAAGTATATCTCCTTTTTTTACTATCTGCCCGTCCTTAAATGTGATTTCATTTAAATAACCAGTAACCCGTGAGCGAATATCAACAGCTTCAATCGCCTGGAACCGACCAGTGTACTCATCCCATTCAACAATTTCTTTATTAATAGGTGCGGCAACATCCACTTCTGGTGGTGGCATCCGATTAGTTGATGAATCGTTGCAAGATGACAAAAAGCTAAAGAGAAGCAGTATTGCAGGCACTCTGCTCATATCTATCTCCTTGAATTATTATTATTTTCCTTACACTCTATATCATATACCTTAGTTCAAATTTGAAAATTTGCTCCTAAAAAAGCAATCCTGATGATTTACAAAATGATGTTACGAGCGACACTATAGACCTAGGTACTCGTCAAGCGAAGGGAGATGTTGTTTATTATACGCCCCCCTCAACCACGCAAAAAATTTCTGTAGAAGAAAGAGCGTGAGCGAGGGAGAGTATCAATTACTAGCTACATATTTAATCTGAGGTTCTTGCCATAAAGTAACAAACAGAACCATTATCATAGGTCCTACAAATAAACCTAATAAACCTAAAGTTTCTACACCACCTAAAATACCAAATAACACGGCCAAAAAGGGCAGTTGTATCGCACCGCCAATCATCACCGGTTTAATAAAATGATCGGCGACAAACATCACTAATGTTCCCCATACTAAAACAATAATCGCCCCCACTAAACTACCCATGAACAGCAAAATAAGAGCAACACTAACAAAAATCACGGGAACCACAAAGGGGATCATAGCTGCTAATGCAGTAATAAATCCAGTCAAGGTAGGCGCAGGAAAAGCAACTAACTCATAACAAATCCCCATGAGAATCCCAACACCAATGCCAACCACTATGGTGCCATTAACTGTTGCTCTTAAGGCTTGAGGCAGTCTCTCTGAATAACGAAACCAACGCTGGCCAAGGCAATACTCACCTATATGATGAATCTGTACTAATAATTTATCGCCATCCCTATAAAAAAAGAATAAGGTTAGCAAAGTAAACCCTACTTGAAATCCACGGTGAGCAATATCAAAACCTATTTGCTTAATATAATAAGTGGCAGGGGTTAAGGTTGCATGTAAATTGGATAGTAAACTCCTAAGGTTCCCTGGCTTTCCTAAATTGTCATCCCAAAAAGTTACTAGTTCCGCACTAACCCAAGGTAACTTAGTAAAGAAATCAGGAGCAGCACCACCATTTTTATTTAACTCCTGCAGGAAATTTACAAATATTTGTGATTCTTTTATCAATATACCAATAAGCCAACTTAAAGGGAGAAGTAATAATAAAGTCAGAATAGTGGTAAAAAGAAAAGCCGAAAGATTTTCTCGACTAGCAAAATAAATTCGCCATTTTTTATAAAGTGGATAGGTAGCAATAACAATAATTGCCGCCCATATTATTGAGGGAATAAATTTATGAATAATAAACAAGGACAGCGCAACAATGCCAATAGTGAAACTAATGCTGATAAGCTCTCTGTGATTTTTATTCATTTAGAAAAATTCCAAGCTAAAATTTGTATTATGAGCCAAGCAGGTACCGCAGCTAATACATCATCGAGCATAATACCTAAACCCCCATGTATTTTCTTATCCACCCATCGGATAGGCTGAGGTTTCCAAACATCAAAAATACGGAATAAAACAAAGCCCAGTATCATCCATGACAGGCCATGAGGTGCAAGAAACATAGTTAATAAATAGCCCACCACCTCATCCCAAACAATTCCTTTGTAATCCTGAAGACCCAAATCACGGGTAACCGATTCACTGACTACTACACCTATAATAAATGCTACAAAGGTAAGCAGTAAATAAAGACTCCAATGTAAATCACAGATTAAGAAATAAATCGGTATAGCCGCTAAAGTCCCCCAAGTACCGGGCATGAAGGGCATTAATCCAAGACCAAAACCAAAAGCAATAAAATAAATTGGATCGTACCAAATGCGATTAGCGAGTTTTATTTGATTCATTTTCCCTTGACCTTAAATACTCGAGCAGACATTATTATTTATTTAAATCTATTTCAATGGATCGAACTTGCCTTGCTAAATTATTGAGAACGCCATTCACATAACGATAACCGTCTTGCGAACCAAACTCTTTGGTTAATGATACAGACTCATCAAGAACTACTTTATAAGGTAGTTCAGGGCAATGAAGTAACTCATAGGCACCCATTCTTAACACTGTCAGCTCAATAGGATTAAGACCAGCAATATCTCTGTCAACATAGGGAAGCAAATGTTCCTCTAATTGATGTACATGTTCTGGCACACCGTATAATAGACGACAAAAATAGGCTGAATCCACTTTATCCATATTATTTATAATACGAAATTGCGCTTCAATTTCATGAAGTTCACTACCAGACATCAGCCATTGATATAAGGCTTGCAAGGCTAATTTACGTGCTTTTCTCTTACCACTAATTAAATTTTTTTCCACTCTAACCCCATGAACTCATCAATAAACCATTCCTTTCTAAACTTGGTTTAAAACCTTAGTTGTCCTGTTTATCATCCTTCATCTCATCTAATGCTTGCCTGAAATCACTCACATCCTTAAATCGTTTATAAACCGAGGCAAAACGGACATAAGCAACATGGTCTAGACGATATAAAGTTTTCATTACTAATTCACCAATCAGTTGTGAATCTATCTCTCGTTCTCCGCGACGACGTATTTCTTGAGTAATCGAACTGATTGCCGCCTCTAAGCTATCTATACTTACTGGCCTTTTTTCTAAGGCTCTTAACATACCAGAACGTAAATTCTCAATATTAAAGGCTTCACGTCTTCCATCACGTTTAATAATCAAGGGTAAAATTAATTCAGCAGTTTCAAAAGAGGTAAATCGTTCATGACAGTCAAGACATTGTCTTCTTCTACGAACCTGTGTTCCATCTGCAACTAAACGTGAATCAACCACTTTAGTCTCTTCTGCATGACAAAATGGACAATACATGATTAACGGTAAACCGGAAATTCACGACATAGACTTAGTACTTCCTTTTTTACCCTAGCAATTGTCATTTCATCATTAATATTATCAAGAATATCTGCTACCCAATGAGCTAATAAAGTCATTTCTTTTTCTTTAAAACCTCGCGTGGTTACTGCTGGAGTACCTAAACGTAAACCGCTTGTTATAAAAGGAGAGCGTGGATCATTAGGAACAGAGTTTTTATTTACAGTAATATTAGCCCTATCTAAAGCTGCATCAGCTTCTTTTCCAGTAATACCTTTATTAATTAAATCTACTAAAAGTAAATGATTGTCAGTGCCACCAGAAACAATAGTATACCCTCTCTTCTGTAATATGGCGCATAGTGTTTTCGCATTACTTAAAACCTGCTGTTGGTATTCTTTAAATTCAGGAAGTAAAGCTTCCGCAAAAGCCACTGCTTTAGCGGCAATAACGTGCATTAATGGCCCACCCTGGGTGCCAGGAAAAACAGCAGAATTTAATTTTTTTTCAATTTCTTCATTAGCTTTACAAAGGATTAAGCCACCACGCGGTCCCCTCAAAGTTTTATGAGTGGTAGTGGTTACTACATCGGCATAAGGCATTGGATTAGGATATAGGCCTACTGCAACTAAACCCGCAACATGAGCTATATCAGCCATTAAATAGGCGCCTACTTTATCGGCAATGGCTCTAAATCTGGGCCAATCTAAGATCCGAGAATAGGCAGAAAAACCAGCTAAAATTAATTTAGGCTTATGATCTAGAGCTAATTGTTCTAAGGCATCGTAGTCAATTAAACCGGTATTGACGTCAATCCCGTACTCTACTGAGTGGTATAATTTTCCGGAAAAATTGACTTTAGATCCATGGGTTAAATGTCCACCATGCGGTAAAGCCATCCCTAAAAACACATCTCCAGGAGATAATAAAGCCATCATTACAGCAGCATTAGCTTGTGAGCCGGAATGAGGTTGTACATTAACATAATCGGCACCGAACAACTGCTTTGCTCGAGCAATTGCTAAATTTTCAGCCACATCAACGTATTCGCAACCACCATAATAACGTTTACCTGGATAACCTTCAGCGTATTTATTGGTTAATACGGAGCCTTGTGCTTGAAGTACACGCGGGCTTACATAATTCTCTGATGCAATAAGTTCAATATGCTCTTCTTGACGTGTCAATTCATTTGATAGGGCTTGGAATAGCTCATTATCAAAATTTTCTATTGTGTAACTGGCATCAAACATAGTAACCCTTGAGTTAAAGTTAATTTTAACTATCGTGACTTCACTACAATATCATTGCGAACACTTTTCACACCAAGAACACCAGAAGCAATGACACCTGCACGCTGCTTGATCCGTGGACTATCAACAAAGCCGCTTAATTGTACTTCATCTTTATAAGTTTTTACTTTTACCGAAAAACCATTGCTTCCTAATTCATCAACTAAACTGGCTTTTACTTTAGTAGTAGTGGCTGAACTATCCAGATACTCTCCAGCACTTTCTGAATTAGAAGAAGTACTGCAGCCAATAACTAGCAAAAATAATAATCCGATTAATATTTTAAATGAATCACGCATCATTGCTCTCTAAAGAAAAAAAAACTTCAGTAGAGTAACACAAAATAGATGAAGAGAAGAAGAAAATCCCCGTATAATTTTTGTTTCCTTAGATAAGATTTTTATAAGTTTGCATTAATTCTAAGGGATAAACCCTGTTTTCTTAAAACAGGGTTTACTCTTTTACTAAAATGACTAATTGTGAGTCTGAACCGAAGTACTAGGAACTTGATTTGTACTCGCTGAAGGAGGCTTTTTCACGGTTTTTGCTGGCACTGTACCGCTCTTTTTAGGCACTACTACCTGTCCGTTACCATGAGTGTTTTGAGGCGCTACTACCTGTCCATGACCATGAGTGTTTTGTGGTGCTACTACCTGTCCGTGACCATGAGTGTTTTGTGGTGCTACTACCTGTCCGTGACCATGAGTGTTTTGTGGTGCTACTACCTGTCCGTGACCATGAGTGTTTTGTGGTGCTACTACCTGTCCGTGTCTGGATTGATTTCCAGGTCTAACAATGACTGTATTTCCCGCACTAGGATGTCTAGAGATTGGTCGAGCTTGCGCTGAGGGGTAAGCACCTTGGTCATATTGATAAACTCGAGGATGTCTATGATAACGACCTGGTTCTTCATAACGATAAACTTCAGCACGAGGTGGTGGTGGTCCATAAGGACCATATTCTTCTTCAATCACAGTACAGGAAGTAATTAAAGGTAAACTGAGTAAACCTAACAGGAAATATTTCATAATAAAACTCTCAAAAAAAAAGGAAAGAATAGTCGCTCTTCTTTCCTTTAAATTATTTAGCTAAATGTAAATTAACGAGTAGTTATTTTCGCTTTAGCTTGCTTGTTCAAGTAAGGAACTATACGGATAGTGCTGTTTACGTTAGCCCAGCCGCTATAAACAGTACCAAAAGGACTTATAATATTTAAATACATACCGCTATGGCAGTATAAATAGTAGTATAAGCTAATGTAATGTGGGTACTCAAAACGATAAATATCGAAAGCAGTAGTAGTACCATCATCAAAAGTACCAAAAACTTTTATATCAGTGAAGCTGTCGTTGATGATTTCAATTTGGCAATAGCCGGGATAAGTCAAATTTTTAGAGATAGATTTTTTATCCGCAACATTTGCTTTTGGATGTAAATGCGTATTTGCTGCAAAAACGTTTGTAAATAAACTAAAACATAGTACAAATAAGATCGACTTCAACTTCATTGTTATCCCCTTGGTAAGATGGAAGCAATATAGTAACAAAGTATTCAATTTAGTCAATAGGATTTTTTTATACTCATGAAATAAATAATAATTTAATTCAATATCAATAATTAAGAATGATAAAAAACATCTTTATGTTATATTTGCCGCATTATAAAAATTGACTCTAAGGTAGGGTAGGAAAATGAAAAAACGGATGATGATAATGGGAATAGCCTTATTGGTTGTTTTCGGAGGAATCATTGCGTTTAATTTTATTAAGGGCATTATGATTCAGCGTTTTTTAGCTAGTTATGCCCCTCCTGCTGTTACTGTTTCTTCGGCAATAGCCCAAAAAGTAAATTGGCAACCGACTCTTAATGCAATAGGTAACTTTGTTGCTATTAATGGTGTTGAAGTTAATTCTGAAGCCTCGGGCAATGTCATCAAAATAAATTTTGAATCCGGCCAATATATAGATAAAGATGAACCATTAATCGTTATCGATGATAGCGTGGATCAGGCCTTATTAAAATTTAATCAATCCGACTTAATTCTCAAAGAGCTTGATTACAAACGTCAAACTGATTTGTTTAAAAGAGGAGCAACCCCTAGTTCCAGTGTTGACGCGGGCAATGCCAACTTACAACAAGCTCAAGCTAAAGTAGAACAAATCCAAGCTCAAATTAAACAAAAGCACATTGGCGCTCCTTTTGCAGGACGTTTAGGGATAAGACAAATTAATTTAGGTCAATATATCACTCCAGGACAAACCTCCATTGTGACCTTGCAATCAATGGACCCCTTATACTTAGAGTTTTATTTACCAGAGCAACTGTATAAACAAGTACATCTCGATCAGACAGTTACTTTTTCTGTAGAAGAATATCCCAATTATTTGTTCGAAGGTAACGTTACTGCAATTAACTCTAAAATCGACTTAAATACCCATAATGTATTAATACATGCCACCTTACCTAATTGTCCTTTGGAAAGTATGGCAAATCCCGAGCACTCTTCTTTAGTCAAAATACGCAAAGAGACTCGAGGAAATAAACTAATAATTACTTGCAATAACGATTTGAACTTAAAAAATAAAATTAAAAATTTTGTATTCATTCCCGGTATGTTTGCTGCTATTGAAATAGATCAGCCCCAACAAGAAGATACAATTATTGTTCCTTCAACAGCCGTTTCCTACAGTTTATATGGCAACTCCATCTATGTAATAGAAAAAGATAAAGAAGGTAAAAAGAACAGTGATGACAGTGATGTATTAACCGTAAATCGTATTTTTGTTACTACTGGCGATCAACAAGGTAATTACACTGTAGTCAAAAAAGGTATTAAAGCAGGACAATTAGTAGTCAGTACTGGTGATCTTAAATTACAAAACGGGACACCAGTGGCTATTAACAACAGTGTGCCTCTCAATGATGTTCCTGATCCGGATAGTTTAGGACAATAATCGTGTTGGGCCTTGGCCCGACAACAGCTATTGAGCGAAGGCAGGCTCCATGTTCGACCACGGCCTAATGGCACATTTATCTACATCCCTAGGCTTGTCCGAGGGATGTAGATAAATGTAGTTAAAACATTAAGGTAGTGCCATTAGGCCAAGGCCCAACCTAATTGATTAATTTAAAATAGAACCATTGTGCAGGAATATTTATGAAATTTACGGATTTATTTATTAAACGCCCTGTGCTTGCTCTCGTAGTAAGTCTGCTGATTTTTCTCTTTGGTCTTAATTCAATAAATAAAATGCAGATTCGTCAATATCCACGCATGGATAATACGGTCATTACCATAATGACCGCCTACCCAGGAGCCGATGCCAATCTTATTGCTGGATTTATTACCACTCCCTTAGAAAATGCTGTGGCAAGTGCTGAAGGGATAGATTATATGACCTCATCTAGTGTTCAAGGATTGAGCACAATCACCTTAACTATTAAACTAAACTTTGATCCACAAATCGCTTTTACTGACGTGATGAGTAAAGTACAACAAACACTTAATCAGTTACCTAAAGAATCGCAACAACCGATTATTTTAAAACAATCAGACTCATCAACCGCATTGATGTATATCAGTCTTGATAGTAAAGAAATGACGCCTCAACAAATAACGGATTATGCAACCCGCGTCGTGCAGCCCCAATTACAAACTGTAAATGGCGTGGCAAAAGCTGATATTTTAGGTGGTGCGACTTATTCCATGCGGATCTTCTTAAATCCCATTAAAATGGCAGCGCTCGGCATTACACCTGCTGATGTATCTACAGTTTTAGCAAATAACAATTTTTTAACCGCAGCCGGCAGTACTAAAAGCGAATATGTTTCAATTAGTATGACTGCTAAAACAGACTTAAATAATGCCTCGGAATTTAGCAAACTTATTGTTAAAAGTGAGAAAGGTTCTATTATCAGGCTAAGAGATATTGCCAAAGTAGATCTTGGCTCGCAAAGCTATGAGAGCTCAGTAAGCTTTAATAGTAAAAAAGCAGTATTTATGTCCATTACACCAACACCAACTGCTAACCCACTCACCGTAATTAGCGATGTTCGTAAATTAATGCCCGATATTATTAAAGAATTCCTTCCTTCTTTAACAGGTACTATCGTTTATGATGCAACAGCCTTCATCCGAGCCTCAATTAGTGAAGTAATCCATACTATTGTGGAAGCAGGTCTTATTGTTATTGTTGTTATTTTCTTATTCCTTGGTTCAATTCGTTCCGTATTAATTCCAGTAGTGACTATTCCTTTATCTTTGATTGGCGTTTGTACGCTCATGTTGGCTTTAGGCTATAGCGTTAACCTCCTCACCTTGCTCGCCTTTGTACTTGCTATTGGTCTGGTAGTGGATGATGCTATTGTAGTAGTGGAGAACGTGCATCGGCATATTGAAGAAGGAAAAACACCGGTTCAAGCTGCCATTACTGGCGCGCGCGAAATTGCTACTCCCGTAATAGCAATGACTATTACACTTGCCGCAGTCTATGCCCCTATAGGTTTTATGGGAGGATTAACCGGCGCACTATTTAAAGAGTTTGCTTTTACTTTAGCCTGTGCGGTAATCATTTCAGGAATTATTGCCTTAACTCTTTCCCCAATGATGTGCTCTAAAGTCCTATCTAAAGAAATTAGCAGTGGTAAATTTGTTCATTTTCTTGATAATTTATTTAATAAACTTAAAGTGAACTATCAACAAAAATTACATAGCTTATTAAATACTCGCGCTATTATGCTAGTATTTGCAGCTGTAGTAATAATGATGCTTCCTTATCTTTATACTCATACTGCTTCAGAAACGGCTCCCGAAGAAGATCAAGGATTCTTTTTTGTCATGGCCACAGCACCGCAATACGCCACGCTTAATTATGTAGAGGCTTATACTAAACCCTTTGATAAGATTTACACGAGTTTTCCAGAAACAGAAAACTACTTTACCATAAACAGCAGTCAACCCATTTCTGGTATGGTCCTTAAACCTTGGGGTGAGCGTTCCAGAAACGAATTTGCCTTAAAACAACCCCTACAAAATGAACTATCTAAAATTGCAGGTCTTAATGCCTTTGCAATTATTCCCCCTCCTCTGCCTGGCGGAGGTAACGGTACACCAGTACAATTTGTCGTGAAAACTACGAATGATTTCCAAAGTCTATTTGATATATCGAACAAACTTACCGAAAAAGCGAAAAAAAGTGGTCTATTTATTTATATTGATAACACGCTTAAATTTAACCAACCACAAGTTGAGTTCGCTATTAATCGTGCAAAAGCCTCCGAAATGGGCTTAGACATGCGTGCAATCGGCAGTAGTTTAACGAGCGCCCTTTCGGGTAACTACATCAACTATTTTAATCTAGAAGGTAGAAGTTATCAGGTTATACCGCAACTTGATCATAAATACAGATTAACACCGAAACAGTTAGGACAAATCTATGTTAAAACGCTTAATGGAATTATGGTTCCACTCTCTACCGTAATAACGCCTATTGCTAAAACACAGCCTAATGCAGCCACTCATTTCCAACAATTAAACTCAGCTACTCTTCAAGCAGTAATGATGCCAGGAAAAACCTTAGGTGATGGACTTAGCTTTTTACAAAATGCTGCAGATGAAACCTTACCCAAAGGCTTTACCTATGATTATGGTGGGCAATCAAGACAATTCATGCAAGAAGGTAGTGCTTTAGTTTTTGCTTTTCTTTTTGCGATTGTCATTATCTTTTTGGTACTTTCGGCACAATATGAAAGCTTTCGTGATCCTTTAATTGTACTTATTAGTGTGCCAATGTCTATTTGTGGTGCGCTTATTCCCCTGAACTTGGGACTCGCGAGTATCAATATTTATACTCAAGTAGGTTTAATTACTTTGATAGGCTTAATTAGTAAACACGGTATCTTAATCGTCGATTTTGCCAATCATTTACAAAGAGAAAAAAACCTAGATAGACGCGCTGCTGTCGAAGAGTCCGCAGCGATTAGACTTAGACCAATTTTAATGACTACTGCAGCCATGGTTTTTGGTGTATTCCCCCTACTGATTGCTAGTGGTGCTGGAGCAGTAAGCCGTTTTGATATAGGTTTAGTAATTGCTACCGGATTGCTTATTGGGACTTGTTTTACCTTATTTGTTGTGCCTACTCTCTACACTTATATTGCTGAAGATCATCGCCCTAAAAAGGAAGAAGAGTCGTTCACTATGTAAAGACATATGATTATGTCTTTACTACAGCACCTCGTTGCTAGTTTGTAACGGATAAAATTTTGATTTTCCCATCTTTCTATTTTGTATCAGGATATGCCACAGCCTATTTTTTGATTCGTTAATTTTTTGCACTTATGTAATAATATTAGACCGTATCAGGTGTCGTGTGACAACA
>CANJQE010000048.1 GCA_947476305.1 Legionellaceae bacterium
CTTATATTCGATTACATTGAAGTGTTTTATAATCGTCAGCGACTACACTCAACTCTGGGGTATCAGACACCAGATGAGTTTGAGTTAGCTGCATAAAGTTGGTGTCCGGTATTTCGAGGCAAGATCAATGAACAACAAGGCTTTTCAAAATACTTTTGGTTTTAAATTTTTATTATTAGGAATTTTATTGATACTAATCAATGCTTGTGTTGATTTATCAGGTTCCCGTAGTAACTATGTTAAAGGCAAAAATACACCTATTAAAGAAAAAAAGCATTCACAATATATAGGTGAAGTGCATACGATGTTGGGTGGATTAGGAATGTTTAGTAGAGGGATGGTGACTCTGAGAAATTCAGTAGCAGATCGCTATGATATCCCCGCTTATAATACAATTTGGTACAACGCAGGTGACGTAAGTCGTTTTATTATTACTAATTATTATCAGCAAAAGCATCCCCGACCTATCGTTTTAGTAGGGCATTCCCTTGGGGCTAATGAGCAAATTAAAGTAGCGCGTAATTTAAATAAAGCTGGTGTTCCTGTGGCCTTATTAGTTACGATAGATGCTGTGTCACAAACTTTTGTACCTCCTAATGTTAAAGAGGCAGTTAATTTTTATAAATCAGGTTATGTACCTATGTTTAGTGGCTTAAAGTTAAGGGCAGTAGATCCTACAAAAACGCAGGTAGAAAATGTTAATGCGGATACTTTGAAGGGCGTGGGTGTAAACCATTTTACTATTGATAAAAATCCTGTAGTTCAAGAAATGATTTTAGAAAAAATAAAAAAGGTAGTTGTAAATGGAAAGAAAAAGGACGCTTGAGCTAAGCCCTCGTATTTGTATCATTGGAGCAGGACCAAGCGGGATCACGGCAATTAAAAACCTTCAAGAGCAAGGTTTATCTAACATCACGGTATTTGAAAAAAACACAGAAATTGGTGGTAATTGGGTTTATGATGAACGCAATGAACATTCTAGTATTTATGAAACAACTCATATCATCAGTTCAAAACGCTGGTCTCAATTTGAAGACTTCCCTATGCCTGATGAGTACCCTGATTATCCTTCCCATACTCAATTGTTAGCGTATTTTAATGCTTATGTGAGCCACTTTGGCTTAGGCAAATATATTAAATTTAACACCACGGTAATTAAAGTAAACCGAACTGAACAGCAGAAGTGGCAGGTATTTTTTGAAAATGACCAGGGTGTACATGAGGCGACCTATGATTATCTGATCGTTGCGAACGGTCATCATTGGGATCCATATTTTCCAGAATATCCGGGCCAATTTACCGGTGAGTTGTTGCACTCTCATCAATACAAAAAAGCAGCACCTTTTAAAGACAAGCGCGTCTTGGTAGTAGGAGGAGGAAACTCGGCTTGTGATGTTGCCGTAGAGACTTCACGTATATCAGCCTCGACCTCAATTAGTATGCGACGCGGTTATCATATTTTTCCTAAGTTTATTTTTGGTAAACCCACTGATGTAGCTGTTGCTAAAGTTCAATGGCTTCCTTCTCTATTAAGACAAAAACTGATTAATATTGTAGTGCGTGCTCTACAAGGGCGATATGCTAAATATCATTTAATGAACCCTGATTGTGGACCATTAGAAATACATCCTACGATTAATTCAGAACTTCTTTATTTTATTAGGCATGGTAAAATTAAAACCTATCCTGGTATAGAGCGATTTTCCGATAATAAAGTACATTTTGTAAATGGAACTAATGCTGAGTTTGATACGATCATTTGCGCAACAGGATACAAAATCAGTTTTCCTTTTTTTGCTACGGAAGAGCGATTGAATTTTTCTAATGCAACCCAAGTTCCGTTGTATCGTAAAATGATGCATCCAGATTTTGAAAGTTTATATTTTATTGGTTTATGCCAACCTCAGGGGTGTATTTGGCCTTTGGCTGATTATCAATCTAAAATTGTAGCGCGTATCATTGCGGGAACATTGAAAAGACCAGAAAATTTACACGAAAAAATATTGAAAGAAATGAACAAACCACATTACCGTTTCAAATCACATCGGCGGCATGCTTTGGAAGTGGATTATCATTTATTCAGGCGTGAATTAGTACAGATGTTAAAATAAGTTTTAGAACCTTAATGGACACATTTTCATAAGGATAATTCAATTATGCAGGTCTTATTTCATTTAGCATTTCCTGTTCATGATTTTAAATTGGCCAAAGCTTTTTATTTAGATCAATTAGGCTGTAAATTAGGGCGAGAAACGGAGCAAGCCTTAATTATTGAATTTGCTTCCCATCAACTGGTTGCTCACAAAGTTTCTTCCTTGCTGGAGGAGCAACCGGGAATATATCCTCGCCATTTTGGTTTGATTTTTTTAGACAAAAAGGAATTTACTGATTTTATTCAACGCTTAAATGAAAAAAAAATCACTTATGAAATTCCCTTAAAAGTTCGTTTTCCTGATACACGTTTAGAACATCAATCCTTTTTTCTTAAAGATCCAAGTAATAATTTACTGGAATTTAAATATTACAGCTATGAAAGCGCTATCTTTGGCGAAAAGGAATTTAAAAAAATAGGCGAGAGTAATTAAAGCCTTTTTATTGTCTATACTATTCATATGCTATTTTTTATAGGGATATATAGATGACGGATTATATTGAAAAAACCATTAATTTAGCCAAAGCAAATGTAGAACAAGGCGGTAGACCTTTTGCTTGTCTAATTGTTGAAGATGGAACAATTATCGCTGAAGGAACTAGCGAAGTAGCGCAAACTAAAGATCCTACGGCTCATGCGGAAATAGTTGCCATTCGTAAAGCAACATCTAAATTAAATACTGAACATCTGTCGAATTGTGAATTTTTTATTCTGGCCGATCCTTGTCCTATGTGTTTAGCTGCTATGTATTATTGCAGTCCGCAAAAGGTAACTTTTATTACCTTTCGAGATGAATATAAAGAGTATTATCGCGATGATCATAAATATTTTACTTTCGAAGGTTTTTACCAGGAATTAAGTAAATCATGGCAAGAGCGTAATTTAAATATGATTTATCACTCTCATCCTGAGGCTCTCGAAGTGTTTAAATTGTGGAAAAAATTGAATCAGTAGTGATGAAACGCTCATCTTTGGCGAAAGGGAATTTAAAAAAATAGGGAAACTAAGCAGAACAACCTTATTAGTTTCCCTTCTCCCCGAGGGGAGGAAAGAATAGCAAGCATGGTTGATTATGGGTTAGATTTATTTCGTTTTTTCTCATCGCGTTTAATTAAAGAAGTCATCAATTTTTCAATGCTATTCACATGCGGTTTATCTTGATTCATCATCGCATTTACCCGTTCTTCGGCATATTCTTTTACTTCTTTATCTGGAAAAATATAAAACTTTTTCTGCTCCACTTCATTAATAATATATGTAGCAACATCCATGGCAGGTCGAGAATGGGCAAGCAATAAATTTAAGGAATGTTGAAAAGGGGAGGGCTCATTAGATGAGGGAGAGGTTATTAATAGAGAGGTATCAGTAAAAGAGGGTAAAACTACGGAGACATCAATCGGTTTAGCCAAGCGTTGTAAATCAAAATATAAGGATTCAGATAAGGCAAGAACAGCGTGTTTAGACATTGAATAGGGTGCTACTTGAGAACTAGTACAAACGGCATATAAGCTGGCCATGTTTATAATATGAGCTGGTTTTTCTTGCTTAAACAAGAAAGGAATAAAGGCTTGAATTACATGGATCATCCCATAAACATTCACCGCAAAGACTTGTTCCACTTGCTCAGGTTTTAACTCCCAAATGGGTGCTAAAGCACCAATAATGCCAGCATTATTAAAAATCCAGTTAATATACGGTAATTCTTGGAATAAATCGTCTGCGAGTTGGTTTACAGCTTGGGCTTGAGTGAGATCACAGACTTTACTTAATACTCGATTAGGAAATTGTTCGTTTAATTTTCTAGCCTCTTCATTTAGTTTAGTTTCATCCTTATCTACCATCACTAGGGTAAAACCTTTATGTAAACAAACAATACTTAATGCTAATCCTATACCGCTTGCCGCACCGGTAATTAATGCTACATTCATCTATCAAACTCTTAGGTAAATAGGTTGTAGAGCCTACCATAAATAGGAGATTGGGTCATTGACCTAACATTGGATGTTTGTGATAACCCTGATGTTGGGTCGAATGCCCCATCTACGTGCTACTTGCTAAGATGGCATGTTTGCGATGGGACCCCTTAATTGATGAACTAGTAGCCTGGATGAAGCTTTAGCGTAATCCGGGATTATGTGGCATGAATTCCCGGATTACGCTGCGTTCCATCCAGGCTACAATTTTCCTATCTTTAATTTCCCATCAAAAAATCTAAAGCACCACCAATATTCGGCGCTTTCATTAAATGCTCGCCTATGAGAAAAGTGTTAATTCCATTTTTTTGCATAAAAAGGATATCCTCACGAGTGCTTATACCACTCTCAGTAATAATTAGTTTGTCATGGGGAATGAGATTTTTTAGTTCAATAGTCAGTTGAAGATCTGTATGAAAAGTATGCAAGCTACGATTGTTAATGCCTACTAATGGTGTAGGTAGTTTTAAGGCTCGTTCTAATTCTTCTTTCGTGTGACTTTCTACCAAAACTGCCATATTTAATTCTTGGGCTAACTGGCAAAAATCCATGAGTTGGCTGTCGTCTAACATCGCTACTATAAGTAAAATACAATCAGCACCTAAAGTGCGGCTTTCATAAACCTGGTAGCTATCAATAATAAAATCTTTACGTAAAACAGGAAGGGGGCATTCTTTCTTTGCTATTGCTAAATAATCGGGGTGGCCTTGAAAAAATTGCTGATCCGTCAATACTGATAAGCAACGTGCTCCATGTTGGGCGTAAATACGGGCAATTTCTGCCACATTAAAATCTTCGCGAATAATACCTTTACTGGGAGATGCCTTTTTAATTTCTGCAATAATGGCCGGCGAGGTATTGCTTTTTAACGCGGCTGTAAAATCCCTAGTTTGTTCCACTGCTTGTTGGGCTAATACAGTAATCGGTTTATTTTTTTTTGCAGCATTTACTTCAAGAGTTTTATGTTCTGCAATACGGTCTAAAATACTATTCATTATTAGTTATCTACTTCATTAAAGGACTGACTTAATTGGCGCAATTTTGTAAACAACGCTGCTGCTTTAGCGCTATCTAGGGTTTCTTGAGCTTGCTCTATGGCTTTAGCAAAAGAATAATTTGTCGCACAATAAATGGCAGCAGCCGAATTTAAAACGGCCATATCGCGTGCGGGGCCTTTTTGGCCAGCAAATACTGATTCAATAATTTCTAAACTTTTTTGGGGCGAATCGACAATAAGTTCATCTAAAGAAGGATGAGCTAAGCCATATTCTTTGGGATCAAGCACCCAAGAACTATATAGGCCGTCTTTATATTCCAATACCTGTGTGGGGGCAGCAATGCTAATTTCATCCATGCCATCAAAAGAACTGACTACTAAAGCACGTTCACTTCCAAGATGAGCAAGAACTTGGGCTAAGGGTTCTAACCATTTTGCTGCAAACACCCCAACGACTTGTCGTTTAACCTGCGCAGGATTGATTAAAGGCCCCAACAAATTAAATAAAGTTCTAATACCTAAGTGTTGGCGAGCAGCGCGAGCATGTTGCATGGCGGGGTGATAATGAGGAGCAAATAAAAAGGCTAAGTTACATTGTTGGATACAAGTATTCATTTGCTCGTCAGAAAGATTAAGAGCAAAACCAGCCTGTTCAAGAAGATCGGCACTGCCACTCTGACTGGAAACGGAACGGTTACCATGTTTTGCAACTTTATACCCTGCGGCTGCAACAATAAAAGAACTGGCAGTCGATACATTAAAGCTATTTTTACCATCACCACCCGTGCCAACAATATCAATTAAATCCGCACCTAAAAAGATAGGATGGGCAAGTTCGCGCATCACGTCAGCAGCAGTACTCAATTCAGTTGCGGTTTCACCCTTCATGCGCATTAATGCTAAAAAGGTGGCAATTTGTGCATCATTAAATTGCCCATTCATACACTGATGTATCACTGTACGCATTTGCTCTGGATTTAGATTGTTTTTCTCAATCAGAAATTCAAATAGTTGATTGGCTTTCATAATGCAGAAAACTCTCTAATAGGGATAAGCCGTGTTCGCTCAAAATTGCTTCAGGATGAAATTGTAGACCAAAAAGTGGATATTGACGATGAGAAATTGCCATAATTGTTTCATCAGCCCAGGCATCGATAGAAAAACAAGAGGGTAAGCTTTCCACTTCTACAGCTAAAGAATGATAACGGGTGGCTGTAAAGTAATTAGGAATGTTTTTAAATAATCCCTGAAAATGATGGAGAATTGCTGACGTTCCACCATGAATTATCTGCGGTGCAGAAACAATCGTTCCGCCAAAGGCTTGGGCTAAACACTGGTGTCCTAAACAGATACCTAAAATAGGCAATGTACTATGAAACTCTTGGATTGCAGCCAAGGATATTCCTGCATCATTAGGTGCTTTAGGCCCCGGAGAAATAACCAAATAGTGCGGATTTAAGTCTTTTATTTGCTTTAAATTAATCTGATCATGAGTGCGAACGAGCACTTCTTGACCTAGGATTTGGAAATATTGGACTAGGTTGTAGGTAAATGAGTCGTAGTTATCGATAAGTAACAGCATAATTACCTTTTATAATGTAAAATTTTCACCTAAATATACTGCTCTAACTTGTTTATTAGCTAGGATAAACTCAGGCGTTCCTTCGCAAAGGATTTTACCTTGGCTCACAATATAGGCTCGTTCGCAAATATCTAAGGTTTCTCGAACATTATGATCGGTAATAAGGACTCCGATCCCTTTATTACATAAATGTTGAATGATTTTTTTGATATCTATTACAGAGATAGGATCTACTCCAGCAAAGGGCTCATCGAGTAAGATAAACGAGGGTTCTATAGCTAAAGCTCGTGCAATTTCCACTCGTCTACGTTCTCCGCCCGAAAGGGACATACCTAAATTTTTTTCTAGATGAGAGATGTGAAATTCTTGTAATAAAAGATCTAGTTTTTCCTCACGCGCTTGCTCATCCAAGTCGTTTCGTAGTTCGAGAATAGCCATAATATTTTCTGACACCGTAAGCTTACGGAATACAGAAGCTTCTTGAGGTAAATAACTTAAGCCAAGACGTGCTCTTTGATGCATTGCATAAAAAGTAATATCTTGATTATTTAAAATAATTTGTCCTTCATCACAGGATTGTAAGCCGACAATCATATAAAAACAGGTGGTTTTTCCAGCGCCATTAGGTCCTAATAAGCCAACACATTCACCCTGTTTGACATGGATACTAATACCATTAACAACAGTACGTGCTTTGAATGATTTTTTTAAAAGCTTGGCCTCTAATAGACTCATGTTTTTTTCTTTTCTGGATATAAAATAATGACTGTTCTTGTTTTACCATCACTTTGAGATACTACGTGCTGCGCAATAGTATCATAAATGATTTTAGAGGCAGAAAGCGAGTTAGGGCCTTGTTCAACACGGGCATTTCCTATTAACTCAATTGTATGTTTAAGTGGATAATATTTGATCATGTCTGCATAAGCATGAAAAACAGGTTTATTAGGATCGGTCTGAGTCCAATAGTGGGCTTGTTTTCCTTCGGTACCATTTGCTATTGCTAGTGTAAGTTGGTTTTTAAGATTACCTTCAGTAATCGCTTTTGTTGCATGTAGATTAGTAGTGCCTTGCACAAAGACCACATTGCCTGTGTACGTGCCCTTATGATTTTGTTGGCTTAAATCCGCAGAGTCTGCAGTAACATGCATAATTTGTTCTTTATCACTGGCTAAGGCATAACTTAGCCCAGTCATGAAAATAAAAAGAAAAAATAAAACACTAACCTTTTTCACTAGGTGCATAGCTTCCTTTGGCTCCATGAAGTAGTTCTACCCGTTTTTCTTCTAGATAAGCATTCATTCCTGTGGATTCAACAATATTTCCGGGTTGTTCAAAAGTCACAAAAAGATCGGTCGTAGCTCTTTTTTCTTTAGGGAAATAAGTGACTTCTTCCGTTTTTAAGGTGCTTTCTTGATTATTTTTACCTGGTTCTTGATGCACGATTACTTTGTTTATAAACGTAATACGCTCACCACCTTCATAGGATTTAGCTTTGCTTGAATTAATTTCCCAGGCGGGCTGATCCTTTTCTTTTATTACGATATGAGGCGTTTGCAATAGGTGAACATTATTTTTTGGAATATGCTCCATTAAGGGAGTAGTCAACACATTAACTAGTTCGCCTGTCTCATTAAATTGTTTTACTGTGAGCTGAGATGTAATACTGTCAATTGTGGTCGACAATGTTTCATTATCTAAGCGAATCATCGGTTTCAAATGACCATAATACCAACCTGAACCTATGAGTAGAAGGGCGGTGAACAAAAGCCACATGCCTTGTTTAACAATATTCATTGTTGTAAGTAATCTTGTTGTAAGTATTTTTCCAAGGCTAGATGAGTTTTATCCTGAGCTTTTAAAATAAAGTCACATAACTCACGTACCCCACCAGCACCACCTTTACCTTCCGTTTGCCAATCAGCATATTCTTTTACTAAAGGCACTGCATTTGCTACGGCTACTCCTAAACCCACTTGTTGAATTAATGGTAAATCAGGTAAGTCATCACCAATATAAGCGAATTGTTCATCTTGTAAATTAAGAGTTTGTTTTAATTGTTGATAGGCGTTTCTTTTATCAACTTGATTTTTAAAATAATGTTTAATTCCTAATTGTTGCATACGATGATCAATCACTGCATTACGAGAAGTAGTAATTACAGCAACTTCTATGCCAGCAGACATAAGTAGTTTTAATCCCATACCATCTTGCACATGAAAAGATTTGAGTTCATTGCCGTGGTTATCAATATGGAGTAGTCCATCGCTTAATACGCCATCGACATCACAAATCAGACAGCGTATTTTTTTTGCTTTTTCAATTAATTCTAATTCGTTCACTCTATTTTCCTAAAAAACACCGGCTTTTAATAAATCATGTAAATGCAGAACTGCATGAGGTCTATTATGTTCATCAACGATTACTAGCGAAGTAATGCTATGCTTTTGCATAATAGTAATTGCTTCTGCTGCTAAAGTGCCTTTGCTGATAGTTCGGCAATTTTTAGTCATGACCTCTTGAATTGGGGTCGTGTTAATATCATATTGACGATTTAATAAGGTGCGTCGTACGTCACCGTCCGTATAAATTCCAGTCAGATAACCGTGATTATCTACTACGCAAGTCATTCCTAATTTTTTATCAGTGACTTCAATTAAGGCTTCACAAATAGTCGCTCGTTCGCTAACAACGGGTAGTTCATCCCCTTTATGATATAAATCATCAATACGAAGAAGTAATCTTTTTCCTAACATCCCTCCTGGATGAGAGAGGGCAAAATCTTCTGCGCTAAATCCTCGGGCTTGCAATAGGGCAATAGCTAAAGCATCCCCCATGACTAGAGAAACGGTAGTGCTAGTAGTAGGGGCAAGTCCCAGGGGGCAGGCTTCTTGTTTAATGCTTACATCCAAATTAACATCCGCTGTTTTAGCGAGAACTGACTCGATATTTCCCGTTAAAGTAATTAAGGGTACTTCCAGGCGTTTTAATAAAGGAAGTAAAGTGACAATTTCTGCCGTATTTCCGGAATGAGAGATAGCAACAACAGTATCTTGTTTGGTTATCATTCCTAAGTCACCATGACTGGCTTCGCCGGGGTGCATAAAAAAGGCAGGGCTACCCGTGCTAGAAAAAGTAGCTGCTACTTTATTGGCTATGTGTCCGGATTTTCCCATCCCTGTAACTACAATCCGTCCTTTGCACGCCAATAAGAGCTCACACGCTTTTTGAAAGCGTTCGTCTATACGCTGAGTTAATTCAAAAACTGCTTGTGCTTCGGTTTCAATAACTGCGAGTCCAAGTGTACAGAAATTCATAGGCCATTTAGTTCATTTTTTGTGTATTTTTCATTCTATCATAAAGTTTTTAGCTGATGTAACCTTATTTTTTGAGAGGAAGAAACTTTTTTTAAAAGAAATACAATTAAAAAACGCAATTTTTTTATGAACCAGTATATACTTCTAGTTCATGCAAAAAGTGGAATATAGGTATGCCTGCAAATTGGGTCGAAATTAAAAATCTAACCTTTACCAGGGCTCAACGAGTTATTTTTGATAACGTCAATATGACGGTGAAACAAGGGAAAATCACTGCGATTATGGGACCTAGCGGTTCTGGAAAAACAACCTTATTGCGTTTAATTGGGGCTCAATTAACACCTAATCAGGGTGAAATTTTAGTGAATGGACAGAATATCCACCAATTATCTCGCAAAGCTTTATATGAAGCGCGACGTAATATGGGTTTACTTTTTCAAAGTAGTGCTTTATTTACCCATCTTTCCGTTTTCGATAATGTAGCATTCCCTTTAAAAGAACATACTGATTTAAATTATTCCATGTTACGTGATATAGTATTGATGAAATTAGAAGCAGTAGGTTTACGAGGGGCAGCAGATTTAATGCCAGAACAGTTATCTGGTGGAATGTCTAGAAGAGTGGCATTAGCAAGAACAATCGCATTAGATCCCATGTTAATGATGTACGATGAACCTTTTACAGGCCAAGACCCTATTTCCATGGGGGTTTTAGTGCGCTTAATTAAGCGATTAAATGATTTATTGCATACAACTACGATTATTGTTTCGCATGACGTAGAAGAAACATGCTCTATAGCAGATTATATCTATCTTATCTCGAGTGGAAAAATAATTGGTCAAGGCACACCGTTAGAATTAATGCAATCCTCAGAACCACAAGTGAAGCAATTTATGCATGGCGAAGCTGATGGTGCAGTTCCATTTCATTATCCTGCAAAACCCTATATGGAGGAATTATTAGATGCTTGAGGCAATTGCGCGTTTTGGGGGGCGTGGGGTGCATCTTGTGCAAAGCATTGGTAATTCAGGTTTATTTTTATTTGCTATGCTATTTAGAAGACCAAATGTTCTTCGGTTGTGGCCCTTATTGCGTTACCAGCTTTATTTTGTTGGTGTGCTGTCTTGTGTAATTATTGTAGTATCCGCTTTGTTTATTGGAATGGTAGTGGGGTTACAAGGTTTTCATACCTTACAAAAATTTGGTGCGTCCAGTCAGCTAGGACAATTACTCGCTTTAAGTATTGCCCGAGAATTAGGACCAGTTATTAGTGCTTTATTGTTTGCTGGTCGAGCTGGTTCCGCTTTAACTGCAGAAATTGGTTTGATGAAAGCAACAGAACAGTTATCTAGTATGGATATGATGGGCGTTGATCCTTTAGGAAGAGTTATATATCCACGTTTTTTTGCAGGTTTTATTGCTTTACCTATACTCGCTATAATTTTTTCTGCTGTAGCTATTTATGGTGGGTATTTCATCGGAGTACATTGGTTAGGTGTTGATGCGGGTAGCTTTTGGTCTAATATGCAAGCTGCGGTTAATTTTCGTATTGATATCTCGGGTGGTATTATTAAAAGTTTGGTTTTTGCTTTTGTTGTAACTTGGATTGCAGTATTCCAAGGTTTTGAGTGTGTGCCTACGGCGGAGGGCATCAGTAAAGCGACCACGAAAACAGTGGTTTACTCGTCGCTTGCTGTATTAGGGCTCGATTTTTTGTTGACTGCAATGATGATTGGAGATTGGTAAATGAATAAGCAACGCTATGTAGATATTAGTGTAGGACTCTTTATGTTGCTAGGTTTATTAGCCTTAATGGTAATGACCATGAAAGTAAGCAGTTTTTCTAGTTTCATGTCAAAAAAAGAATACATGGTAACTGCTGATTTTACTGATATTGGTGGATTAAAAGTAAGGGCTCCAGTGACTGTGGCTGGAGTTAAAATTGGGGAAGTAAGTCGTATTGACTTACAGCCAGGTGAATTGAATGCTCGCGTTACTATGAAATTGCGTAGTGATAAAAAAATCCCTTTTGAGGATTCTTCTGCACGAATTTTGACCGAAGGCTTGATCGGATCCAATTATATTAGTATTGTTCCCGGTTTTGATGATGCAGATAATAAAAATCACCCCTATTTACAAAATGGGGATGTGATTGCAAAAACCCAAGAGGCTATCATTCTTGAGAACCTTATTGGACAATTGTTGTTTAATATTAATAAAAAATAGGTGAACCATGAGATTATTTAAAACAATTATATTATTTGTTTGTTTGTCATTGTCTCAAATACTGTGTGCCCAACCCTCTCCTGTGCCGATGTTGGAAAATAGTGCTAATCAAATTATTACTACTCTTAAGGCGAACAAGTCGAGTTTAAAAAACAATCCTAACATCATCTATAAGGCAGTAGAGTCCTATTTTTTACCTAACGTAGATGTAACAGGTATGTCACGCTCTGTTTTAGGAAGACAAATTTGGCAAAAAGCGACATCTGCCCAACGTGCGCAATTTTCTAAGGTATTTACGCAATTAGTAATACGTACTTATTCTAGCCCTTTAGCACAATATAAAGATGAAACAGTGCAGTTTTTACCTATAAGAGGCTCATTAACTAATCGTTTTTTACGTATTAATAGTGTTATTGTTCGCTCGGAAGGACAAAATATTCCTTTAAGTTATAGTCTTGTTTCTAAAGATGGCCAATGGAAAATTTATGATATTAGTGTAGAGGGTGTGAGCTTATTACAAAGTTTTAGATCGCAATTTGCGCAAGTATTACAAAACTCAAATATCAATGAAGTAATTAAACAAATGCAAGAAAAACAAATAAAAAAGGCTTCTTAATTGAATACCACTTATTTTAAACCGGGTACTGAACTTACTTTTAATACGGTCGTTGCTATCCGCAATAAATTGTTTAAGACTTTAAAAAAAGATAGTAATGATGTGTTCTGCCTGGATTTAACCGATGTTATTCACTGTGATAGTGCTGGATTGGCACTATTTATTGAAGTTAAAAAATTATGCGTACAACATAATAAAATTTTTAAAGTGGTAGGGGTCTCTCCAAAAACGCAGTCTTTAGCTGAGTTTTGTGGAGTAAATGCTATTTTAGAGCCTACACAGGTTGTATAAATAATTTGAATAAAAATAGCTTGAGCTAAGGCCCAAGCTATTTTTTATTTAGGTGTAGCCTGGTTGCTTGCACCCAGAGATTTTAGCGTGATTTCTACGTTCCGCGACTTGTTCGAGGAACGTAGAAATCCGGCCAAGTTCCTGGATCCTGCGAACAAGTCGTGGGATGTCGGGCAGGGTTAATTTCTTAATTTGACGCCATTAGTGAACAGCTACCCTCTGTGTTTAAAAATTACTAGGATGAACTCTTTTTATTTTTTACATGTAAATCATGTAAAAAAATTGTATTTATTTCAATTAGTGGACTAAATTTATGGTAAGCAATGAAGAAATTGAAGAGCAACTTAAAGCGATTGACCAGGTATCCTATGTCAAAGTAGAGGGGAACGGTTACCAATATCAAATAACTATAGTAACCGATATCTTTTTGAATAAATCAAAAGTAACGCGACAGCAATGGGTATATGCTCAATTAAAAGACTTGATTACAAGCGGTAAACTTCATGCTTTAACAATGAAGACCTGGACACAAGAAGAATGGGGGGAGCAAAAAAATGGATAAGCTATTGATTAATGGTGGTAAAGCCTTGCATGGCGAGGTGGTTATTTCCGGAGCCAAAAATGCTGCATTACCAATTATGGCGGCTAGTTTATTAGCAAATGACCATGTAACTATTTCTAATGTCCCTCATTTAAAAGACATTACGACGATGATGGAGCTTTTAGGTCAATTAGGAGCACATTTAATTGTTGATGAAAAAATGAATGTGCAAGTAGACGCTAGTCAAGTTAATGAATTTGTAGCTCCCTACGATTTAGTTAAAACGATGCGCGCTTCTATCTTAGTGCTAGGCCCCATGCTGGCACGTTTTGGTAAAGCTGACGTTTCTCTACCTGGTGGGTGTGCTATAGGAACTCGTCCTGTGGATTTACATCTTAAAGCATTAAAGGCTATGGGCGCTGATATTACTGTGCAAAATGGCTATATTAATGCACGCTGTAAAAAAGGACGATTACAAGGTCGTCGTTTAATGTTTGACACGGTTACTGTAACCGGTACAGAAAATATTTTAATGGCAGCGGTATTAGCCGATGGCGTTACTACTATTAAAAATGCTGCTCGTGAACCAGAGGTAGTGGATTTAGCTAATTTCTTAATCCAAATGGGAGCAAAAATTACTGGGGCAGGCACTTCAACTATTGAAATTGAAGGGGTAGAAGCTTTATCCGGCGGCTCTTATTCAGTAATGTCAGATCGTATTGAAGCCGGTACTTATCTTGCAGCAGGAGCCTTAACTAGAGGCCATGTTACGGTGAAAAAAGTACGACCAGATACTTTATTATCACAACTATGTAAATTTGAAGAAGCCGGAGCCGAATTAACAATAGGGGAAGATTGGGTTAGCTTGAACATGCACGGTAAACGCCCTCAGGCAGTGAATATTTCCACAGCTCCTTACCCAGCTTTTGCTACTGATATGCAAGCGCAATTTATGGCGATGAATTCTGTTGCTGAAGGCTCATCAACTATTGTAGAAACTATCTTTGAAAATCGCTTTATGCATGTTCAAGAATTACAACGCATGGGCGCACAAATTCAGTTAAATGGAAATACAGCGATTATCAATGGCGTTGATAAATTAACCGGTGCTCCTGTCATGGCTACTGACTTACGTGCTTCAGCCAGTTTAATTTTAGCAGGATTAGTTGCTGAAGGAGAAACTGCAGTAGAGCGTATCTATCACGTAGATAGAGGCTATGAGCGTATTGAAGAGAAACTTTCTTTACTAGGTGCTGATATTAAGCGAGTTTCTGAGCGGTGAAACGAGAGGAATTAGCTAACTATTTAGGCGAGTTTTTAAATACTGCAAAGTATAATGATTATGCGCCTAATGGCATACAAGTAGAAGGCAAAGATCAAATTAAGCGTATCTGCACTGCTGTTACTGCTTCTGAGGATGTAATTACTCAAGCAGCAGATTGGCAAGCAGATGCTCTTCTAGTTCATCATGGCTATTTTTGGCGTGGTGAAGCTCCTGTTATCACAGGAATAAAAAAGCAAAGAATTAATCATTTATTGCTAAATAACATGAATCTAATGGCTTATCATTTGCCTTTAGATTGTCATTTAGAATTAGGTAACAATGCCTGTTTAGGTAAATTATTTCCTTTGCAATCAATCAAAACTCATAAAGTGGGTAATGTAGACAATCTTTTATGGTCTGGTTCTTTTGCAAAACCAATAGAAGCAGATGCATTGACGGATTTAATCGCAAGTAAATTAAATCGAATACCTTTACATATCGCCGCTAATAAACAAGCCATTAGATCTATTGCCTGGTGTAGTGGGGGCGCGCAAGATTATATTGATGAAGCCTATAAATTAGGTGTGGATGCCTACCTTAGTGGTGAAGTTTCCGAACGTACCTATTATCAAGCTAAAGAATTAGGGATTCATTACTATGCCTGTGGTCATCACGCAACCGAACGTTATGGTATTCAAGCCTTAGGTCAACATCTAGCAACTACTTTCCAATTAGATCATTTGTTTATTGATAGTGATAATCCAGTTTAATCAAGAACAAGGTAATTTGATTTGTACTGGATGGAGCGTAGCGAAATCCGGGATCAATTTTCGCCTAAACATTAGGAACTTGCGATTAAAGACAGGGTAAGCTCAGGAGTGTGCAAAATCACTCTTATCTACGTCGTTGCGAACGAAGTGAAGCAATCCAGAGCAGGCTTGCAATTGAACATCGGTCTGCTTCGCTAACATTTGCAAAGACGAAATTAATTCTAATTGCTAATTATTTAAGAACACAGGCTCTTGCACTGCGATTAAAGAATAATGGAGTATATTTCACCTCCATTAAAGGTATAGTTATCCAATTAGCGATAAGCTTATGAAAGGCAATTTGCTACTAGTGCAGCAGGTACTGTTAAAAGCATAGTTGCAGCAACAGCAACAGAAGCCAGAGTAGCTAAAACGAATAAGGCCATTCCTGCAGCACATGTGAAGGGCAATGAAACAAGAAGCACTAGTAAAGCGGGGCCTGGACCTAAGTCAGATTCATCCCTCGCATCCTTCACCGCCGCAAGAGGTGCAAACGCTAAGTCAATTAAAGAAAACTCAAAGAACCTTGAATATCCATTAAGTAATCTACTAGAAGGTAATTGCTTAGTTGTTCCCATCATGTTTTTTCTCCTTTAAAAAGGCTTGTTTGTGGACTTATTGTACAATTATGAATCCATTCTGTCAATATTATTCTAAAATATTTTTTTTATTCTCATTTGCATTTTGATTTATAATCTCTTATCTCTTATCTCTTATCTCTTATGTCTTTTGGCTAAAGCTAATTGAATACTTTTTATATCTGAAATTCCTCTACAAAAAACTTAATTCTTGTACCTTTAAGCCATCCTAAGCTAACATGTGCACATCGTCGTTAAAGGATTGTAATAATGAGTAATTTTCGAGGCTTAGTGATTTTCATTTTCTTACTATGTTCTTTGGGTTTTCAGGCAAATGCCACTCATTCCAATACCACTCATTTACCTAATAAAGCATTTAGGAGTTTTTGGCATCCTATGTTTCTAGGAAAGCGTTTAGATTATTGCACCATTGATGGAAAAGAATGTGGTAAAGAAGTAGCTAATCGTTATTGCCAAATGTTAGGTTATGATTATGCCAACCAAAGCATTATTGCCTACAATGTTGGTTTAACTAATTTTATTGCAAGTAGAGCCGAATGTAAGGGTTGGCGTTGTAATGGATTTATGACTATTGAATGTTCAATGGGGCTGTCACATACTCCGCCCCAACCTTATCATTACAGTGAAAAAAGATTTGCTTATCCCCGCTATAATGCCTACCGCATGGACTGGTGTTATAACCAAGGCAAAGGATGTGGCACTAGGGCTGCTAATTCTTTTTGTAGTCGCATGGGTTATATGAAAGCAAAACGCTTTATTAAAGAAGACCAAGTTAGTGCAACTAAAACCATAGGCAGTCAAGAGTTATGTTTTGGTAATGAATGTAATGCATTTAAAATTATTGTTTGTTCTCGTTAACTGATTTTGACTCAGGAAAGAGGCCTTTGAATACTTAACAAAAATTTGACAGTTCTACTTGAAATCTATTTATCTTCCTGGCTTTAGAGTAGACTGGAGCCTATCTTGGAAACAAAAACTGTCAAATACTCTGTCAGCGGTTTGACAGTTCTTAGTGAAGTATTAGATACTAGAAAAAAGCTTAAGCTAAAGGATGGGTTTATGATGAATAATGATAAAATTTATATCATCGATGATAACGAAGACCGTAGTGATAAGCTTCGAACTTTATTTAATTTTATTGATAAAGCTACAGAAGTTCTAACTTTTGCTGCTTTACAAAAAAAATCGGACTTAAGCCCTCCTATGATGCTCCTTGGTGCGAGCGCCTCACAAGAGCAAACTATTAGTCAATTAGACTATTTAGCAAAGCAATACTCTCAAGTTCCTTTTTTATTAATTGATGCTAAATTAACGGCAAGCCAATGCGCAGATCGGAATGTAATTGCTTGTTTGAACGTTCCGTTTACCTACACACAACTTCTTGATGCCTTGCATCGATGTCAGATTGCTCATGACACAATGAAATCACTTACAACGCTCCAAAATAAAACGCCTTTATCTCGTTTGGTGGGTAATAGCGACAGCATTCGTTTAGTACGGCGGTTAATAGGACAAGTAGCTAATACAGACGCTGCGAGCCATGGAGAGCCGAAGGCGCGGGCGAGTAGTCCCTGGTAGCCTTAGGGCCGGATGTTTTTCCGCAGGGAAAATATAAGGCCATACGAAAAGGCGTCAGTCATTGGGGAGCGTAGATTTTGAGGCCCGAAGGGGGATCA
>CANJQE010000049.1 GCA_947476305.1 Legionellaceae bacterium
CCAGAGCGGAAACTCAATTGCTTATATTCGATTACATTGAAGTGTTTTATAATCGTCAGCGACTACACTCAACTCTGGGGTATCAGACACCAGATGAGTTTGAGTTAGCTGCATAAAGTTGGTGTCCGGTATTTCGAGGCAAGATCAGGGGAACTCGAAGAGTTAGTTGAGATTCGAAAGCAAAAACAAAATTTATATCGTTCTTTATTACCGGATTATGTCGTTGCTGAAATTAATCCTAAGATTCATATTCAAGGAAAGAGAGCATTAGGATTTCTTAAAACTGACACTGAAAATAAAGTAAAAGAAATAACAACCTTTTTAAATAGTCCCTTCATTGAACATAATGAACAATCGGACAAAAGAAAAATAAAAGAACTATTTGATAAAATTAATGTTCCTTTTGATGATGCTCAAATAACAAAAATATATAATGCAGCAAAAGAAAACCAACTTGCCGCTAGAGAAGAGCAGCATGCTTCTGCTGACTCGCAGCTATAATTTATTTGGAGAATATTTTGCCTAAAAGTCCTTTTCAAGCTCTTTTTCAAAAACCTAAAGTAGAGTTTACTTCATTTATTCCTCAGTATAAAAAACTTTGGGAAGAAAATCCTAATAATCAACCTGTAAAAGATCAATATGTAAAAGCGCTTTTGGATTATGCGAGAGAGTTAATAAGTAGTGATCATTATGATGAAGCAAAACCATATTTGAAGAGAGCAGATGAATTAACTGACAAAAAACATCACTTAAAGTTTCTTATCTCATGCTCATTACTCCAAATTAATGAATATCAAGCGTCAATTAGTAATTCTGTTAAGTTTTAATTGAATTATTTTATTAAGTAAAAGGTAATATTTTTAATTAAATTGGGGAGCCAATATAAACTCCCCAAAAATTGTGAGAATAATTATTTATGACCTTGTATGCGTAAATTTAATAAGGTCAAAATAGCATTTTTCTTATCTGCAGGCAGACCCGGAGAGTGAATTAAATTCTCGCAATAAGCAGTAAAGGCTTGAATTCGTTCTTCATTGCTTTGTTCTGCTGTTGTTGGGTTCGCATTGTTAAAGTCTTGATCTAACTCATTGGCTAAAGCTTCAAGTTGTTCTTGGCTTGGCTTTTCTGTCTTATCCAAACCTTCGCTCTTAGCTAAAGTTACAATCTTCTGTGATAATTTAGAGTCACTAATAGACGCTGATTGTGAACGAGTGCTTGTCGCTTTGAAGCTGTTATCATTGCGTTGGTCTTTTTGCCAATCTTCTATTTCACCTTGAACGGCCAAGACTGTCATCAATACTCTCGGGTCAATATTTTTTTGTTCTAATAGGGCTTTGTTAGTTACTTGAATAGTCCAATCATTTTTAAAACGGAAGAAGGGGCGGGACATAATTGCCATTTCTTGATTAGTAGCGGGATCATAAATATAAAATTTAGTTCCCCAGAAATTCATTTCAGCGCGTGCAAGTTTAGTTGCGGCATCGCGAGCAAAAATCTCAAAAGTAGGGAAGAAGGTAAAGATTTTCTCTTCAACACTTCCAACTAAGGCCTCATTGTTATCATAAAGATCGAGATGGGCGCCAAAGGAAAAAAATCGTGCTTTTGCACTGAGTGTTTTTACATCCATAGGATCATAAAAATCATAGGTTAGGAGAAAACTAAAAAAACGTCGATATAAGGTACCTAATTTGTGGGTTTTTGTTTCAATATCATAGCTTTTAGTGAGACTGATCCAATGTTCACGGACAGAAATTTCATCGGGAAAAGAAGAACTAAGCTGAGCACTATTTGAATTTACTGCCAGAAATAAAAAAAGCAGGCTGATGACTATTCTTTTCATAATATTCCTTAATTAAAAATACCTAATTCTAAATACCCTATTACTACCGAGCAAAAGCTGCCACAGTATAACGTCCAATGCTTAAGGAAAGATTAATTTGACTTAGAATTAAGGGGGACTCAGAGAGCGAATGCGCCTTCTGCAAAGAACCCATGAAGAAACAAAGGAGAAGATTATACAAGGCCCTATTATCTGGGACTCTATAAAAGTCATTGTTCTAAATAGTTAAATATCAGTCTAATGATAGATTTTTTCCTATTGTAAAAATACGCAAGATGATAAAAAATAACTGGCAAATATTCAATTGGCTTTAGTACCGATTCTATAGTTAAATTGCTTTCTTTTGTTCTTTTATTAAAACGGAGTTTATACATGAAAAAACGATTGCCTTCTATTCCTTGTTATTAGCAAGTAGTGCTGTATTTTCAGGAGGATTTTACGCTGGAGTAGGGGGCGGATATCAAATTCTATCCAATTCAATGGGTGGTATTGGTAATGATTTTGAGGCGGTTAATGGTATTAATAGTTATCGATATACCAATGATTTTTCCGCTACTACTGAAGCAAGCGGCATCATTGGCAGTTTATTTCTAGGTTATGAGCAGTCTTTTGCAAATAAATGGATATTGGGAGTGGAATTTAATGCAGAAGTAATGGATAACCATGACAATCAATATGACGAAGGTCAGTTATTTCATAACAATATTCCCCGAATTTCCATTATTGGTGGTGTTGTGAGCGCATCAGAGGATGTGGCTTTGGGTATCACTGTTAGGCCAGGACTCCTTTTTAAAATAAGGCGCGAATCTATGGTATTTTGGGTTATGAAGCCGGTAGATTTATGGGGGGGACTTTTTTACCCTGCAATCCCTTTCAGATGTAACCAGTTATAGTACAAGTACTGGTCATAAATGGCTAAATGGTTTCCGTTATGGAGTTGGAAACCAATTTGATGTGAGTGAGCGTCTTGCTTTACGTTTGGAAATAAATGAGACGCAATACCCGCAAGTCCTTATTACGATTTAAGTACAGGTATCCCCGAGCCAGATATGGCTCATGGATAATTTAAATTTAGGACTACAAAAGCAACTCTGGGTTTAGTCTGGAAATTTGATCAACCCGCAATGATAATGCCTACCAAGTAATTCTTTCATTCAGGATAAGCTTTCTAAGAGCATGCTTTTTTCAAGCTAGATTTACCTCCCTAATACTGTTTTTTAAATACTTCGTATATTAATTTGATTAAATAATACTTTTAGTTGTTATTTTAATGGGCAGTGTGAGTTATAATTCGGTATTTTGATAATCTTAGTTTGTTATGATTATTGTTATTCTGAGTCGAGGTATTTATGACCACAGCTTTATTTCCGGCAGACGGTAGGCCGATTACTATTAGTCAAGGTAAAACCGGAGATTGTTATTTCTTAGCTTCTTTGGATTGTATTTTTAATTCAGGACCAGAAGGTCTTGCTAAGATAAAATCCTTATTTACAGAAACCGAGCATGGGGTCACTGTACGGATTAAAAGAACCGCAATCAGTGCTCATCTAAAAGCAGACAAAGTCAAGATTAAGTATGATTACTTCTATGATAGAGTTAGAGATGAAGACGTATTTATTATCAGCAAAGAGCGTTTAAACATCATTGATACCCCCTCTATAGGCGTAAAAACTAATTCTCTCGCGGTAAAAATTCTTGAACATTTAAGTTCTTATTATTACGTGGAGGATTGGGATCACGGCGCCGATATTATGGCCAGTGTGATTGCTCATAATGTATCTAATCGTCATCAAGGTACTTCAACTGAGTTTGTGGGGCGTTTATTAGGTGTTGATACAGAAGATCTGAATGACATTGATAAAATCATCAAATTAAAAACCCTTGCTCCAGAATATCCTGTTTATATTAGTATGAGTTATGGGGTAAAGGATATCTATGGTAATACCCATGGCAGACATGGTTTACGACTTGATAAAATAATTAGAAATCCGCTCATGGCTGGTGGCTATGAGTTTGTGTTAGTAAACCCTTGGGATAATCAAAAAACTGAGTCCTACAGCTTAGATGATATTAAATCGAGAAAATATCGTTTCTGTCTTTTTAAGCCGGATTCTCCAAAGGTTCGTCTTACTCGTCTCTTATTAGATCTTCCTCTTGAAGAAGGTCAAAATATTTTGAGTACAGCTTCTTTATTAAGTTTAATGCTCGATTTACAAAGCTTAAAACCAAGTTTTTCTAGTGAGGATATAAAACGCTGTTCTGCCTTATATAAAAACATGCCTAAACTAGGAGAACTGTTTAACTTCTTACTTCCTGAAGAAAAAATTCCTTTTCTACAGGCTGTGTATAGAACTAATGGAAATAAAGATATTTTTTTAAACTCCATGTTATCCAGTGTATCTCGTTTGGAACTGGTTAAATTTATCTTAGCTAATGAAAAGCTAGGAGACACTAGTACTCCTCTTGCTGTGGATTACTGTTTACGCGGAAAAGATCAGGAGCTTTTTACTCTATTAAATAGCGTTGATTTTCTTACTCAAATTGATAGTAGTACTTTAGATAAAACGGTATTTTTAAACAGTTTAATTGAATTACATTTTGCGCAAGCGACTGTTAATTTAGACCAGTTACTGGTTATTTCAAAGTACATTAGTCGCTATAATTTAATTCATGTTGCTAGCCCACTCACTGTTGTTTTAACAGAAAAAACTATTTTCCAAGAGATCTTAGCCAAAGCTATCAGTGAAAAAGCCATTCAATTAGGCGGTGATAGAGAGGCTGCGAAAAAATACGTTGAAAATGGATTGGTCCAGTATTATTTCAATAATGCTAATGATCATATTACACGCTCTGGCGGATTGCGTACTCTCTTTATGAACCCTCAATTTCCTAAAACTTTGCTTGAGGATATTGATTCACCTGAATGGATTATTAGTGCTACGGTTCAATTTCTTAAGAGTTTCCCAGTTTCTTCTGGACTAAGAGAAAAAATTCGTAGTCAGGCGCATCATTTAAGACCTATTCAGTTGAATACTATTCTAGACAATATGATAGTAGACACACCGCGTAGCTTATTTGCTTCGCTCTATGAATTGAGTCAATTAAATTCTGAATTTGCTAGCATTCTCCATCATCAAGTAATAGAACAATTTACTAAGAAATTTGCTATTCCCTTTTCTAGCTTTGTTGAACAGCTTCGTAGAGAAGAATCTAGTGATTTTACCCGGTGGTTCTTTAAGGCAATCCCAACAGATGGTAAAGATGCACTTCAAGAGCAGGCTCGTTTTGTGATTTCTGATTATCTTGCGAAGATCCAGAACTTTCCTGTTTCCTTTCAAGCCCATCATTCCGTCGGCCTAATTGATAGAGCTGTTCTTGATTTTGAGTTTGCCCTGAAAAAGCTTGCAAGAGAAAGCACTCTTATTGCAGCTCAAAATCAATTAGGGGAACAAGAAGCTGCTGAATCCATCAAAGCGATCAATGCCGAAGTCATGCAAAAAATAAAAATAGTTAAACTAGCAGCAGAGGTACAAGTTTCTGTCTTGCGCAGCGCAGAGACAACTATTGCTGAATATGTAAGGCTTATTAAATTATTTTCCTATTCCTATGCTATTAGCTATACGGCATCAGAAGTAGAACAAGAAAAAGCTTCTCGTCATCGCAATCTAAATGCAATAGTACAGCAATATAAAGTGGTGGACGCTCTAAAAATTCTAGGATTCACGCAACCACATTATCCTAGTAATTTGGCTGAGGTGTTAAAAGAAAAAGAAGCGGAAATCACAAGTGCTGCTCTAAAACGTCAGTTTGAGTTAAGTCAAGCAGACGCAGTCATTACTAAGATGATTGACTCTATCTCTCTACTATCAGCTTCCTTTGGTGAACTGGCTTCAATCTCTTTAGTTACTGAGCACTCTTCTGTTCAATTAGAAAAATTGTATGGATTGATGCAAGACAAAGAGATGCTTAAAGCGCAACAAATGCTTGGTTTGCGCGATCAAACACATCCTAAGTTAGTTAGAGCTATTGAGAGTAAAGCCCAAATTATTATTGAAGCGGCTGAACAGCGAATTGATAAAATAAAACTAGTTCATCAAACGGTATTAGAAGACTGTGCAAGACAGATACAAGAACAGTCTATATCGTTTACTAGCTTGTATTCAGTACAAAAAATTGAAGCTCATGAGCGCTTATTATTAGCTCAATTAGATCCTTTAGTTAATAATACCAAAATCAAGGCTGCGTTAATGAGCCTTGGGTTTAATCAGTTACCGGAAGGAATTAAAAAAGTTCTTACAGAAAAACAAAAAGCCATTCGTAGTGAGGCACTCAAGCAAAAGACTCTTCTTCTTCGTGAAGCAGAGACAAGCATTGATTTTTATTTAGAAAAAATAAATTCTTTTGCAGTGAGTTTTCCGAATGTTGATATGGAATGGGCAATAAACCAGCGTTGTTCTGAGTTAATTACTAATCTTCGCGCTATTATCAATGAGCCACGCATAGAAGAAGCCTTAATTTTAAACCCCTCTGCTCGTCAACGAATTGAAAGGGCCTTCTTAGTCAAAGAAGAAGCTATTCGTAGTGCTGCAGAAAGACTCCAAGTCCCCAGTAGCAAATTAAAAGATGCGCAGATTGTGCTTGAAGACTGTGTTCGAGCAATTAATGAATTTTCTGTATCTTTTGAAAGCTTGGATTTAATCTCCCAAATAAATACTAATCAGAACTTGGCATTGGCTCAATTAGACCAATTGCTTAATGATTCTAAAGTACAAGCTGCATTAGAGTTGCTTCATTTTAAAGAATTGCCACAAACGCTTAAAGAGGTACTTGCCAAAAAACAAGAGGCAATTGTAGCCGCTGCAACAAAACAAAATAATATTCTTTTTAAGGCTGCGCAAAGTACTATAGTATCTTATTTAGAACTTATTAGGGCTTTTGAAGTAACTTTTCCAAATGTTCATTCAGTACAAAGGATTGATAAACGACAAGCTGATTTGAGTAGCAATCTTCACGCTATAGCTAATGAATTACTATTAAAAGAAGCTTTAATTCTAGTACCTTCTGCTCAGCAAGCTATTCAAGAGCTGGTGTTAACTAAAGAAGAAGGTATTCGTAGTGCCGCCGAAAAACTGCAAATACAAGCAAAAACTCTAGATGCACAGGCTACACTTCAACGTTGTCTTGAATCGATTCATAACTTGTTTATATCCTTTGCCGATTTAGCTTCTATAAGCGAAGTAGAGAAGCAGCAAAAGCTCCTCTTAACACAGCTGGAGCGATTGCTTAATCATACTACAGTGAAGGATGCATTAGTTGTTCTCACACAGGATGATGAACTACTTCAGGTGCTTAAAAAAACGTTTGCAGAAAAACAAAGCACAATACATGAAGCAGCAATAAAACAAAAAGGAATTATTCTTCATGAGGGGAACATTACTCTTGAGTCTTATTTACAAAGAATTAGAGATTTTGAAGTCAGCTTTCCTAAGGTACATTCAGAACAATTGATCGCGAAACGAAGTGCAGATTTGAGTACTAATCTTCATGATATTCTTCAGGAATCACAATCCGCAGCAGTCTTGGTTTTAGTGCCCTCAGCTCATGAGGAACTTCAAGAGGCAGTATTAGCTAAAGATGAGACTATTCGCAGTACGGCCGCAAAAGCACAACAAGCATTAGCTCATGCAAAAGCAAAAGTTATCTTAGAACAAAGCGGCTTTTTAGCTCATTTAACTATTCTTTTAGATAAGACCATTGAGTTGGAGAAGAAAAAAGGAAAAAGCGATGGTTATCGTTTAGCCGCATCAAAAGCCAGAATTTTATATGAGGCTATTGATCAAGCTAAAAAAGATTTTTTGACAAAGCCTGGTGATTTAGAAGAAAAATTGAAAACATTTAAAGATACTTCTAATGATGCGATAAGAGAGGCACTCCCTGTACTGAAGGAGCATCGTGAATGGAAACAAGCCGCGCTCGATATTATTAATATATTGTTAACGCTATGTTCTGGATTTACTAGTTATCTTGCGACAAAACGCTTCCGTTTATTTACTGTACCTACAGATTCTGAAGAGAAAGTATTGGATCTGAAACAGAATATTCAGCAGATTACAGCGGGTGGTGGATAAGCTCCTACAGGGATCTTCTTTGTTATATTATTTTATAAATTGATGGGCTAGTGCATGTGATCTGTACAAATGGACTAGCTAGCAATATTCTACTTCATCTAATAAATTAAAGGGAATAATGTGTGAGGAAAAGGATTTTAATCGTATTAGCTTTTACGCTATCATTTTTGCACACATCAATAATCGATGCTAAAAGCGGGCACTTATTTAATATAAGTGCAACAGGCGCGCCTACGTCGCTTAATATTAACTTATGTCTCAATGGAAAAGGGCCTTTGTCCTGTCAAAATTATTCGATTTCCGCCTTAACTTTAAGTATAAAAACAACCATACCCAATCATACTTATTCTTTTGCCGGAATAAAAATTAATACACCCGGTTATACTATCCAAGGCTGCACTCCTTATCACACAGGATATTGTTTGTTTTCTATTAGCAATAATAAAGCAGCAAATCTTATAGCATCAGATAGTGTTTATAAACTGGTGACTGTAGGCAATCCTGGTAATAAAAAAGACGGAACTGGCTTTGGGGCAGTCAATTACCGTTACAAGATAGGTAAATATCACGTAACTATCCAACAATATGCTGAGTTTCTTAATACAGTGGCAAAGACTGATACTTATGGTTTATATAATTCAAAGATGGGAACAAACCTTAATTCAGCAGGAATTAATCGCTCAGGTTCTTCAGGCAATTTTACATACAAGGTAATGCACAATAGTGGCAATAGTGCCAATTGCCCTATTACTTATGTTACTTGGTTTAATGCGGCGCGCTTTGCTAATTGGATGGCCAATGGGCAACCACATGGTTCACAAAACAGTTCTACTACCGAAAATGGGGCTTATGTTTTAAATGGTGCCATAAATGGCCCGGCTGCAGCAAAAAACTCAATTAATCCTAATACTGGAGCTGGTCCAACTTATTATATTCCTTTGGAGAATGAATGGTATAAAGCAGCTTATTATAATCCTAAACTCAATAGAGGTACTGGAGGGTATTATAGCTATGCAACTCAAAGTAACACCGCACCAGGCAACAGCATTGGCAATAAACTTAACCAAGCTAATTATTTTATTGCAAATGGCGTCGGCTTTGCAGTAACTCAATCCCTGTTTTTTGCTTATGGTACGCAAAACTATTTAACTGATGTAGGTGCCTTTACTGGAAGTCCAAGTTTTTATGGTACTTACGACCAAAATGGTAATGTCGATCAATGGAATGATTTAGATGGTTTGCCTTCCCTATACCGTGGTCTTCGAGGAGGATTCTATTTTGCTGGTTCCACCCCCATGAGCTCGACTCTTTTTGCGAAGAGTGTGGCAACAAACTCATATAATGGAGGCGGTTTTCGTCTCGCCAGCCCTTTTAAGAAATAGGATATAAAGGAGATGGATCATGTTTAAAACTTGTTCTTTCACTAATACAGTAATGCCTTTTATGATTTGTTCTTTTGTATTTTTAATTATCTCTTTTAATGCTCATGCGCTGGTCTATGATCTTGTGTTGGTTGGCGATTCAGGAAATGCTAGTGATCCTATCACTAATTTAGGTAGGGTAAATCAGAGTTATAAGATTGGAAAATACACAGTAACTATTGAACAATATACTGATTTTCTTAATGCTGTTGCTGCGCAAGATAGCTATTTTTTATACAATATGAATATGACAATTCCTAATGTTGCGGGTATTAAACGCCAGGGCGTATCAGGGGTATATACGTATACAGTAATGAACAACCAAGGTTATAGTGGTAATCGCCCTATTACCTCAGTGAGCTGGTTTAGTGCGGCGCGATTTGCTAATTGGATGGCTAATGGTCAGCCAACAGGGGCGCAAATTAATGGAACAACGGAAGATGGAGCTTATCCGCTACATGGTTTGACCACGGGCTTGACCGTAGCCAAAAATAATAACAATCCCAATACCTTGGCGCCACCCTCATTTTATTTACCTTCTGATGATGAGTGGTATAAAGCAGCCTATTATGATGGTTCTGGTGCTTATTTTCTTTTTGCAACACAAAGTAACACTACTCCAGGTAATATTATTGGTGCTGCAGCTAATCAAGCTAATTATATGTCTAATCAAACGGGCTATTGCACGACACATTCCTTTACGACTTCCATTAGTGTTAACTACCTTACGGATGTGGGTTCATTTATTTCCTCTTCCAGTTATTATGGAACTTTTGATCAAACTGGGAATGTTTGGGAGTGGAATGCTACAAATAAAGCGGCACAACAATATGCTACTCTTCGCGGAGGCGCATATACTTCCACTTATCCCCCCTATGTGCTATCCAATTATTATTTATCAACTTTACCTAATGAATTAGCAATAAATGTTGGTTTTCGTTTGGCTGCGCCATAATTTTTAAGATCAGGTTTTTGTGGGCATAACTTATAGGGATTGTCTTAAGTAATTGCGCAATTCAGGAGACTAAAAAATTTATGTATAATGGTTCTTAAATTCTCCATTATATTGGTTATATCTTCGTGTTTATTTTAATTGTAATCGAAGGTCGGTAAAAGAACACCGAAGCTGTTATTAGACTCATTTACTAGTAATTCGATTGCAGATATTCTATCAGTTTATATCAGTTTGGATGCTGTAAACCTTTTATGGACACTTTCGATAAATATTCATATAGCTTCTTTCGACGTTGGATTATCTGGTTTTTACCGGCGTTTTACATGTTTTATCAATATGGTATTCAAGTCTTACCCAGCATTAAGATCCCCTACCTTGAATCACATTACCTTATTGGTGATTTTAGAGTTGCTCTTTTAAATACATTTTACTTACTCCCATACGTTATATTACAACTACCGGCAGGTATATTAATTGATCATTTTGATGTACGAAAAGTCTTAACTTCTTCTATTTCATTATTTGGTATTGGAACGCTTTTTATAGGGTTGTCAAATATAAAAGGCATGTATTTTTTATACGTATGTGGCCATTTTTGCATGGGGACGGCTGCAAGCGTTGTATTTATTAGTGCCTTGTATTTAGCAAACCTATGGCTTTCAAAAGAGGAGTACAAACTTGCTGTGGGTTTAACCCAGATGTTTTCAATGTTAGGTGTATTTCTAGTTGTTATTTTTTATAATTATTTACTCATTTATTATGATTGGAATAAGTTGATTTTTATAAATGCAATGTTTTGTTTTGCTTTGGCTATTATATTTTGGCTCTTAATTAGGGATACTGAAAAATCCAATGAGTTGGAAATAAAAAGCATCATTATTAATTTAAAGTTACTCATTAAAAACAAAAATGTTTGGCTATGTGCTTTATACGTTGGTTGTGCATTTTCACATATGATTGTATTAACAAATAACTGGCGAATAAATTTCCTCGAGTCCCATTATCATCTAAGTCTTCATTCCGCTACCATTGCTAATGGATATACTATTTTAGGTTATATCCTTGGTGCGCCAATCTTTGGATTACTAGGTAAAAAAAGTAATAAGCTTGGTTTGATTATTACCATAGCAGCTCTTTTAGAGTTTATATTTTTGTTCATAAGTATTTTTTTCGTAAAAAGCCTCAGTGTTGAAATTTGGTTATATTTATTTTTAGGTTTTTTTACGGGCGCACTTTCTCTTGGGTTCGCTTTAATTGGAGACTTGGTTGAAAAAAGCATGCTTGCAACCGGTATTGGCTTTGTTAATATGATCGAAATTACTTTAGGCATGATACTTACTCCAATTGTTGGTGGGTTATTAAATAGTTATCAAGGAAACTATAAAATAGCGGTTATTCCAGTCCTACTTATCACATTAATGACTCCCATCACCGCTTTTTGGTTATCTAGAAGAACAAATTTGGGCTTTGTTTCTTAACACGATCATTGCCACAGGATTGGGTATTGATTACAACAACTTTTGCTAAAGCTAATCATTAAAAATAAACCAAAATCGGGTTTCTGATTTAACTGGTATAAACGAAGGCTAATAATATTAAGAGCGTTAAGAACAATAGAGTAGTAGGGTTGGTTAAGCTGGGGGAAGGCCTGAATAAAATTCATAGGGGTAGGGGCCATTAATGCTTAAAGTATTGTACGCTGAATTTGGTGCCGAATTTCCCTTCAGCAAGATTGCTAATTTAATTTCATTAAATTGGTTAAAACAATTCAATTTGTTTATAGGTGGTTTTTATAACTATTTAAGCCATATATAACTAGGGGGGCTTTATAGGGATGCCAGATTGATTTTATGCAATCTGGCAAGTTGAACTGATGCTGTGCTACGAATTTTATAAATTTGTCAGATTGACGCTACTGCGCGTTCTACTGTTGGTTGAATAAAGGTATTAAAATTGTTAGCGGGAGCAAACAATCTATTAGTTGGCGCACTCACTGGCTTAGATTCTGAAACACTAGCTAAGTTAACTGTTGGTTGATGGCCTAAAGCATGTAAAACTTTAGATGTTGTATGCTTAGACGTTTCTTCATTTAAATCGAACGCTTTATTGTTTGCTGCAGAAACAACTTCCTGCTGTTTAAAACGATATAAATTGCTTAAAACAATAGTGGACTCAAGCACCATTAAGGCAACGCCGATTGCTGGATTAAGTGTAAAGCCTAGAGCAATAAAAAATCCTGCCGCAACTAAAGTAATCGCTGAATTATAGCTTAAGCTTACGAATAGGTTTTGGAAAATATTTTGTTTGGTTTTTTGCGCCACATCAAAGGCCGTTGCAATTGGAAATAACAATCCTTGCTGTATTACTATGCCGGCATGTTGTTCCGTGATGATGTCTCCAATCCTTGATTTTACCGCAATACCTATATCTGAATAGGCAATGGCTGTGACATCATTGGCCGCGTCGCCTACCATTGCTACTTTATGTCCTTTACTTTTTAATTTTTGAATATAAGTTGTTTTAGATACTTCACCAGCCTTGGTGACAGCACCCACTGTATTCGCGGCAATGTTCTCTTTAGGAATACCTAATAGGGCTGCATATTTTTCTGCAGATGCTTTGTCTGCGCCCGTACAAATATGCACGGCCTTGCCAAGGCTCTGTAATTTTTTAACGGTTGTAATAGCATCTTTACGTAGCGGGTCGGTAAGAGCAATTTGTCCTATCACTGCTGCGTTCCGGACAATATATAAAGAACCATTTTCTTGATTATCATAAGGCTTATCGATATGGCTAATTCCATTTTCTAAGAGCATGTCTTTATTGCCTATGATGAACGTTTCGCCATTAATGATTCCTTTCATCCCAGAGTGATGGCTTTTATCAATAGAAGTTAACTCTAAGTCCTCGCAGGGAACGCTGCGTTGCTTTTTTATATAAGAATAAATAATTTTTGCTACAGGATGATCGGATTGACTTTCTAATAATGAGATATGATTCAAAAACTTTTTATCGGTAATACGCAACGCATCTATTGTCATTATGCCTTGGGTAAGGGTGCCATTTAAATCAAAAACAACCGTATCAATATCAGCCGCTGCTTGTAATGCTTTCCCATTGTTAAATTGAATCCCCAATTCGGACGCTTTTTTCAATCCGATTTTAACTGCAAGGGGTGTAATTAAACTTAAAGCACAGGGGCAGGCGCTTACAAGAACAGATATGACACATTGAATAGCTAGTGCAGGAGTAAACAAGACTCCTATTACAATACCTGATATTAGGGCTATACCGAGTAAACCAGGAATAAAATACTGCAATACTTTGTTTGCAAACAGCTCAACGGGGGCCTTCTCATTATTTGCCTGACTAATATTTTTTGCCATTAATGAGAGGTACGAGTTTTGATAGGTTTTTGTAACGCGCATTTCCAGCGAAGGAATATGATTAGCTAAACACATACCTGCTTTAACTTCATCACCGGCTTTAAACAGTTTAAGATTAGGAGAGCCATCAATTCGGGTTGTATATAGTAATGCCTCTGTTGTTAACACACCATCGACAGGAATAACATCTCCTTTGCCCACTATGATCATATCATTGGGAATTAAGGTTTTGATGGAAATTTCTTTCGAAGAATCATTTAAGTGCACAAAAGGGAGCAGACAATCCCGCACATCTAATTTTTTAGTAATTTGTCCTATTAAGCTATGTTCAATGCCTTCACCTAAATGCCACAAGCCTAAAACTAAAGGTGCGGCCTCAAACATCATAGGTAATGAGGGAACAAACAGGCTTACAATAGACATGGCCACAATAGTTAAAGTACTAAGCGTATATAAAGTGGTTGTATCCCATTTCTTTTCCCACAATGCATTCCATGCTGATTTATAAACCGTACTTCCCAAATAGAGACTCATCAGGGTACTAAGTCCTGTGATGATATAATAAGCGAGCATAGGAATATTAAAACTGGCCAAAGAAAGGACAAGTAAGCCTATGCCTGAAGTCAAACCTAAGGCTGCTTTAAGCCAGTGATTTTCATGTTGATGTCCATGAGAATGTTCATCTTGATGCCCATGAGCGTGATCATCTTGATGCCCATGAGCGTGATCATGTTGATGTCCATGAGCATGATCATGTTGATGTCCATGAGCGTGATCATGTTGATGTCCATGAGCGTGATCATGTTGCTGTCCATGGGAGCGATCATGTTGCTGTCCATGGGCGTGAGCATGTTGCTGTCCATGGGCGTGAGCATGTTGATGTCCATGGGCGTGAGCATGCTGCTGCTCATGTTGATGTCCATGATGGTGGCTTTGTGTAGAATTGTTGCTGGGCTTTTTTATGGAGTGAGAGTGGCCATGGTGTTCATGCTCATCATGTTCCATTTCCTCTTCATCACAAAGTGTTTCAATCTCGATCTTTTCAATTAGAACTAGCCCTTCTGCAAGCAAAAGTTGCCGCACTTTGCTTGGTACAGAATTAGAATTTTCGACTGTACATAATAAGCTGATACTTTTATTTTGATCCGTTAAATCTATTGCTACCCGCACGAGTCCTAAGTTTTTAGCTCCTTGCAAAATCCGTTTGATTTTTTCCGTGGTTTTTTTCGGGTCAAGCACATGGATATCATCAGAAAGATGGAATCGATAATTGTTATAATGCATTGGCTTCCTCTATTTAAATGATATAGGGGTTTTGTAAGTCCTGTTTACATATTTTCACCCTAATGAGTTATCAACTTCGGAGTAAAAAACGCGGATTTTGAGTACACATCAATACGATTAATGACAAAGTACAGCGATTTTTAAATTCTGAAGATGAATTCAATATGTTTAAGCAAAGTAGTTTTTCAGTTCCTAAAACTTAATAAGGATAGCTTTTTAAGCCACCGTAAATTTGATGTTATAATATAACAGTTGGCTGATGCAGATCAAGCTACTTTAAATAATTTTTAGACAGCAAGTAGTCTTTATGAATATTAGTGACAATTTTTTTGATTATTTTTCTTTCAAATAGAGATTATGATAAGATAGCGCAATCTAGATTAAATTAAAGATTATTGGATGACACAAAATTTATTGGACAGGGCTTATAAACATTGCATCAATCAGGGCCTTCGTTTTACAGAGCCCAGAGAACGCGTTCTCAAAATCTTAATGGAAGAAAGAAAGCCACTCGGCGCCTATGACATTCTACAGCGCTTATCCATGGAAATGGAAAATCCCAAACCACCCACCGTTTATCGTGCCATTCAATTTTGGCATCAAGAGGGATTTATTCATTGTATTGACAGTCTTAAATCCTATGTTGCTTGTTTGCATGGACACCATATAGGGCAGGCCCAATTTCTCATTTGCAGTCACTGTGATTTTGTCAAAGAATTAGAGTGTCTTATTGATTTCACTTCCGTAACAGAATCCGCTAATGCCATTCAATTTTCAATTATCAATTGCACCGTAGAAATCAAAGGCTTGTGCGCGGATTGTAATCATCACTAAGCGATGAATCATTAATTCGTCACTAAAAGCTTTGAGGCTTGTTGATAAATCTCATCAGCTTGAAAACAAGTCACTAATGCTTTATCGCACCAACGCTGGGCAATAACTAACATTTGTGGATTAATGGCTTGTTGATGGCACCAAGCAGCATGTTCCAGCAAAAGGCTAGCAATATAAGTTCGAGTTAGACTAAATGCAAATTGACGCGCTGCGATCTGTTGGGCTTCTTCATCAAATTGGCTCATGCTCTGCATGTACTTTGTTAATTGATGTAATGCCTGTTCTGCCTTTGTTTTCGCTTGATTTAGAGACTCCAGTGTTATTAAAGCTAAGCGCTCTTTAATATCAAGTAAGAAGGGTTCGGCGGCATTTTCTTTACGAATAGCTCTTAATACATCGAGGCTTAATATATTGGTAGTTCCTTCCCAAATTGATAGAACCTGCACATCGCGCAATAAACTAGGGAGGCCAGTATCTTCCACATAGCCTGCACCACCAAAACATTCGAGTACTTCACTGATAAAGGCAATAGCTTGTTTTGCTGTGTATAACTTTGCCAACGGGGTCAATAATCTTAAAATGGCGGTTTCAGCCTTTGTTGCTTGTCCCGTTTCCTCCTTTCCTAAGAGTTCTACAGCATGAAAAACTAAATGAAAGGCAGCAGCATACTCCACCTGCAAATCAGCTAGGGTTTCAATATGTAAACCTTGTTCGCAAAGCAGGCGACCAAAGGCCTGACGTTTTCTCGCATAATCCTGGGCTAAAACCAGCCCTCTACGCATATAACCTACGGCACAACAGGCATTATAGAGACGCGTGATATTGAAGAGAGAAGAGATCTTCTTAACTCCATCACCTTGACCGCCTACTAATTGCGCTTTACATCCTGACAGAGTTAACTCAGCTGTTGGTAAGGCTTTTGTACCGAGTTTATCCTTTAAGCGATTAATTTGAATGCCATTAAGTTGCCCCTGTTGATCCCTCAACTCCAGGTAAAAAAGGCTCAAGCCTTTAGAGCCAGAATGATCGCCTTCAATGCGTGCCAAGGTCATTGCCATTTGAGAGGTGGTAGCCGAAGTAAACCATTTACAACCATAAAGGCTATATGTTTCTCCCTCCATTTTGGCAATTGTTGAGGTCCCACTTACATCAGAGCCTCCAGTTCGTTCCGTCATCCATTGCCCTGAAGTCCAGAATAAATGGGGATCAGTACTGGTTAAATGTTGAAATGCACCTTGCTTTAATCTGTCATCACCATAAAGTTCAATTGCTCTTGCTGCACCATCAGTCATAGCAAGCGGACAAGTATATATTGCTGAAGAGGGGTGGAAGAGATAGAGTTTAGTAAATTGATGAATTCTAGAGAATGCTGCATGACGACGTTGATAGCCAATTGCAATTAGCCCCTCTTCGGCAGCAATTTGATCCAGTGTTTTCCATGCGGCTGACACTTCAATTTTGTCAATTCGCCTACCCCAGGGATCATAGGGAATATGTCGAGGAGGTTGGGCTTCAGCCTCTTTACCTAAGCACAGGATCTCAGTAATGACTCTTTGTCCCAGGGATATCAATTCGGGTTCAATTTCTTGAAGCATTTCTTTAGGTAATTTCCATTTTAAATAGGCACGAAGAATGGGGTCAACCAGATATTGATTATCAAGCGTAGGAGCTTGTTGATAGAAATCCTGCATTATTCTTAGTCCTTTAGAAAAGAAGTCTTATTGTAGCGAAAATAGTAGCTGATAGAAAAGTAAGAAGCATACAGTATTTAAAAATTTCGCGAGTAATTTGCTTGAATCCAAAATTGAATTTAAGATACTCATTTAATACTTCAATGAAGGAGCACAATGTGCGTACTGCATTTATAGGTTTAGATTATATTATTGATATCATGCATCCTTCCGGGAAAATAGCTCGTTGCGCCGCTCAAGCTTCCGAACGGCAAATCATTAGCAAAGCAAATCACGCTTTGGCCATTGCCCATCACCTCGTTGCTAGTTTGTAACGGATAAAATTTTGATTTTCCCATCTTTCTGTTTTGTATCAGGATATGCCACAGCCTATTTTTTGATTCGTTAATTTTTTGCACTTATGTAATAATATTAGACCGTATCAGGTGTCGTGTGACAACAGGGTCCCCTTGGCTAACTATTTTTGCCAATTTATAA
>CANJQE010000050.1 GCA_947476305.1 Legionellaceae bacterium
CAGAGCGGAAACTCAATTGCTTATATTCGATTACATTGAAGTGTTTTATAATCGTCAGCGACTACACTCAACTCTGGGGTATCAGACACCAGATGAGTTTGAGTTAGCTGCATAAAGTTGGTGTCCGGTATTTCGAGGCAAGATCAAATTATATTATTGTTAATAATAATAATTCTAATTATTTGGGTTTTCTTTTCAGGAATAAAATACGGAAAAAAAATAGAGCAGCTTAAAAAACAATTACATTCTGAGAATAATGATGAGCAATTATAGCTTAGTTAATTTATTACTTTTATGCAGCACTCTTTTTTTTGCTGCTGTTTCTTTATTTATTTTATTAAAGAAAACAAAAGAAAAACGATTTATTTTAAAAGCTATAGAAAGCAATAACACGGCTTATGAAGAGCAATTTACCAATGAGGAAGAGCAACTAAGGAAAACCTTAGGTAGCGAACTGGGTACAAAATTGAATAATGTAATAACTGAGATTATAACTCTTGAGAAAGATTCTTATAAAAAATTATGTACACTTTTTATTGAACATCAGGCTGAGGCTATTGAAGTACTACCTTTTACTATGAATCAGATAACATCCGCTTATATTCGATGTCTTAGTCAAGTAGTAACTTTATTAAAGGATAAAGCCGAAGCGGAAACAGTTTCTCTTCAAGAAAATATAAATGAAGAAGAGCAACTTTCTCAACATGAAGCATTAATTGATCAATTACGTTCGGAAAAACAAGTGTATTCTGATAAGTATAAAGAAGCGCACCATTTATTAGTTGATGTTTATTTAAAATATAAAGATAAACTTGAGATTAACAATGTGGAGACTGTTGATGATATGAATATAAATGAAATGGCTTCTTTGCTTAATATTGAGCCAATAAAAATTGAGGGCGAGGAGATATAAAACATGGATGTCAATATCAGAATTTTAATAATTGATGATTTTGCCTCTATGAGACAAATTTTGTTAAATTTTTTAAATAAATTAGGCTATAACAATATTGTGGAAGCGGATAGTCCTAAAAAAGGCTGGGATTTATTACAAAAAGAACATTTTGATTTAGTTATTAGTGATTTTAACTCTCCAGAAATGACAGGATTAGAATTATTAACTCGTATTCGCAATCATCCCGATCCTCATATAAAACAACAAAAATTTTTTATGATTACAGCGGAAGCAGATAAAGAGCTTTTACTTAGAACTAAACATCTTCATATTGATGGATATATTTTAAAGCCATTTAAGCTCGATGTATTAAAAGCTAAACTTGATTTTTTATTTAAATAAATAAATTGTCACCTTCGTGCAGTATCCACTGAAAACATCTTGAACTCCCATTAAAGTCATTCCTGATCGATTACTGAATTGCTAGAATACGAAGCCATTCAGGCAAGCTCAACCAATAAAAAATGAACTTAAATGAGCTAGTAGGTCGGTTCATTTTGACCCAAAATTGAGTGTCTGTGAGAAAGAATAAATGTTAGGTTAAAATGCCTCAGAGGTTCACATCATCTTCATTGCTATTTAACTTACGGTCTTTTTCGGCCTGAGAAGGATGCGCGGCGTCCGTCTCCAAGACTTTGTTCTGTGCTTAGGCTTTGAGACGACCTGAAACTGACTTTAAGTTTAAGCACGGAGCAGACTAAACTGTCTTGATACATCTCTAATCATGCTCTTCAGCTAGTCGAAGAATGGATTCCCGAACTTCTCGGGAATGACAAATCTTCTAACTTAAAGACAATGCGCATCCTCCTCAGGCCGAGTGGATCGAAGTAAATACTGAATTAATTCGAGCTCACGTAATTAAGTGATAGATAGTGTTTATTCTTGGACATATAAATAATTTAAGCTGAATACTTATGGTTGCTAAAGGGCTTAAGTGAGTCAGAAATCTGTTTATATAATTCTGGAAGCCATCTGGGTTGCGCAAAGGTAGATGTTGATGGTTTCTTATCCTTGCGTAAGTCATTAGGAGCGATAATTACTTTAATATTACTTAAACCTACACGTCTTGCCAAAATAAACAACTGATCTATTGCAAGGTCACCAATAGCTAAACAACCAACAGATAAATTTTTTCCATGAATAAAAATATTATTGCCTAGATTTTTTCTACCATCAACATAGCCTTTTTCTTTATCAAAGCTATTAGGGTAATTGATCATCATCGATAAATGCATGCTACTAAAGGGATTAAAATTAACTAATTTATATACACCCTCTGGGATTTGTTTATCGTTTTCTTTTAGTTTTGGGCCTAGGCGACCACTGAATCCAGTAAGTGGATAATTATGAACATGAGTCCATTTTTGGTCGGAGTTTTTTGCCCAAAGCTCCACTTTTCGCTCAGATTTAAAAGCTAACAATGCGATTTCTTTAGGAGGGTAGCTGACGCCAGCTTTAGAAAAAAAGGATCTAAGTTGTGGCTCTACTCTTAAGCCATAACGTTTTACGGCTTTATCAACAGCATTATCCCAATTTACCTTTTGTGACATGCAATAACTATTGAAAGTAAAAACTACAAGAAAGAGGGAAATTAAATATCTCATGTTAGTACTAAAATTGTAAATTGGAAGCATGGTATCAAATAAAACCTTCTAGAACAAATTCCTATTAATTTTAATTTTTCTTTTGTAACAATAACATTTGTTTTTTATTAGGCAAAGATAATTGTGTTGCTATGAAATCTGGACTCACACTTAAATGTCCTATTTTTGGAATCAACCCATAATAGTTTGGGCATAGGTAATCTGTCGAGCCATCTCTAGCAATTTTATAAAAAACATATTTACTATTACAATAACTAGCTTTTTCTATTAATGAAACTTGAATAATAGGCGTTCCTTCTAATTTATCAGCTAAGAAATAGGCATTAATCCATAGATTAAATATCATTAATATACTAGCCAAGGCAATAAATGCTTGAGCTATCAGGGCACTATATTTTAAACCATTTGATGTGTTGCTTAAATGCTCGATTATATATATTACACTTGTAGCGAGAATTATTAAATTTAAAGAATAGAGAAGGGCATTAGTGTAATCAAAATAACTTCCTAAAATTGCTCCTCCTGAATGTTGATAATGAAGAATAAGAGCAATAAGGCTTAACCACAAGGCAGCTATTATGTAGTAAATAGCTTTTTTACTAAGCCCCCAAATTAATGAAATTAATGCAGCTAGTGGTAGTAGATAATGAATAATACCTGCCAATAAAAGCATTAAATTGTCCTTAATATTTATTTATATATAGTTATACCAATATTTGTTTATTCAAACTAGCTTATAGGGGTAACTAATTAGCATTTTCATGGCTTTTAATTAATAAAATATTGGGTGCGTTAGGAAATAAGGTTGTTTTAACCATTTCATCAGGCAAAGCAATTTTTCGTAAAGTAAAGGGCTGAAGAGCTGGGATGATATAACTAAGCGAATTCACAGCTATCCGATTCTTTGGATTTGCTTCATGTTGCGTAGGATATAAAGTACCAATCCATAAAGGATGATTTATCTGATTTAAATTATAATTAGACTCCCACATGATTAATTGAAATAGCGTCTTGCTTTGTTTATCTTTATAGGTCATCACCAACTCTGGACGCTTATTTTGGAATAATTGTGTTAGTAAGGGTAGTTTGACATTATTGGAATCGTTCACTCGCATAATAATTTTGGTAAATAGTGTTTCATTATGAGCCTCCCAACCATAAGCCTCTAAAGTATTTTCTAAAAAACTTAAATCGCCGGAATACTGAATGTTCAGTAAACTTGTTCTTTTGCCTACACGATTTAAACGGTATAAAGGTAAAATAGGCTGTTGTTGATCCCACCAGAGAGAGCTCTCTAAAGTATATTCTTTCTGATGAGGTGTATGAGTATAAACTAACAATTTAAAATTTAAATAAATTGATACAGAAGATGAAAAAATAATACTAAGAAATAATAGAGTTAGAATTGTTACGGACTGACTTTTTTTCTCATGAGGAATGTTTTCTTTTCTATAAAATAAACAAACAATTAAGCAAATAAAAGAGCCTATAAAATATGAAGCTAAAATATCACTAAGCCAATTATCCCCCAGATAAATAGAACCTAAACCGCTTAGCCCCAGTATAATTAAAATAAAAGTTCTAAGAGTATTAGTTAATAAGGAGTATTTATTGTTGATGTAGTAAAAAATAAAACCATATAATGCGGTTGCTACTAAAAGATTGTTGTTAGGAAAAGAGCTTCCTGACATGGTTATTAATAATCCTTGGGGTCTAGGGCAATAAATAAACTCAGCCAGTAAGTAAGCAACACAACAACTAAGAATAGTTAAAAACGATAAGTAAATGATTGCTCTAAGTTTTTTATGATAAATAAGCCAGCAACCACATCCTGCATACAGAAAAGCAATAGTGATTTTACTAGTTAATTGCGTGCAAACTATAAATACGGCTTCAAGTAGGTGGGTATGAAAACTTTGTAAAAAAAGATAGACCGGTAAGTCAATAGTTTTTAGATACTGTCCCCATATATTTAATGCGATAAGAGTGGTACTACCTAATAAACAGAATAAGGTTAATAATACTAGGCCTGCCGTGGGGTAATGGTTTATTTCATTTTTTGGGGTAAAAAGATTATATATTTCTAATAAAGAAGAGTGTTTTTTAAAGCCTAGCCAAAATCCATGGAGATTATTTTTAAAAAAAGAATGTAGTTTTAATACTGACCATTTAATAAATAAGCTGATTACCCAAATAGCAAATAGTAAGAATAAAATAAGAATAAAAAGGCGTGTGGCACTCTCTGCTGAAAGCTCATGCCCTGCAGCTCCTATCAGTACTCCGGGCATTACATACAAAAGCGACCAGCCAATAGCTGAGATAATATTAGCTAATAAAAAACGCCATTGCTTCATATGCATAATACCAGCTATCACTGGAATTATGGATCTTAAGGGGCCAACAAAACGGCCAATAAGTACACTTTTTCCTCCATGGCGTGAAAAAAAATCTTTTCCATAAGCAAGCCAAGTGGGGTATTTTCTAAAAGGCCACATTTCTACTAATTTATCACTATAAAAATAACCTAAGGCATAACTCAGACTATCACCACAAACTGCTCCTAGACTAGATGCAAGAAGCGTAAGGTCGAGACGCATAATTCCTGAACCAACCAAAATACCTATAGCAGTCATCGTCACTGATCCAGGTACAAGACTACCTACAATAGCTAGTGATTCAGCTAATGCAATAATAAATGTAATAAATAAGGACCAGCTTGGATTAGCTTGAAGCCACTCAGTTAATGGATGAATATAATCAGCGACCAAGTTCATAGTTATTTTTGTTGTTCAAAGTGATTCATGAAGTCAAGTACAAAAAATTGACCTACTTCCGCTATGGCAACTGAAGGTTGAAAATCACTAATTTGTGTCATTTCCATTTTAGCATATCCACAGGGGTTAATATCATGAAAAGGGGTTAAATCCATATTAACATTAAGCGCAATACCATGATATGTACGCCCGTTTTTAACTCGTAAGCCAATTGAGGCTATTTTTTGCTCATTTACATACACTCCAGGTGCACCACAACGAACATGCCCCTCTATCTGGTAACGAGCTAAAATTAATATTAATACTTGTTCCAATTTAGCTACTAATGTTCTTATTCCAATATTACGTCGAATTAAATCTACTAAAACATAGACTACTAATTGTCCTGGGCCATGGTAGGTCACTTGTCCTCCTCGATCCGATTGAATGATAGGTATCGAGTTGGTATTTAATATATGCTCAGGTTTCCCTGCTTGCCCTTGAGTATAAACGGGGTTATGTTCCAAAAGCCATAATTCATCCTCAGTGTTTTCTGTACGACTTAAGGTAAATTCTTTCATTTTAGACCAAATAGAATGATAGTCTTGAGTACCTAAATTTTGGATATTCATCTTTATAAAACCATTCTAACGTGTTCATGTTTTGTGATTTCTTGGTAAAAGGCATCTAACATTTCTTGATTTTGTGCTTGAACAGTTACTGTTAATGCAAAATAATTATTTTTTTTACTTAATTTTTGTTCAATATTTTTTTCTTCAAAATCAGGAAAATGCTTTATTGTAATTTGCTTTATTTCTTCTATAAATAAAGGAGAATTAACACCAATAATCTTTACAGGAAATAAGCATGGAAATTCTATTAAAGTAGTTTTAGTCATTATTCACCAATTTTCTAAAATGATGATTTATTGTTTGACAATAATCACCCATTGTACCTTTATTAATTAACTGTGCATCAATTTGAGTAACAGGAAAAATTTCTTTAGTAGTACTAGTTATCCAAACTTCTTGAGCGTTTAAAAGTTCACTAACTGTAAATTCGGCTTCTAAATAAGGTCAATTTAATTGCTTTAATAATTCAATAGTAACCTCTCGAGTTATTCCGGGTAAACAAAAATGATTTAATAGTGGTGTTTTTATAATTCCATTGTTATCTACCATGAAAACATTCGCAGCACTGCCTTCAGTAATAATATTATTTCGGGCTAAAATTGATGTGTGATAGCCTTTAGAGATTGCCCCATCATTCAATAAAATATTAGCTAATAATGAAGTGGTTTTAATATCGCAACGCGACCAGCGTATATCGTCAATTATTGTAGCACTAAGACCTTTTTGTTTTTCCTCTAAGCTTGGATATTTGTTATGAATGGTAAATGCAATGACGGAGGAAGAGAGATTCGAGGGAATATCGTGTTTGCGAATTCCTTGATTACCTCGGGTTATGTGGATATAAACTTGTAAGTCACCACCACCACTTTTAATAATTAGTTCACTAATTATTGTAGATAAATCCCATTGAGGATGCGCTATATTAATTTTATCTAAATTGTAATAGAGGCGTTTTAGATGCTTGTCTACAAAAAGAGGCTGACTGTTATATACAGGCAGCACCTCGTAAATCGCATCGCCAAATAAAAAGCCTCTATCAAAGACGGAGATCTTCGCATCAGCTAAGTCACAGTATTCACCATTAATAAAAGCTTGTCGCACAATTAATTAACCTTCAGATGAGCCAAACCAACTTTTAAAAGTTAAGCGAAGAGAATCTTTAGTGCGTGTATAAAATCCACCACTTTCAATATCCTGTAAAGCATAAAGAGGTTTTGTAGTTACCACATTATTATCAAATTGAATTATAAGTTCGCCTACCTTATCACCTTTCTTAATAGGGGCTTGCAGATAAGAAGGGATCTTGGTAGAAATAGTTAAGCGCTGATATTGACCAGTTGGAATAGTAATAAACTGATTTTCAGTTAAGCCCACAGACACTTTATCTACTAATCCTTTGTATAAAGGTAATTCAGCAATAGATTGTCCTGATTTGAACAGTTGATGGGTTTCAAAAAATCTAAAACCATAATTCAATAATTTCTCACTATCATCAGCGCGTGAAGAATCATTCGGTTCACCCAAAACCACAGCAAGAAGTCGCATATTATCGCGTTTAGCTGAAGAAACAAGGCAAAATCCAGCATCACTAGTATGCCCGGTTTTTAAACCATCAACTTGGCTGTCTCTCCAAAGTAAACGATTTCTATTAGGTTGGCGAATCCCATTATAGGTAAACCATTTTTGTTTGTACCAACCATAATACTGGGGAAATTCAGTAATTAATGCTCGACCTAAAATAGCTAAATCTTTTGCAGTGGTATACAAATTAGGATCAGGTAATCCAGTACTATCAGTGAAGTGACTATTTTTCATGCCGAGATTTTGTGCCTGTTGATTCATAATATCCGTAAAGGCATTTTCGCTACCACCAACATGTTCTGCCATAGCAACACAAGCATCATTACCTGAATCAACGATAATTCCTTTAAGTAACTCTTCAACAGAGACTTGTTGACCTTCTTTAATAAACATACGTGAGCCACCAATTTTCCAAGCATCACGACTTACTCGAACACTGTCATTTAAATGAATTTGACTATTATGTAAGGCATTGGATACAACATATAAAGTCATCATCTTAGTTAAGCTTGCCGGAGGTAAATGCTCGTCACTATTTTTTTCAGCAAGTATTTTCCCGCTATTCACATCAATAAGCATATAGGCTTTTGCATTTAAATTAGGTGCTGCTGGAGTAACTAAAGGTTTATGAATAATCGTAGCTGAAGGCTTTTCAAGATTTGAGGGTGAGGGAAGCGTGTCCTCTGCCATTAAATTTGAAGACTGAGCAATTAAAGTAATAAAAAATAGGGTGGTTAATAAAAAAGAAGTGGCTTTTGTCATTTTCTTACCAAGTAGTTACAAAATGTTGGTTATCTTATCATAAGCTTTTAAACACACAATGAGCGAAGCAAAAATATCCCTTTTTTTTAAAGTAAAAATGAATTAATTGAAATGAAAACTTCGAAAATTGATGTTTTTTCTGTATATTGTGCATACCGATCATTAAAAATGAAGACTTATGAAAAGAATAGTACTTGCTTTACTTATACTTCTTTCGGGTTGTCAAAATCCTGACCACAATGAAGTTAATACAAAAAAAGAAGTAGTCAAATCAAGAAGCTACTCTAAAAAGAATACTCATGATAAATCGATTTATAATCGTTATAATAATAAAGGCAATCGCTATACTATCAAACAAGATACGGCACCTAAGAAGCCTAAAAATAGTAAAATTAAAGAATCTATACCTACAAAAGAACCTATGAGCCGTTATGGTAATCCAACAGAATATAATGTTGCTGGCCATAAATATGAAGTAATGAAAAGTTCATCGGGTTATAAAACACGTGGTGTTGCTTCTTGGTATGGAACAAAATTTCATAAACAACGTACCTCAAGCGGTGAGCCCTATGATATGTATGTTATGTCCGCTGCTCATAAAACCTTGCCTTTGCCCACTTATATTAAAGTAAAAAATTTAGACAATGGAAAAACGGCCGTAGTTAAAGTAAATGATAGAGGTCCTTTTCATGGTAATAGAGTGATTGATTTATCATATGCAGCAGCAGTAAAATTAGGAATATTTCCGAAAGGCACTGCCCATGTAGAAATTGAAACCATGATGGGGCCTTCCGGTAAGGCTCATTACTACTTACAAGCTGGGGCATTTAATACCGAATCGGCAGCAAAAACTTTAAAAGATAAATTAGCGCGAATAACTACATCGCCAGTTTTTGTAGAACATTATCAAAAACATTATATTGTTAGAGTAGGTCCTTTTGCGAATAAAAATATGGTGGATAGTTTAAAAACCAGATTAGCTCATAATGGAATATCAGGAGCTTTCTCAGTTCTTGTTTAAACCAAGAGCATGCATTTGCATAATTTTATTCTCTATATAGAATATTTATAGATAATTCATGGATTAATGATAATATTAATCCATGAATTAGTTCCAATTATCGAATTAATCAGTGAGGTAAATAACCAATGCATGACGGCTCAGTATTTTATACCATTTTTTTAATATTTTCTGGAGCTGCGATTCTTTCGACATTGGTTTTATATACAAAACAATCCTTATTAGTTGCTTATATTCTTTTGGGAGCAGCTTTAGGTCCTTGGGGATTGAAACTAGTGCCCGATGTAACGACCGTACAGCAAGTAGGTGATATTGGTATCGTCTTTCTACTTTTTTTATTAGGATTGCACTTACAACCACAAAATTTAGTTCATATGTTAAGAAAAGTAACTTGGATCGCTGTGGTTAGTTCCATTTTATTTGCTGCTATAGCCTATTATATTGGCAGATGGTTTGGTCTTTCAGAAACAGAGTCATGGGTTCTAGGTGGATCGATGATGTTTTCAAGTACTATTATTGGCCTGAAGTTATTACCCACAACTATTTTACATCATCAACACACTGGTGAGGTCATGATCAGTGTTTTATTAATGCAAGACGTTATTGCAATTATTATTTTAATTTTAATTAATGGCGCTCATGATGGTGGAGGATTATCTGTAGATGATCTTCTATTAGTTGGTATCGCTTTACCTGCATTATGTCTCTTTGCTTTCTTATGTGAGCGTTATATTTTGATTAAATTATTAGCACGCTTTGATAGAACTCAAGAATATGTGTTTTTACTTTCAATTGGTTGGTGTCTAGGTCTTTCTGTTTTAGCACAAAAACTAGGCCTTTCAGAAGACATTGGCGCTTTTGTAGCCGGCGTTGCGTTAGCTTCTAGCCCTATCTCATTATTCATTGCTGAAAGTCTAAAACCTTTGCGCGATTTTTTCCTTGTCATGTTTTTCTTTTCTATAGGGGCAACTTTTAATTTTAGTTATTCTTCGCAGGTAATTATTCCAGCAGTTATTCTAGCGGCATCTATTTTAATAATTAAACCCTTTCTATTTTATATTCTCTTATTAAGATCCGGCGAGAAAAAAAGCGTCGCTAAAGAAGTAGGGATACGACTAGGACAAGGAAGTGAGTTCTCATTATTGGTTGCTAGTATTGCCTTAAGTACTAAATTAATTTCTGATGTTGCATCTAATTTAATTCAGGCAACGACTATTTTAACTTTTATTGTGTCCTCATACCTTGTGGTATTAAAGTATCCAACTCCGATAGCTTTATCTGAAAAAATGCGTAAGGATTAATAATAATGAAATTGTTGGTTATTGTATTATGTCTACTTAGTGAACGCTTTTTAATTCATTCAATTTCATATCATCGATTTGTTTGGTTTGAGCGATACTACTTATTTATAAAAAATCTGATAGATAAAAATAATATTCTAAATAATACAGCCCTGATGTTAGCTCTTATTGTTCTGCCAATAACAATAATTACTAGCTTAGTTTATCTAGCAGTGGATTCTATTCTATTCGGTTTACTAGGCCTCCTATTTAATATAGCCCTATTTTTTTATTGCTTGGGACCAAAAAACCCTTTTTATCCAATTATTGATACAGACGTAGAAGTTCCTGAACATTCTGCAGGAACTTACTTTGCAGAAGTGAACAATCAATTATTTTCAGTGATTTTTTGGTATGTTATTGGCGGTCCCATTGCCGCTTTATTTTTCAGACTTATCTCTTTATCAAAAACTATTCCTTCAGTAGCAGTACTAGCCAAAGATACTACTGAGATTCTTGAATGGATTCCGGCTCGTTTAACCGTATTGTTGTATCTATTAGTGGGGAATTTCCAATTAGGTTTTCAGCGATTTACTGGATTTCTTTTGGTAAAACCAGCTTTAAATGATCAAATGCTCAGTGAATGTGGTTTGCTTGCGGTACGTAGTAATGAGTTTGAGGAGGTTCCCATGCCTATTGCGGAAACCTTAGTAGAGCATGCGGTAATTGTTCTGCTCGTTTTAGTTGCCTTATTTACCTTAGCCGCATGGTTATAAGTTGAATTTATTAATTAATTACAGGATCTCAGGGATGTGCTTTTTATTACGCTTATTTTGCTGTCTTATACTTTTAAATATTTTAGGTTGTGCTAATAAACAACCCATTTTAACAAAATCGAGTGATCCTAAGCAATGTTTAGCCACATGTACACAACGTTTTGCATCATGCAAAACTGTTTGTGTTAATAATTGTGCCATTTGCTCTGCCAAGGCAAACAGCAGCATGGTGCAAAATTATTCAGAATATGTTCATGAAGAACAAGTTGAAGGAGGATATGTTGCTCGTGGGTTGAAATCTTATCGTGATCCACTACAATGCCGCAAAGTTACCTGTAACTGCTATGCTGATTTAATGACTTGTGAACAAAATTGTACAGGAGTTATTCGTAAGCAATTACGAGCAGTGCCTTACTGTACTTAATTATTGAATGCTGGGGAACCTTTCATGACCAATGAAACTAATTTAGATATTGATCCAATAGAAACACGTGAGTGGCTGGACGCTCTACAAGCTGTATTTGCAAATGATGGTGCTGATCGGGGTGCTTTTTTATTGCAGCAACTTTTAAATAAGGCTAATACAGAGGGTGTCAAATTAACCAGCTCTATACATACTCCTTATAGAAATACAATTAAAACCCATGAAGAGCAACAAATGCCGCCTGATGAAGGTATTGGTAAAAGATTAAATGCTCTTATTCGCTGGAATGCTGTTGCAATGGTGATTCGTGCAGGTAAGTATGCTCCGGAATTAGGGGGGCATATTGCCTCTTATGCTTCCTCTTCAACCTTATATGAAACAGGCTTCAATTATTTTTTCAAAGGCCCAAGTGGGGAACATGGCGGAGATCTTTTATACATACAAGGCCATTCTTCTCCGGGTATTTATGCACGTGCCTTTCTTGAAGGACGACTTTCAGAAGATCAATTAAAGTACTTTAGGCAGGAAGTTGAGAAAGATGGTTTATCTTCCTATCCTCATCCCTGGTTAATGCATGATTTTTGGCAATTTCCAACTGTATCCATGGGATTAGGTCCATTACAAGCTATTTACCAAGCTCGCTTTTTAAAGTATCTAGAAAATAGAGGTCTTATTAAAGCTGAGGGTCGCAAAGTATGGGCATTCCTTGGTGATGGCGAAACTGATGAGCCTGAATCTTTAGGGGCCTTAAGTATTGCTGCACGAGAAAAACTAGATAATCTTATTTTTGTAGTCAATTGTAATTTACAAAGACTTGACGGTCCCGTACGTGGTAATGGAAAAATTATTCAAGAACTAGAAGGCTCATTTAGAGGCGCTGGTTGGAATGTCATTAAGGTAGTATGGGGTGGTCGTTGGGATCCTCTATTGGCACGTGATAAAGAAGGATGGCTCCAAAAGCGTATGGAAGAATGTTTAGATGGAGATTATCAATCTTATAAAGCAAACGATGGTTCTTATGTAAGACAACACTTCTTTAATCGTTATCCAGAATTAAAGAAAATGATTGATAATATGTCTGATGAGGAAATATGGCGTCTCAATAGAGGTGGTCATGATCCTCAAAAAGTATATGCGGCCTATGCAGAAGCCGTTGCTCATAAAGGAAGTCCTACAGTTATTCTTGCCAAGACTATTAAAGGATATGGTATGGGTGCTGCTGGCGAAGGGCAAAATATTACCCATCAACAGAAAAAAATGACTGTGGAACAGCTTAAAGCATTCCGTGATCGCTTTAATATTCCTGTTAGTGATAATGACATTGCAGATGTACCTTTTTACAAACCAGCCGATGATAGTCCTGAAATTAAATATCTCAAGAAGCAAAGAGAAGCTTTAGGTGGTTATTTACCTTCTCGTTCTACCGAAATTGCCCCCCTACAAATACCTCCAATGGCTGATTTTGCATCGATAACTCATGGTTTAGGTGACAGAGAAATTTCCACCACTATGGCTTTTGTGCGCATCCTTTCTGTGCTTCTAAAAAATAAAGAGCTTAGCTCTAGAATAGTACCTATTATTCCCGATGAATGTAGGACTTTTGGTATGGAAGGCTTGTTCCGTCAAATCGGTATCTATTCACCGGTTGGCCAGCTTTATACACCAGTAGATCGCGAACAAGTAATGTATTATCGCGAAGCAAAAGATGGACAAATTTTAGAAGAAGGCATAAACGAGGCTGGGGCATTCTGTTCTTGGATGGCTGCGGGTACATCCTACAGCTCAAATAAATTAGCAATGATCCCATTCTATATTTATTATTCAATGTTCGGTTTCCAGCGCGTTGGCGATCTTGCTTGGGCTGCTGGTGATATGCAAGTACGCGGCTTTTTATTGGGTGGTACAGCAGGAAGAACTACCTTAGCCGGAGAAGGTCTACAACATCAAGATGGTCATAGCCATTTATTAGCGTCTACTATACCAAACTGTGTTGCTTACGATCCTACCTTTGCTTATGAATTAGCCGTGATTATACAAAACGGTTTACATCGTATGTATGAGAACAGAGAAAATGTTTTTTATTACATTACTGTAATGAATGAAAACTACATTCATCCTGATATGCCAAAAGGCGTTGAAGAAGGGATAATTAAAGGGATGTATGTATTCAAAGAAGATAAGAAAAAAGCCAAAACTCATGTGCAATTAATGGGAAGTGGTACCATTTTAAGAGAAGTAATAAAAGCAGCTCAGATGTTAAAAGATGATTATGGTGTTACCTCAGATATTTGGAGTGTTACTAGTTTTAATGAGCTAAGAAAAGAGGCTTTATCAGTAGAGCGCTACAATGCGCTTCATCCACAAAAGAAAGCAAAAGAAGCCTATGTGACCTCTGAATTAAAAGGCAAGCAAGGCCCGGTGATTGCAGCTACAGATTATATGCGCCTTTTTGCGGAACAGGTTCGTCCTTTCGTGCCTAATCATTTTGTGACTTTAGGAACTGATGGTTTTGGTAGAAGTGATACTCGTGAGCGTTTACGTCATTTCTTTGAAGTTGATGCGAAGTTTATTGCTTTAGCAGCTTTAAATGCGCTCGTAGCGGAAGGAACTTTGGATAAACTAAAAGTTGTCGATGCAATGCAGCGTTACAATATTAATCCAGATAAATTAGATCCAGTTACCTGTTAGTTATTGGTGATAAACCTTTAACTAAATACTGAGGATAAATATGGCAAATGAAATAGAAATTAAGGTTCCAGATATTGGTGGGGCAAATAAAGTTGATGTGATTGAGGTGCTCGTTAAGGTAGGCGATCAAATTGAGATTGATACGCCATTAATCACTTTAGAATCAGATAAAGCAAGTATGGAAATTCCATCAACTTCTGCCGGAGTTGTCTCTAAAATTAAGGTAAAAGTAGGGGATAAGGTTTCTGAAGGTGATGTAATTATACTGGCTACATCAGAAGAGAAATCTCAAGTTGAGGCGCCTAAAGAAACTAAACCCGTTGAGCAAGAAACTCAAGCGGTAGAAGAGGCACCAAAGCAAAGTAAAAATACTGGCGCTACTCAGCTTGTAGAAGTATCTATACCTGATATTGGCGGTGCTACTGATGTTGATGTGATTGATATTTTAGTGAGCCAAGGAACAGTAGTAGAAAAGGATCAAGCTTTAATCACCCTTGAGGGCGATAAAGCGACTATGGATATTCCTTCTCCCTATGCAGGAACTGTTAAAGAATTAAAAATCAAATTAGGGGCCAAAGTTTCTCAAGGTATTGCTATATTAACAATGGAAACTAGTGGGGCGGAGGAATCACAAGATACAAGTTCAGTTAAAACCGAACAAAGTTCTGAAACAAAAAATGAGGTAGCTGATTCTAGTTCTAAACAAGCAGTTTCTGTAGCCGCACAACCTACTAGTCCAATTGAAGAAACCCATGATGAAAGCCTAATTTCGGCTGGTCCTTCAGTACGTAGAATGGCACGAGAACTAGGAGTTGCACTTACTTTGGTCAAAGGAAGTGGGAGAAAAGGACGTATTGTTAAGGAAGACATTAATGCTTATGTTAAGTCTCGTTTAGCAGCACAACCTAGCAGTGGTGGTGCATTTAATTTACCCTCTAGCCCAGTCATTGATTTTTCTAAATTTGGTGAAATTGAGGCTAAACCCTTAAATAAAATTAAAAGAGCAACCGGAGTTAATGTTCATCGCTCCTGGATTACTATTCCTCATGTGACGCAATTTGATGAAGCAGATATTACTGATCTTGAAGCATTTAGGAAATCAGAAGCAGACTCTAATAAAAATGCAGATTATAAATTAACTATTTTAGCTTTTGTATGTGCAGTGGCAAGTAAAGCCTTACGCCAATATCCACAATTTAATGCCTCATTAGATGCTACAGGTGAGAATTTAATTTATAAAAAATATTGCAACCTTGGAATCGCTGTTGAAACGCCAAATGGCTTAGTTGTTCCCGTGATAAAAAATGTGGATCAATTAACAGTAATTGAAATTGCTAAAGAAATGGCAAGACTAAGCACTAAAGCCCGTGAAAAAGGTTTAATGCCAACTGATATGTCCGGTGGGTGTTTTACTATTTCTAGTTTAGGTGGTATTGGCGGTACAGCGTTTACTCCCATTGTAAATAGTCCCGAGGTGGCAATCTTAGGTTTATCACGCTCAACAATTAAGCCAGTATATCAAAATCAGCAATTTGTACCCCGATTAATGTTGCCTCTATCACTGTCCTATGATCATCGAGTAATTGATGGTGCGGAAGCAGCTCGATTTTCCCGTTATATTAGCGATTGTCTCGCTGATATAAGAAAAGTTTTGCTTTAAGATTTGTTAATTAAAATTTATATTAAAAGAGGCTTGCAATGGCTAATAAAATTAAAACAGATGTAGTGGTATTAGGAAGTGGACCAGGAGGATACACAGCAGCATTTAGAGCAGCTGACTTAGGGAAAAAAGTGGTTTTAGTAGAACGCTATGATAGTTTAGGTGGTGTTTGTCTTAATGTAGGATGTATTCCCTCAAAAGCATTATTACATATTGCTAAAGTAGTAGATGAAGCCCATGAAATGGCGGAACAAGGTGTTAGTTTTGGCCAACCTAAATTAGACAGTAAAAAATTAGTTGCTTGGAAAAACTCAGTAATTACTAAACTAACGGGTGGATTAAAAGCCTTATCGAAACAAAGAAAGGTAGAAATTCTTACGGGTGTTGGTACTTTTTCTGGTACACATCAAATTACCGTAGCAACCAAAGATGGTGCTGTAGAGGTTGAGTTTGAAAACGCGATCATTGCCGTTGGTTCTGAATCAGTCAATCTTCCCTTTATACCTGAAGATAAAAGAATTTTTAGTTCAACTGGTGCTTTAGAGTTAGCTGATATTAAAGGAAGTCTCTTAGTGTTAGGCGGTGGTATTATTGGTTTAGAAATGGCAACTGTTTATTCTGCTTTAGGAGTAGACGTTACTGTAGTTGAATTTTTGGATCAATTAATTCCTGGAGCCGATGCTGATTTGGTGAACGTATTGCACAAACGTATGAGCAAAAAAGGCGTTAAATTCCTCCTAAAAACTAAAGTAACTGCTGTGGAAGCGAAGAAAGATGGTATTTATGTGTCAATGGATGGTGAACATAAAACAGATAAACCCCTAAGTTTCCAACAAGTCTTAGTTTGCGTAGGTAGAAAGCCTAATGGTGGTGCTATTAATGCAGATAAAGCAGGAGTCAAAGTTGATGAGCGCGGCTTTATCAAAGTAGATAATCAACTAAGAACAAATGTTCCACACATTTTTGCTATTGGTGACGTTGTAGGTCAACCGATGCTTGCTCATAAAGCAATTCCAGAAGGAAAAGTAGCCGCTGAAGTTATTGCAGGCATGAAACATTATTTTGAACCTAAGTGTATTGCTAGTGTTGCTTATACTGATCCAGAACTTGCCTGGGTTGGTTTAACTGAAAAAGAGGCTAAAGAAAAAAGCATTCTTTATGAGAAAGCAACATTCCCATGGGCTGCAAGTGGCCGTGCGCTCAGTATGGGACGGGAAGAGGGAATGACAAAATTACTGTTCTGCCCTGAAACTCATCGCATCTTAGGAGCTGGGATTATTGGAGTCAATGCTGGCGATCTCATTTCTGAAACTGCTTTAGCGATTGAAATGTCTTGTGATGTAGAAGATATTGCTTTAACAATACATCCACATCCAACTCTTTCAGAAACGATTGCTCAATCAGCAGAGATTTTTGAAGGAACAATTACCGATCTTTATATGCCGAAAAAGAAGAAGTAATTTTTGATAGATAATGTAGCCTGGTTGCTTGCAACCAAGGATTTTGCTCTGTGGAGTTTTATTCCCGGTTGCAAGCAACCAGGCTATATTTGATTTCAAAATGCTTTAAATTTGCAGACTACTATTAGTAACACCCTCAATTTGATTTAACTTATCCATTGCCGCCGGACTAAACTCCCAACCCTCCATTCCAGCTGTCTTATTTGCTATGGCTTTAACTATTTTGGGAAAATTATCTTGTGGATGTAAATTGGGCGCAAGTAATCCTGATTCTAGAAGTGTTTTGATTTCATTTAAAGAAGAACTAATATTGCCCGTAGAGAATACTTGATTGCATG
>CANJQE010000051.1 GCA_947476305.1 Legionellaceae bacterium
TTACAAAAAACAATCCGTGAAGATACACTAGAATTTAGTTTTATTAAATCCTGTGTCTCCTTGATTTTTTTGCCTATTTTACTCCCTTTGCTGATATTGGAAATGATTGTTGCGATTGCTGCGGTGTACCGATTTATGATGCTTATGCAAATTGCATTATTAGCAGCAGCAATAACATTAACAATGTTATTTTTACCGCCATTGATGTTATTAGCAGCAATCCCTGCTGCCTTGATTCTGAATCATTTATTGAGCGAGCTTTTGCTTTATATGGTCACCGAGCAAATTATTTATGAAATTGGTGCTGTTTTTAGCTCTTTGTTTTATGAGCAAAATGAACCATTAAAGAAAGAATTAGATGAGATTGTGGATGTTGCAAAAGAAGCTCAGTATCACGTTGAGGGTTCAGCTGCCAGAAGATTTTTCCGCAATGCATACCAACAATTAATTAGTTGTTTTAGTAGCGAAGATTTAGAGCAAGAAGAAGAACAAACCCTGGTATATGGGATGTAATGGAAACCAGTCCTGCTCTGGTTTTCGACGTGCCGTGGCTTGACCACGGCATCCAGGCAGTAAATCTGGCACCGTCAAGTTGTGTAAACAAGCGTCGAAATTAGGCGTAAAAGAACGATATCCTCAATTTCAGGCGCACTTTTCCTGCATTACAATTTCCTGCCATTGATTCCATGAAGAAATCAAATGCTTTCGTTGGTCATTGGCGGAAATTTCTAAGCTAGATCTAGGGAATACAATTATGACTTGGTTAGCAGTACTCATGCCCAAAAGTCAGCCTGGAAATTTAGTGTGAATTTAAGTCAGGCTAACTAGTTCGTCTTCCTCTACCAATTCCACACTGCTTAGTTCGGGCTGGTGGGTTAGCATGGTTTGTGCAGGAATTCCGGCCCATTGTGTATTCGCGGGTAGACATTCACCTTTCATTAATAAAGAGAGGCTGCCTAAAGTGGAATTTTCTTCCATTAGGGTGTTATAAAGAATAATGGAGCCCACGCCTATATTCACTCCGCGATTAATAGTGACATGAGATACTTTAAAAATGCGATCTTCATAAAGATGTGTTTGTAAAATCGTCTCTGCATTGATACATACATCATCACCAATAGAAATCAAATCAAACTCAGAAAACTCAGCACTATCGGTAAATACCCTCTTCCCTACCTTTGTCCCTAAACAACGATGCAACCACATAGCAAAAGGAGTGCCTAATACTTTGTTCGTATAATGAGGATTAATGTAATAATTGTAGGAGTATTCAATGACGTCATTTTTCCAAATAAATACATCCCAAATCGGTTTCGTTAGTGGTTTTAGTTTACCTAATAAAAGCCATTTTAATCCTACTAATAAGGACACCAAGCCCACTGTAATCAAAAATTCGGCAAAAGGTAAGACTAAAGCGGTGGCTTGCCAAGTATAATGCTCGAGCATGAAATCTAAAATGTACAACAAGTTAAATAAAGCCACAAAAGAAAAGGCGGTAGGGAGAATTATTCTAAATAATTCAATGGCTAAGCGCATAAAATACAGCTTTTTGGGAGGATCGTAGGTTTGTTGTTCCGAAAAACCTGTAAATAACTCTCGTTTAGGTAAAAATACGGCAGGCGATCCTAACCAAGCAGAGTCAGGAAAAGCGGCATCATTATTTTCTGGAGGTAGTGAAAGAGTACCTAATAAAGTGCCATCACCAATTGTCTGCCCACCTGGTACTAAACTTACATTACCAGCAAATGCTTTTTTCCCAATCGTTACAGGAGCAAAACTAATCATTCCTCGATAGACAGAAGGCCAAGCTAGGGCTACTGAACTGGCAACAAAGCCGCCTTCTTTTATGGTAACTAAATCAGGAATTATATGCGGCGTTTCACCCATTTCAACGCCTTTGCCTAACTTAGCACCTAAACAACGTAAAAACATAGGAAGGTATAGAGTATCCGCCATCACCGATATTTCATCGACGTCATACATTTTTTCGATGATCCAATGACGTAAATAATAAAAACTCCTTATCGGATAAGAGCCTGGCTTTACTTTATCCATCATTATTTTTTTACAAACAATCAAGCAAGCATAATAAAGAGACAAAAATAAAATGGCGCCAGCGGGGATAGCCAATAACATCGTTCCCCAATATTCATGGCGATCGTAGGTATAAGAAATTAAAGAAATACTCGGTAAAATACATAGATAGTACATTACCATAACAAAAACTATCCCCAGATAATGAAGTATCCCAAAAACTGTTCGCTCCACTAAGGAGGCAGGCTCTATTGCTGCATCATTCTTAGTGATATGAGTTTTGGGTAATTGGGACGGAGCTGCTGGTGAACCAACATAATAAGCACCGGATTCAACTACTCCACCCTCGGAAATCATCGACATATCTTCTAAAACAGACTTCGCTTTCATCGAGCTGTTGATGCTCATCACTGTGCGCGAACCTATATAGCAATCATCGCCAATCTCAATAGTTCCAATTTTTAACCAGCCGTCTTCGATGATGTAACCATTTAATCGGCTATCAGTCCCTAGAGAAACATTATTACCAATAGTTACTAAATCTGGTGTAAAAATTTGAGTTGTCCCAATATGGCAGTTATCCCCTATTTTTGCGCCTAATAAACGATAATAAAGATTAATTAAGGGGGAACCCGCTAAGTGCTTGCCTAAATAGACATTTTTTTGCAAACGTTGGACTAACCACCAACGGTAATAAAACCAACCCCATAAAGGATAAACACCGGGTTTCACTCGGCCAAGCAAAAGCCACTTTAGACTGACTGTGATAAACAGTGATAAAAGTGGCATCGCTAAAAACAAGGTTAAAAAGGCAACTTGTGATTCCGTAGAAATCAAAGAGTATTTCGCAGAAATCCATGCGTAACATAAAATGACGGCTAATAATTGCCAAGCACCTACTGCATATTGAAAAACACAGCCAAAAAATTGAGCTATACCACATAAAACATAGTTCCACTGTGGGGCTCTGTATTTTTCTCTGCTTTGTGTTTGTGTCGTAGTCTTTGCAGAATAGTTATTAAATTTTTGCGCTAAGAGCTTTACGGTAGGATTTTTATATAAATCTAAAATAGAAATAGTGCTTAAAGTAGGCAGTTTACGTAAGTGAGAAATAACTTGGGCAGCCCATAAAGAATGTCCGCCTAAATCATAAAAAAAATCCGCTTCTATAGAAATCTCATTACAAGCGAATACTTTAGCCCAAACCGCAGCGATTTCTTTTTCTAATGCTGTTTCTGGTGCTTTATAGCTCTTAGTTTCTAATCTCTGTGTTGGTAAAGGTAAGGCTTTTCGATTTACTTTACCACTCGCTAATAAAGGGAAGGCCTCTAGAAATTCGAATAAAGAAGGCATCATATAATCAGGCAAACGAGACCGTAAAAAAATCTTCAAGGCATCTAAAGCAAAAGTATCGCTCTGATCTACTAATAAATAAGCTACTAAAATGGGTTGATCTTGATCTACAGTATGTAATGACACAACTGCTTGTTTAATGCCAGGATATTCGAGAAGGACGGTTTCTATTTCATTAAGCTCAATACGAAAGCCACGTAACTTAATTTGATCATCTATCCGGCCTGCAAATTGCAATTCGCCATTCGCCATTTGCAGCGCGAGGTCGCCAGTACGGTATAAACGTTGCTCTTTATTGTTTGGGTTATTAATAAATTTAGCATCGCTAATCTCTGGTTTATTCACATAACCACGGGCTAAAGCAGGTCCGCCAATACATAATTCGCCAGTCTCTCCAGAAGAAACCTCCATCCCCTGCTCATCTAAGATGAGTACTTCATAGCCTGGCAATGGTCGTCCTATGCTCACCTCTTTATCGGGATAACACTCCAAATAAGTGGTCACTACGGTTGCTTCAGTAGGGCCATAGGTATTCATGATTTTAAGCCCCGGTCTCATCCATTTTTGTACCAGGCTTGAGGAGCACATTTCCCCACCTAAAATAAGTAAGCGTAAATGGGGCAGTTGGCCCTCTAAAGTAGATAATAAAGTAGGTACGGTTGAAAAAACGCTTACTTGATGCTGTTGTAAAAAGGAAATTAAGCCTAAACCGGAGCGAACCTCTTTTTCAGTACAGGCAATTAAGGCTGCGCCATGAGCAAAAGCCATCCATAATTCTTCTAAAGAAGCATCAAAAGCCAAAGAAAAGCCTTGATAAACCTTATCATTTTCTGTCATTTCGTACACTTGGCTGGCAGCTCGTACATAATGGCAGATATTCTTATGAGTAATTTCCACCCCTTTAGGCGTTCCCGTAGAGCCTGAGGTATAAATGACATAACACAAACTATGTTCATCTGCCTGGTAGCGTTCATAACTTAAACGAGTACTAGGTTGCAACTCTAGTTCGGAGCCTATTGCATCGACAACAAGATAATTTGGCCAACTAATGTTTTTTTCTTTGCGCTGATAAGAAGAAGTTATAACGAGATCAAAAGGTAAATCAGAAAAAATATAATTAATACGCTCTTCCGGGTAGTCTGCTTCCACAGGAACATAAGCAGCGCCCACTTTTAAAATGGCTAATAGAGCAATGTAGGATTCGATAGAGCGCTCTAAAAGTAGGGCGACAATACTGCCTTTTCTTATATTTTTTTTCGCTAAATAATGAGCTAATTGATTCGATCGATGATCCAGCTCTTGATAAGAAATAAAGGCATTATTACAAATTAAAGCGATATTGCTCGGATAAGTATCACAGGAATATTCAAAAAAATGATGAAGTTGCATAGTTTATACCAAAAAGGCTTCCATGATCGTTACAATGCCTACTTATACTGAATTAATTTGCCACTATTCTATAGCAGATTAGGCTAGACTTGAAATGTTATTCTTTCACAATCGATAAGTGCGTCCATGTTCTTCCTTAACAATGGACGTGCATACTAATATTTATTGAGTAATTATTCAACTTTCCGGAAAAAGTTGACCAATTATTTGGCGTTTTGACTGTATAAGGCTATAGCAGCAGCAATAACAGCCGCTTTATGTTGAGGTAAGGACTTATTTGAGTATTTTAACCACTCTGGATGCGCATCAACAAAACCTGTAGTTAAAAAACCTCGTTGAAATTCCTCCGACTTTATCATTTCTAGGTAGTAAGGAATGGTGGTTTTTATTCCAAACAGACGCATTTCCTCTAAAGCACGTTGAGCTCTTCGTAGTACTGCTGGCCAATCCAGCGCCCAAACAGTTAATTTAGCGCATAAAGAATCATAATCTGGAGGGATAGTATAGCCTGTATAAATGGCACTATCAGTCCGTACGCCAGGACCGCCAGGAGCATAATAACGAGTGATACGTCCAAAACTGGGTAAAAAATCGTTTTGCGGATCTTCTGCATTAACCCGAAATTCAATGGCATATCCGTTGCAGACTATTTGTTCTTGACTCAAGGTTAAAGGCTCGCCTGCGGCAATTCTTATTTGCTCTTGGACTATATCAACACCAGTAATTTGTTCAGTCACTGGATGCTCCACCTGTAAACGAGTGTTCATTTCCATAAAATAAGGCTGATTTTGCTCATCCAAAATAAACTCTACCGTACCTGCATTAGTATATCCGACTGCAGTTGCCGCTCTCACCGCGTAGTCTAATAAAGCCGTACGTGTTTTTGCCTCTAAATTTGGGGAGGGTGCAATTTCAACTAATTTTTGATGTCTTCGCTGCACAGAACAATCACGTTCAAAAAGATGCAGGACCTTACCAAAATGATCGGCCAAAATTTGCACTTCAATATGGCGTGGATTAGGAATAAAGCGCTCCATGTACACATTAGATCGCCCAAAAGCTTTCTCTGCTTCAGATTGCACCCGTACAAATTGCTGTTTTAATTGTTCTTCCGTATAACAAAGCCTAATTCCCCTGCCGCCTCCACCAAAAGTAGCTTTAAGCATGACGGGAAAACCTAAGTCTTTAGCCCACATCAAGGCTTCATTAATAGTCTCAATATTTCCTTTACTTCCAGGAATAATTGGAATATCTGCCTCTAACATGGCTTCTCGTGCAGCTACCTTAGAACCCATCGTTGCAATCACCGAAGATTTAGGGCCGATGAAAATGATGCCAGCATCCTCACAGGCTGCCGCAAAATCAGGATCTTCGGATAAAAAACCATAACCTGGATGAATGGCTTCACACCGTGCGGCTTTAGCGCATTCAATAATACGCTGACCATTTAAATAAGCTTCTAAGGGTTTTTTACTGAGACAATGTGAATGAGATGCTCTTTTCACATGTAGGGCGAAGCGATCTGCTTCGCTATGAATAGTAACGGGAGCAATACCCATTTCTTTACAAGCACGCACAACCCTTAAGGCAATTTCCCCTCGATTGGCTATAAGAATTTTATTAAACATAGAGGCGCTCGCAACAGAACATTTTAGTTTAAAAAATTTCCTGGAAAAATTGAGTCATAGCATTCCAAGATCTTTTCGCTGCTAATGAGTTATATACTAAACCAGCGTGAGGGTCATGAGCATCAGGATTAGTAAAAGCATGCTGTACATGACCATACATATGCATTTGCCAATCTGCTTTAGCTTCTGTCATTTCTTGACAAAATTCATTGGCTTGCTGTGGTGGTCCCATAGGATCATCATAACCATGTAATACTAAAATTTTTGCTTTAATTGTTTCAGTTTTAAGATCAATTGGTCTATTAAGTAGTCCATGAAAACTCACGGCCCCCTTAATCTCCACCCCACTACGTGCTAAATCAAGGGCGCATAAACCTCCAAAACAAAAACCAATAATGGCAATACGATTGCTATCCACTTCAGACATAGCAAGTACAGCATCATAAGCAGCACGTAGTCTTTCACTAAGCAAAAGACGATCATTAACAAAGGGATTCATTAATGCTTTTTTCTCATCCGTTGTAATGCCAACACGACCATGACCGTACATATCTAAAGCAAAACCTAGATAGCCCATTTCTGCCAGTAATTTTGCCTTAGCGCACATCAGTTCGCTGCGGCCAGACCAATCATGGGCAACTAAAACCGCAGGTCGAGGAGTATCAACATTGTCATCATAGGCTAGAAAACCATGTAATTCTTGTTCTCTATGATGATAAATATAATTTGATGTGTGCATAAGTAATAATCCTTATTATCCCTTTGAGTGAATTATAAAATAGTCTAGGGGAATCAACATAAAAGTCCAGTAATTCTAATTATTTATCTTCAATCTTAAGCGATAGGAGAACTTAGCAGTATAAATATTCTTTGGCTTTAGACTTGATCAAAGAACGATGTAGTATTATGTAATGCTAAAAAAAAATTATAGCGCACAAAAACAGGCATCCTTTTAAATTCTAGTCTAAGCTTAGAAAAAAGAATAAGGAGAACTCATCATGATGACTAGCTCTCTTGCCGCGTTAAAAGATCTACTTCATGCTCAACTTTGTTATCAATTGTTTATTACTCCTGTGCATTTACCGCTAGAAAAAAAATATCGGAATTTTGCACGGATGGCCTGTGAATTTGTAGAGGGAAAGCGAACTGAGGTCATTCATCAAGAATATCCGCGGCATCATGTCATTCATCGTTTTAAACCAACACATAGCGAGAAAGCAAAAAAAGTATTAATTACCCACGGCTGGTTATCGCGTGCTGCTTATATGGTACGTTTGATTCGCGCGCTTCATAAAGAAGGTTATGATGTTTATGCGATTGATTTTCCAGCCCATGGTGAGGCGAAAGGCTTACAATTACCCTGGACTGATGCAATAGCGATTATTCGTCATATTTTAAACGAACATGGACCTTTTTATGGCGCAGTAGGTCATTCTTTCGGAGGCTCGATGCTATTAAACACTCTAAATTTAGCAGGGCAAAGAGAAGAGTGGCGATTAAATAATAGCCTACAAACTGCCGTATTAATTTCCTCTCCCATTCAAATGCGCAGTCCAGTTAATAGCCTGGCAAGGAAATTTAAATTAAGTGGACACGGCTATTTGTATTTACGGCAATTATTTCGCCAACAAACAGAAGTAGACCCAGCTTTAGTACGCTTACGCAATTTTATTTCGCAAGAATCTGATATTCCTTTTTTATGTATTCATGGAGAACAAGATGATTCTATTTCACCCAAGGAATCCATTGCTTTTTGCAATGAATATAAAAAAGCAAGCTTATGTCTTTTAGATGATGCGGACCATCTCAGTGTACTAATAGACAAACGAGTGGAACAGGAAGTATGTCGCTTTTTTAATAATTCATTATTAAGTTAAGGCTTAAGTATTTTTAAGGTTATATAGAATATTTTCTAATAAATCCAAATTAGGGGGTTTTGCTAAATGAATATCAAAGCCCGCCTTTATGGATTTATCGATTTCCTCTGGTTGTGCATAACCAGACAACGCAATTAAATAAGTAGACGACAAAACCGGATCCGCTCGAAAAGCCTCCGCCACTTGGTAACCATTTAGCTCGGGTAAACCTATATCACATAATACGCATTCTGGTTTCATAGTACGAGCCTCCGCAATTCCGGAAATACCAGTGGAAGCCAGATAAACTGTATGCCCCAAGGTTTCAAGAAGAAGACTTAAACTATCCCTTATATCCTCATTATCATCAATAATAAGAATACTCCTGCATCGCAGATGTTTAATAGCTTGTTGCTCATTAATAGGTATTGGATTTTCTATATGGGCGACCACAGGTAGTGTCACAATAAACTCGGTACCTAAACCTAATCCTGAACTCATTGCCTGCACAGAACCATGATGTAATCCAACTAATCCTTTTACTAAGGCCAATCCCAAGCCTAATCCGGTTTGAGTACGACCAATACTACTGTCTGCTTGCGTAAAGGGTTCAAATAAATGGTCTAGAAAGGAAGGTTCCATTCCTATTCCATCATCAATAACACGAATTGTTGCTTCGCTTCTCTCTTTATTAACTCCAATAATGACTTGGGTTATTCCGCCATAAATGGAAAATTTAGATGCATTATGTAATAAATTATTTATTACTTGTTCAATACGTAAAGGATCCGCATTAATTAAAACAGGGGCATCAGTTAACTGTAATTTTAAAGACAATCCTGCTCGTTCAAAAACAGGACGGTTATCTTCAGTAATACGAAAAACTAATTCATTGATATCCACTTTTTGGAATTCAAGCGGGATTTTATTTTCCGTGATACGAGTAATATCAAGCAAATCATCTACCAAGCGTGTTATCTGAGTTACTTGTCCATTAATAATCGCTTGAGCATTTTGTACAGTTTTACATCCAGCATTGTAATAAGACAACAGAATAGAACTATTAGAAATTGAGGTTAATGGATTACGTAATTCGTGAGATAATAAGGCTAAGAATTCATTTTTACGTTTATCTGCTTCACGTAATTTCTCTACTAAGATAGAACGTTCCGTAAACCATTGTGATCGTTCAATAATATCGGCTGAAAGACGCGCCAATAGATCCACCATTTGTAATTCACGTGGTTTAGGAGTGTAGGGCGATTTATAAAGTGTAGGGCGATTTATAATAGGTTGCTAAAATACCTAATACTTTTCCTGTTCTACTTTTAAGAGGGGTTGCTTGCACGGCATGTATTTCTTTAGCTAATAGTTGCTCTAGGTAAGGTGTTCCTATAAAACGTGGGTCTTCTGTAATATCATAAATAATTACACGCTCATGATTTTGAAATGCTGTTCCACAAGCGCCTTCTCCGGGTGGACAGCTGGCAAAATAATCTAAAAAGGGAGTATCAAAACCTCGTGATGCGGTAATTTTTAAATTTTGAGTTTGTTCATCTGCTAATAAAATACTTCCTTTATCCGCATTAGTAATAAACATTGCCGAATCAATAATTTCTAAAAAAATACCTGAAACTTCCGCTTCTTGCACAAAACGCGTAGCAATAGAATGAAGATGATTCATGGTATTTAATTCATGAACAAGCCCACGTCTTTGGCTAGTTAGCTCAAGAAGCGTTTGTACACGAGTTATTAATTCTCTTGCAGAAAAGGGTTTGCTTAAATAATCATCAGCTCCTTTTTGTAACCCCTCAATACGTGCTTCTTCGCTGGCACGCGCTGAAAGCATAATAACGGGAATTCTATTGGTACTAAGGTCTGCCTTTAAAATATCTAATAGCTGCAATCCATCGAGTTCAGGCATCATACCGTCCATGAGAATTAAGTCATAAGGAGATTCCTGTGCCGTATCATTCATTCTGGATCTTATTTTTTTTAATGCCAACTCACCATTACTAACTGTTTCAACTATCCACTGCCCACTTAAAAGACGTGCTAAATATTCTCTCATGTCCGTATTATCATCAGCTATTAAAATACGCGCATTGGAAACACTGTTTTTTGGCTGTTTAAATTGTACCGATTCAGGTATATACCAACGCATTGCTTCAGCAATAAAAAGATTTTTTTTATTTAAAGAAACATGCGCCCTTTTCTTAGTAACCTGGTCTTGCGGTAAATGTTTAAACCCTTTTTGCAAAAGGACTGTAAATGTTGTTCCTTTATCTAATTCACTTAAGACCTGTACTTCTCCTTTATGAAGACGCACTAAGTCTTGTACTAAGGCTAAACCAATACTAGATCCCTCATGAGTACGGCCTCGCGCCCCTTCAATGCGATGAAAACGATTAAAAATATAAGCTAAGTCATGACTTGCAATTCCAGTTCCCGTATCCCTTATTATTAGAGCCACTGTACTATTATTTAAGTCCAACAACTTAACTTCAATTTCACCTTCTAAAGTAAATTTAAAGGCATTAGATAAAAGATTAAGAACTATTTTTTCCCACATATCGGGATCTATATAAATGTTCTCAGTAACACTAGAACAATCTACCTTAAACTGTAGTCCAACTTTTTCAATTGCAGAACGAAAATTACTGGCTAATTCTGTAGTAAATAAAGCAATATCATAGGGCTCAAAATGCGCTTGCATTCTGTTTGCCTCAACTCGAGAAAAATCTAATAGATTATTAACCAATTTAAGTAGATGTAATGAGTTCCGATATACTATTTTGAAGTTTTCTTCTTGTAAGCTAGGAGAATCACCTAAGGCATCCTCGATAGACCCTAATATTAAAGTCAAGGGCGTACGAAACTCATGACTGATATTACTAAAAAACCGGGTTTTTGCTTGATCCAATTTAATTAATGCTTCAGCTCGTTGACGTTCTGCTTCATAAGCTTTTGCCTCAGTAATGGTGATACCTATATGTCGTGCTACTAAATCAAAAAAAGAACGATAGGAATCATCAAAAACACAACGCGGACTAATACCTAGAATTAATACGCCAGCGGCTCGTTCTTCTGTATTGCCTAAAAGCGGTAAAAGGATGGCCTGGCTAGTAAACTCAGGCCAATGACCTCCAGGTAATTTTAAGCCTAAGGAACATAAATCACTAATATGCTCTTCTTTTTGATTGCGTAGTACTGCAGAAATTGGCCAAAAAAACGACTCCAAATGATCTTTTAGTTCCGGTAAATTATTAGGTAATTGTTTATGAGCTTCATCAATTAAAACAGAGCTGGGAAAAGAATTTAAATTATTTAATCCTGCGGATGCATTTAATACCGCCGTGTTTCCCGCTTCATCTACAAGATAAAGGGTAGCGAAGCTTATATCATAAGGATTTTGAGCAAGAACCTCGGCACACTTTTGACTCACAGACATCGCAGTGCACGTTCTATCAACAAGGATGCTTAATTTATCTAAGGTTTCTAAACGACGCCCCCTAATACATTGTTCCGTAGTCTCTGTACAAGGGCAAAAAACACCTTGTACTGTGACTCCATCTGCTGCCAAGATTGGCCCAAAAGTAAACCGAATATATACCTCTTCTAAAGGCAGTCGTCTTGAGAAAAACATTTGAACATCTTTTGACCATGTGGCCTGCCCTGTCGAATATACACTGCTCAACATAGGTTCCATAACATCCCAGATTTCTGCCCAACATTCTGCTGCTGGCTTGCCTAAATAAAAAGGATGTTTAGAATCATTTAAAAAAGAAATATAAGAATCATTATATAATACGGTATATTGTGGCCCCCAATATATTACTATGGGTATACCTGAGGATAAGCAAAGCTTCACCGCTACACGACATTCTTCGGACCATTCTAATGGTGATGCTAAATCCGTCTTTGACCAATCAAGAGAACGCATTAACTGAGCAAGTTCGCTTTTACCAGGAAATAAACGCTCCAATTCATTGGAGTGGGAAGAGCGATGGACTTCACTTTCCAAAGTGCTCATATCAATACCTATATCTAAAATAGAATTAATTTATAGTGAAAACTCAATTACTTGTCAATAACTTGGTTAATTAGATTTTTATTATTCCTAAGGTATTCAACCACTTATCTAATGAATACCCTAATAGTTATTTATTCAGAACTTTCCCATTATTAAAATATATCCATGATGGATTAATGTTAACTTATTTTGCCTAAGGAATAATGATGAACTCAATCGGACTCATAATATTGATAGTTATTTTGTTAGCAGTCTTACCTGCCTGGCCTTATAGTAGCGGCTGTGGATATTATCCAAGTGGTGGTGTGGGTTTACTGCTTATCATTTTAATTATTCTTTTATTAACTCGTGGTGGTGGTCCAGTTTAAACGTTTTATTTGATACTTGAAAATCCCATACCAATGGTATGGGATTTCTTTATAATTATTCTGCTTTTGATTCACAAGTAATTTTAGTGCAATCACGACAGTTTTTAGCTGCAAAAGCAAAGGCATCAGCCGCAGATTTACTGCCATTTGCCATTTGATCATCTGCTGCTTTTTCTGCTGCAACAGAACTACTACTTGCATTGGTAGTGCAACTCCAATTGGCATCTAAAGCAGTAGTACTAGCAAATGCTGCGGAAACCATGAAAGACAATCCAGTTCCGATTAATAATGAGGTAATTTTTTTCATCTTGTTCTTCCTTAAATTTAAGTAATGTATGACACAGGTAAATATTAGAATCTAAGCACAAAAAAGAAAGGCTTGTTTCCCCTGAGTTTTCTAGGGAATACCTTAATTGCGAGCGCTCAGAAACTAACCCATGCTTACAAAGCTAAATCCTTAGGGGTTTAAGCCATTTTTATTATTAATTTTTGGAGAATAGCTATTATGGATAATAACCAGAACAAACTACATCAACATCATACTAACGCAGCCGATCAGCATAAAAAAGCATCAGAACATCACTCAGAAGCAGCGAAGCATTATCAAACAGGTAATCAGGAAAAAGGCAATCATCATGCCTACATGGCTCATGGTCATACACAACAAGCTACTAAACATTCTAGCGAGGCCTCTATGCATTCTACGAGCTCTGAGGGTTCACGTTCGAATGGTTCTGGTTCGAATAATAGCTCTGATAAAAAATAGAACTGCGTAAAGATATACGCCGATTATGCATGAGCATAATCGGTACTCTTTCAAAAATAAGGAAGCATTCTATGAACAAGGACATCTTTGAAGGCAAATGGGACGAATTAAAAGGCAAAATGAAACAAGCCTGGGGAAAACTCACCGACGATGATTGGACTCAAATTGAAGGTAATCACCAAGAGCTTCATGGCAAATTGCAAAAGCATTATGGCTACAGTAAAGAAGAAGCTGAGCGAGCTATTAATGATTTTAAAAATCAAACTAACCGTTAAAGGAAGATATAATGGATAATAATATCAATTACCGTAATAGTACTTCAGACTCAACTGACGATCATGCTGCGAAAATGAAGGCCTCGGCTAATGACTTATTAGATGAAAGTAAGAAATTAGCTAATGACTTATATAAACAAGGTGTCAATAAAGTCAGTGAATCAGTTAGCGATGCAGAAGAATGCATTCAGGCTTATTCAGACACCTTGGTTAAAAAAATTCAAAGCAATCCCTTAAGCTCAGTTTTAGTCGCAGTAGGTATGGGTGTACTGCTTTCTGCATTTTTTAAAAAATGATGAAGGTCTTATCTCATTTAGAAGGCTTTATTAGTGAGAATATAAAAGTGGCAAAAACTTTTATCTCACTAGTAAAGCTTGAAGCTCGATTGGCCGGGCTGAGTATTTTTCCGCTCTTGCTTAATCTTTGTATGTTAATTGTTATAACCTTTGGGGTTTGGTTATCAGCAATGCTTCTCTTACAATATTTTCTACAGCTCTGGTTGGGAAATTATATAACATCTATTTCCTTAGTGTTTCTTTTTAATCTTATTATTTTTTTTACTTTAATTAAAAATGTCTCACTGTATTTAAAAAGAATGAGTTTTGCAAAAACAAGAGAATCTTTAAATCATCAGGTAAGAGCAAATCATGAATCAACAAAAACAGTTGCTGATAGAAATCAAGACCACGAATAACTTACTGTTAAAAGAAAAAGAAGCGTTGCGCTATCATCAAATTTATCTTGGCCGATTTATTCATCAATACCGAATCGCTATAGCTGTAACTTCAATTTTTGTTTTATTAAGTAGCAAAAAAATAACAAAAAAAATACCTAAGTTGCTAACAAAGCTATTCGAGATAGCCTTGTTAGCAACTCGGTTTAACTTATTCAATGGATAAGAGACTCAAGTATTAATTACTATCCTATAGAGGAATACTCATTATTAAATTGCACTTGCAAATATATTTTAATTAACTGAGCCACATTCTTGGCTTGCATTTTATGCATGATATTTGCCCGATGAGCCTCTACAGTAGAAATAGAAATAGAAAGCTCATAAGCAATTTGTTTATTCAGTTTCCCGTCTAAAATTAAATTAATAATTTGTCGCTCACGTTCAGACAAGCTACTAACTCGCTCTTGCATTAAATCAATAGAGCTTGTACTAACGGTTTTATTAATGCATTTTTGCACGGTTTCTAGCAAGCATTGATCATTGAAGGGTTTTAATAGGAAATCAACAGCTCCAGCTTTCATTGCTCGGACTGCCATTTGGATGTCCCCATATCCTGTAATAATAATCACTGGAATATGGCTTTTTTGCGTCTTTAATTGTTCCAATAACTCTAGCCCACTCATTCCAGGTAAGCGCACATCCATAATGATACAACCCTGTTTCTCATGACTATATTTATCAAGGAACAATTGCGCATTTTCATAAGTTTCTACATTGAATTGCACAGACTTAAAAAGCCAACTTAAGGCATTGCATACGTTTATTTCATCATCAATAATGAAAATAGTAGAATTACTTTTAGCCATCATTCAATTCTCCGAAAAAGAAACGTAGGTTAAATAGTTACTAAGCCTTGAATTATTTTGAACATTAGTTCAATTTGCAGCTGGATCTTTATTAGTAAAGATTTTAGCTGCTCAATAGTTAAATTGTTATTTTTGATTCGCTCGATAGAGCCGCGCGCATAAGCATTGATAATTAAAAGACATTGAGCTAACTCATGCACAACAATAGACACGTTAGTGCTGAAAGGGTTTTGTCCATCTACGTCCATTTACATTATATCCCGATTAAAAATATCTAGATCAAAGTAATTCTTAATTTAATACCTAACAGTATATGTCAAAAAAATATAACAGAAGCGATTTTTTTTAAATACTGTAATTTCCCAGTGTTTACTAAGGAAATCCTTAATAGCAATAATAAATTTCTTAGCTAGTATTTTTAATATCCTCTCCAATTAGGACATTGAGTACTTATATCGATTCTATCAAAAAATTAATAATAAACCATTAATCAATTATCTAACATTTATTAATGAACAAAGGAATGATTCAATGAAGATTGTAAACAGGCAAGTGTTAAAAGGACCTAACTATTGGTCCAACTCCAGAAAAAGGCTTATTGTACTAACACTTGACTTAGAACAATATGAAGAATTACCTAGCAATCGCTTAGAACACTTTAATGAATCTCTTATTCAATTAATTCCTAGCTTATATGAACATCGTTGCTCAATTGGGATTCCAGGAGGTTTTTTTGAGCGATTAAAAGAAGGAACATGGTTAGGTCATATTATTGAACATGTAGCCCTTGAGTTACAAACCCTAGCTGGAATGAATTGTGGTTTTGGCCGAACCTACAGCAGCTCAAAAACAGGGGTGTATGATGTTATTTTCTCCTATGAAATAGAACAAGCAGGCCTCTATGCCGGTGAAGCTGCTTTTAACTTAGTTCATAGCCTAGCATCAGGAAAAAAATACAGTGATTTAGAGAAAAACATTCAGATCCTACAAGAGATCCTTAGAAAAGAACAGTTAGGGCCAAGTACGAAGGCTTTAGTTAAAGAAGCCGAAAAAAGAGCTATTCCCTATACCAAGATTCCTAATAGTTCTTTAATTATTTTTGGTCAAGGTACTAATCAAAAAAAAATGTGGGCTACTGTCTCTTCGCAAACGAGCTCCATAGGAGTAGAGATAGCCTGCGATAAAGAGTTAACCAAAAATATTCTCGATTCCAACTTTATTCCAGTTCCTCAGGGGAAAACCATTCGAACATTAGAAGAATTAGAAAAGACTCTGATGTCGTTTAAATTTCCTTTAGTAATTAAACCCTTTAATGGCAATCATGGTAGAGGTGTCTTAACCAATATTAATACAAAAGAAAAAGCTATTTTGGGGTTTGAGCTCGCTAAAAAGATTTCCAATAAAGTCTTAATCGAAGAATTCATCCCTGGTGATGATTATCGTTTTTTAGTTGTAAACTACAAAGTAGTAGCAGTAGCAAAAAGAACCCCTGCCATGATAAAAGGCAACGGTATTCATACAATCCAACAACTAATAGATCAAGTCAATGAAGATCCGCAACGTGGAGTTGGGCATGAGAATATCTTAACTGCAATTAACATAGATGAAGAAACTAGAGCCATTCTAATAGAAAATAATCTTACTTTAGATTCTATTTTGCCCTCAAATCAAATTCTTTACTTAAAAAGTACAGCCAATCTAAGTGCTGGAGGAACTGCTACTGATGTTACAGACCTAGTACACCAAGATAATATTAAATTAGCAGAACAAGTCGCGCGTTTAATTAATCTTGATATTTGTGGGATCGATATAGTAGCTGAATACATTCATCAAGCTATTCAAAAAAATAACGGTGCAATTATTGAAGTCAATGCAGGACCAGGTTTAAGAATGCATTTACAACCCACGGCCGGATTAGCAAGAAATGTCGCTGCACCGATAATGGAGATGCTTTATCCTTCTGGCAGCTCCGCCACTATTCCTGTGATTGCTGTGACAGGAACTAATGGTAAAACAACTGTAGTCCGATTAACTGCATATTTGGCGCAAAAAGCTAAATATAAAGTAGGATTTTCTACTACTGAAGGCATTTATAGTAATGGACAATTAAGCTATGCCGGAGATTGTAGTGGCCCCTTAAGCGCAACTGCAGTTTTATCCGATCCTACTATTAATTTTGCAGTTTTAGAATGTGCCCGTGGGGGAATTTTACGCTCAGGCCTTGCTTTTAATGAATGTGATATACTGCGCGCGGTCACAAACTGAGGTTTTCTTAAACTAGCCATTATGCTAGCCTAACGGCATGAGCAAATGGGTATACACATACGATCCACAAAGTGGTGGTAATAAAATTCCATCTAAAAATCATTGGCAGATCTGCCATCAA
>CANJQE010000052.1 GCA_947476305.1 Legionellaceae bacterium
CCTTTTAATAAGCAGTTAAGTACGGATTCTTTTGACTTAGCACACAGTAATTTCTTAGAGGCACGAACTAATTTATTATCAAGCGTTATTTTTGCTGTGGCGAGTATTCTATATTGTGTTAATGACAGTATTAAATTACTCACAAGAACGAGCAGTTCTTTGTTAGCCCCCTTTGCTGAATCAGAGGAAGAAGAAAATAATCACTGTTTTTCCTGTTGAGATAGTGAGTTCTTAAGCTTTTGTTGTTGAATTACTGAATGAATTAAAAGATATGGTTGTATTACTCATATCTTTTAATTCATTTGTAGGTTGATGTTTAATATAAAAATAAATTCCCACGCTGGCTACAACAACAATCACGATAAAAGCAATAATTCCAATGTATTCATTAATTAAATCTTTTTTGCTCATGATATTCTCGCACTAGTTCCTTATTATAATTATAGTTCTCTAATGAATATTCTTTATGGAATATTTATAAAAAAGCATTGACCTTCACGTCACGTCAACCTTTATCGTTCATGAGGTCATTTAGAGGAGTTAGATATGCCCTATACGGTAAATAAATTAGCCCAAATTTCAGGAGTTAGTTCTCGGACTTTACGTTTTTATGATGAAGTCGATTTATTAAAACCCGCCTATTATGGGGATAATAATTATCGTTATTATAAAGAAGAACAACTGTTGATGTTGCAGCAAATCTTATTTTTTCGTGAATTAGGTTTTCCTCTAGAAGACATTAAGAGAATCGTGAGTAGTGATGATTTTGATAAAATCGAAGCATTAAATACTCATAAGACTTTTCTCTTAAAAAATTTGGAGAAGACAGAATGTCTACTTCAGACCATTGATAAAACTATCTCCCATATCAGAGGAAAATTAATCATGAGTGACGTAGAGTTATATGAAGGCTTTGATCCTAAAAAGCAGCAGGAATATGAAGATTATTTAATTAAGAATGGTACTTTGACCCAAGAAGAAATTGCTGCAAGCTGGGAAAAAGTGCGTCACTGGAAAAAAAATCACTGGTTGCAACATAATCAGGAATGTACGGATATTAACCTTGGCTTAGTTAGAGCATTAACTAATCATAGCGCAGCTGAAGATCCACAAGTCCATGCTTTAATCCAACGGCATTTTAATTGGGTTAACCAGTTTTGGACCCCAACCCGCGACAGTTATGTGGGACTTGGTCAGATGTATCTTGAGCATCCAGATTTTCGTGCTTTTTATGACGCTGTTCATCCTGGGTTAGTAGAGTTTTTAGTAAAGGCTATGAAGGTTTATGCGAATAATCATTTAATTTAAGCGAGAGTGCTCCAAATTAAATTTGGAGCACTTGTATCAATCTAAAATTGAAGTGCTTTTTTAAGTACTTGTGCGCATCGTTCTATGGCTTCTCGTTCTTCTTCTGACATAGAGGGCATAAATACCTGTTCAATACCATTCTTGCCAACAGCACTAGGAAGAGACAAGGTAACTCCAAAATCCTTTTGATAAGAACCGATAGGAATCACTGCTTGCTCATCACGGAGAATAATCTCAGCAATTCGCGCGCAGACCATTCCAATTCCATACTGACTGGCATTATTACCTTCAATGATGGTGATATTCGCGTATTTAACTTCATGCTCAATTTGTTCTTGCAGCTTTTGTTGATCTTTAGGTAATAACTCCGCTAGCGTTTTACCACCAATGCGGACAGAAGACCATAAAAACACCGAGGAGGTACCATGTTCTCCGATCACATAGGCATGTATATCCGCTGGATTTACCTTAAAGTGCTGTGCTAAATGAAAACGAAAGCGCAAACTATCTAAATAGGTTCCTGCACTTAATACTTTGTTATGACCCGCCAATTGAAGGGCCACATCAGCAAGGGGATCGGGGGGATCTGTAACAATGAGAAGTACTGCTTGTGGTGCTGTTTTTACAATTTGAGGAATAATATCCTTAAATATTTCTGCATTGGTTTTTAGTAATTTGAGACGACCAGCAGGATCTTTACGATCGGTTGCACCGCCTGTTTTTTCATTAACTCCTGCGGTAACCATTACTAAATGAGCATCATGTAAATCTGCATAATCGCCAGCAGTGATGGTTGTTCTTGGAGAAAGGAGGGCGCCATATTGCATATCGGTTGTAACTGCTTTAGCGAGACTTTGAATTTTATCTACTAAAACAATTTCGCGTGCACAGCCCCTCATCAGTGTTGCCATCGCACAAGCTTTACCCACTCCGCCTGAGCCTATAATTCCAATTTTCATAATGACCTCATTGTTATTCTAATCCCTGAATTTTACCTAATTATAGAACATTTTAGATAAAGGCATCTCTTGTCATTTGACCGGCAATTTTTGTAAATAGGAAGAGTTAATTCTTCTTTAAGGCAAGCTAAATACGGTATTTCATTTTAGGCATGATTTTTGAATAAGAATAATACTAACAAAAGGAGATTGGCCATGACTAACAGAAGCATGTTGATTAAAAGTTTGCCTTTAGTTGTGTATATAGGAATTTCGTTATGCCACAGTTTGAGTATTCTTTTTTAAGATAATCATTATCATTATCGTAAAAATTTACTCCTCAATGGGTATAGTTTTTGTTAATAATAGTCTTCTGCCCGGGTACTGCTAAGTTAAGACGATTTGTCATTCCCGAGAAGTCGGAATCCATTTTTGGGCTGGCTGCAGAGCGTAATTAAAGATGGATCTTTACCTGCGCGGAGAAGATGCTTTGAGGTACTGAGCTTAATTTAATGTGAGTTATGGATAAGCCGGTTGTTCCACTTAGGTCTTATCCGGACTGTTCCCGAGTGATCCTTGCAAATTAAATCATAAGTTATTTTTTTCAATAATTAATGATAGACAGTTCCGACTTGTCACGTTTTATGCGCGGTACATCGGGTGTAAATTTTGTGAGGATCTCTCTGGAACTGTCCGAGGCAGCGTCAGGGATAATAGATGTCTTATCCTAATATAAAATTGCCCCAATTCTTTATATTTCAATGAACCAATTAAAAAAAATCGGTCTGCATGGTGTTTAATGCTAGTTAAGTGCTTCAGTCTGGTTTTATAATAGTTGAGCTAGTTTTAGACTAGTATTCTTATTATTTCTTTAAGTAACTTGTTTTAAGCAAAGAGTATCTATTATCTATGAGTAACCCTTATTTTAATCTAATTCGTACCGTATGGCGTAATGCAGTTCCATGGCGTCGTTCTATTGTTGGTTATTATTTGGCTTTTATTGTGGCCCAAGGCTTTATGAGTTTAAGCCCTTATGCTTTTGGTCGTACTATTGATCTCTTACAAAACTTTAGCCAGGACAAATTTAAAGAGATCATTTTCTGGTTATTCTTTGGTGTGGCCTTAGTACCATTATTTTGGTTATTTCATGGTCCTGCTCGGGTGGTAGAGCGTAAAATTGCCTTGAAAATTCAGCAAGCTTTTCGTATTAATTTATATGAACAATTAACCCATCTTCCTCTGAAATGGCATCAAGATCATCATTCAGGCAATATCATTACGCGTGCTAATCGTGCCGCTACAGCCCTTTATAGTTTTGCAGAAGATCAATTTATTTATATTGAAACTCTAGTTAAATTTGTTATTTCTATTGGTTTTTTACTATGGATTTCTTTGCCTGTAGGTTTAGTTAGTTTATTAAGTTGTATCTTGGCTACCTCAGTGGTTATTGCTTTTGATAGAAAATTAATCCCTTTATATGATGCGGAAAATGAAGTAGACAACAAAGTAGGGGCCGTATTTTTTGATTACATCAGCAATATGACCACGGTATTGACCTTACGTCTTGGTGATTTAACTCGTTCTAATTTATGGCAACGTATTTTATCGTATTGGCCTTTTTTCAATAAAGAGGTTGTATTAAATGAGGTCAAATGGTTTGTTATGGGTATTGCGCTTTGCGCTATGCAATCTCTAATTCTTATTGCTTATATAGTATATAGCTTGAAAAAAGCAGATGCTGTTTTAATTGGTACTATAGTGATGATTTTCCGTTATCAATGGGATCTGAGTGAGGTATTTTATAGTTTAAGCGCTAATTACAGTGATTTAGTGCATAAAGACACGGATATTAAAGGCTTAAATCCTATTTTAGAGGATATTAAGAACCTTGCACATGTACCCGTAGGAGCCGCAGTGGCTAGAGAGTGGCATAGGATGAATATTAATTCCTTAAGCTTTCATCATGCGGGGCATGCGCGATCAGGAAAAATAAAAGCGATTGATTTTAATTTAAAACGCGGGGAAAAAATTGCCTTAATCGGTACGAGTGGGGCAGGTAAAAGTACCTTACTTAATCTATTATCAGGCTTATATATTGCAGATAAAGTTAACTTAAGCATTGATGAGGTATCTTTTGATACTTTAGAACCTATTCAAGCAATTACTACCCTAATTCCTCAAGAGCCAGAGCTTTTTGAAAACACTATTTTATTTAATATTACGATGGACTTAGAGGCAGAAGCGGAGGAAATTACTGAGATTGTACGTTTAGCAGGCTTTGAACAGGTGCTCCATAATTTACCTTCTCGTTTAAGTACCGATATTCGGGAAAAAGGATTAAATTTGTCAGTGGGACAAAAACAACGCCTGGCTTTAGCGCGCGGATTATTTGCTGCCCGTTTTAGTTCCCTTATTTTAATGGATGAGCCAACTTCTAGTGTTGATTTAGCCACAGAAAAAAATATTTTAGCGGGCGTTCTTGATACCTTTACCCACGCTACTATGATAGTGTCGCTGCATAGGCTTCATCTTCTACCAAAATTTGATCGCATTATTATGCTCGATCATGGTGAAATTGTTGCCGATGGAGCCACCGAAGAATTATTAAATCGACCGGGTCCTGTTCAGCTCTTGTGGCATAAATATCAAATTTAGTTAAGGAATCAAAGAATGAAGCTTGTTTTAGGATTATTGTTAAGTTCTTTCATGGTGAGTAATACAATGTACGCACAAGCAACACAACGTATTGAGCAGATAAATAATGATAAAGTAAGCGTTTGGAAAACCTTAGTTTATCCTTCAGCGAAACAAAAATTGTCCATGCATCGACACGAGCATGCTAGAGTTGTAGTTGCTTTAACAGACGGTCTTTTTAAAATCACCAATGATAAAGGAAAAACTCATTACTGGAAGTTAGAAAAAAATAAAGCTTATTACCTAGCGAAAGATCCTGCTAAAGAATTACATAATGATGAAAATATAACGGATCATGTGATTAAAGTAATAGTTGTTGAGTTGAAATAATTGTTCTTGCAATAGATCTTACTCATATATAAATTAGGTTTTATTCAATATCATTATATCAAAGGTAGGCTGGCACTGAGCGGTAGCGAAGCCCAGCACTCGGAGTGCAGCGACCTCAACCTTGCTGGGCTTCGCTACCGCTCAGCGCCAGCCTACAGCATCAATTACTTCTTATCCAGAATTGGTGTTTTGCGTAAGTTGATCTTATTTATTAATCACTACTCTTATCGCCTGTAGTTTGAGTGTAGCATGATCCATGTAGTGCTTGTTTTGTATTATTTGTTCTTGCACAAACTGTATTTCCTCATCACGAACCGCTGGATTAATCTTTTGTAAGGCCTGTAATCGATGCAATTCATAAGTCATATTATTCTGCATTGTCTCTTGAGATTTACTAAGAAGTTCTGCCCTTTGTTCTTCTGCTACGACATTACTTTTTTGCAGAATAGCTTCAATCGATGAATCAATCTGCTTGATGATTGGGTAACCCAAATGGCGTTTAACAGGCTGACACATTGTATTGAGTTGATTAAAATCTAAAATCTTAGATAAATTTTTACCGTTTATATCCATTAAAATGCGGATGGGGGTAAAAGGTACAAAACGATCTAATTGCAGAGCTTTGGGCGCTGCACAATTAATGGTATAAAAAGTTTCTAAAAAAACCGTTCCTAAGGGAATAGTTTTTACGGAAATAGTAGTTACTGTGGCATTACCTAAGTCACTGTCTAAAGTCATTTCCATGCTTTCATTGACCATTGGATGTTCCCAACTTAAAAATTCAATGTCTTCATGAACTAAAGCTTTAGCGCGTGAATAAGTCACTACTGTTCCATCTTCATTCAAACCAGGAAAATGTGTAGTTCGCATATGACTTGTAGGACGAAGAATTTCAGTATTTTCACAGTGTTGTTCATGTTCAACGCCATATTCTTGAAATACTTTAGCCATGTAGGTTTCCAATTCAAGAATATTTTCTTCAGTTTCTATTTCGGCAATTAACTCGCCTGCTACCTGTACATTACAAGAATTCATTTCTAATAATTTATCGCGGCCTTCTTGTAGTGTTTGGTTAAGTCGAGTTGTATAGTGTTTTGTATCTTTAATTAATTGTTCAAATGATTCTGAGCAATAGTCATTATTTTCTATTAAAGGCATTAGTCGAGAAGCAAAATGTTGGTAAATAGAAAAACCGACGGAGCAGCTTTGTTCAAAGAGATTGATTCCTTCATGATACCAGCGGAATAATAATTCTTGTGCCGTTTGGCTTAAATAAGGGACATGAATTTCAATACTATGTTTTTGTCCAATACGATCTAAGCGTCCTATCCGCTGTTCTAAAAGATCTGGATTTAATGGTAAATCGAATAAAACCAGGTGATGAGCAAACTGGAAGTTACGTCCTTCACTGCCAATTTCAGAGCAAATAAGGGCTTGCGCTCCATTTTCTGTTTCTGCAAAATATTCAGCAGCGCGATCTCTATCTATAATGGATAAACCTTCATGGAAGGCAGTACTCCGAATACTGGCTTTTAATTTCAAATGATTTTCTAAAGCAATAGCTGTTTTTGCTTTGGCACAAATTACTAGAACTTTCTTGGGGAAAAGACCATTAATATGTTCAACTAACCAAGTGACGCGTGGATCTTGTTCTAACCAAAAACCATTTTCCTGTAAGGCCTGTTCTGGATAAAGAGGATCAATGCTTTTTAATTGGTACAAGGAACTGTAAATGCTAGGGCAGGGCAAAGGGTAACTATGTAATTGGCGCTCGGGGAAACCTTGTATAGCTGCCCGTGTATTACGGAATAATACACGGCCCGTACCGTGTCTATCTAATAAATCCTTAATGACATCATTTATTTCATTAGAGTTGTGATCACCTAAAAAAGTACTTACTTGAGTATATAACTCTTTATTTAGCGGTTCATTAGGATAATTATTTTGATGCTCCATTAGTTTTTGTACTAATTCATTAATTTCTTTATATTGCTCTTCTTCTTTTTTAAATAGAGAAAAATCATAAAAACGTGAGGGGTCTAATAAACGTAAACGAGCAAAATGACTTTCAATCCCTGCTTGTTCCGGTGTTGCTGTTAATAATAATAAACCCTTACTGTGCGCTGCTAATTGTTCAACATAGGAATACTCAGCGCTGACTGATTCTTCAGACCATTCTAAATGATGAGCCTCATCAACAATCATAATATCCCATTCTACTGCTAAAGCTTGATGATGTGCTTCCTTATGCTTCATTAAAAAATCTAAGCTGCATAACACTAAATCTTCAGTTTCAAAGGGATTTGCTTGGTTGTTTGTTTTAGTCCAGCTGAATTCTTCCTGTTCTTCTTCATCCAGTTCAGATTCTACTTCTTGCATGAGGTCATAGCGATTTTGATCGATGATCGTAAAGTATAAATTAAACCGTCGGATCATCTCGACGAGCCATTGATGAATTAAAGCTTCTGGCACTACGATTACTATTTTTCGGGCACGACCAGTATGCAATTGATAATGTAAAATCATTCCCGCTTCAATCGTTTTCCCCAAGCCTACTTCATCGGCAAGAAGTACGCGGGGCGCATAACGTTGAGCGACTTCACTGGCAATGTAGACTTGGTGAGGCAGATGGTTAGTTCTTGAGCCTAATAAACCCCTAACTTTAGATTGTTGTAATCGACTGACATGGTTTAAGGTCTCTATTCTAAGTTTAAAGGCTTCAATTTTATCTAAAAGACCACTAAAGAGTCTTTGTTCGGGGGTATTGAGTTTTATAAAACAGTTCAGTGAGATTTCGGTAATATGAAATTCTTCTCCTGTTTCATCGACTCCAGAATAAATGAGCAAGCCTTGGTGTTCATTGACCGTAGTGACTTTTAATTTTTGTTGCTCATTGGTGGTAATTTCTTCCCCTTCTTTAAAAATAATACGACTTAAAGGAGCACTATCTATAGCATAGATACGTTCTTCTTCGGCAGCAGGGAAGTTAATGTTGACTTGCCTTCCTTCTAGACCAGTAATAATACCTAAACCGAGCTGCGATTCAGAGTTACTTATCCAACGTTGGCCAATTGTGAATGTCATAAAGAGCGTTCCTATAAATCAAAACCCTCCAATTGTATCAATTTTTGTTATAATAGCCATTAATTTCACATTTGCCAGTGTGAATTATAAATGTATATTCTATGTATTTTATGATTTGATTAGTTATTTATTATAAATATTGAGCATTTAATTGACATTTTTAAAAGTCACGGTATGATGTATTAATTCATAATTATTAACAAAGAATACCATTATGTTATCTAGAATTCTAATACAACGTGTAGAACATGCTGCAACCACTCGCTTAGCTAGTCTAAGTCGGGAGTATCTTTTTAAACGCTAAAAGATCTTTCTCACATAGCACCCCAAAAAAACCAGAGTTTGTAACAGTTTCTCCAGTAGTTAAGCTAGCTACTCATTCAGCTACAGTGATAAAAGCTGCTGAGACAATTAAAAAAGAATTTTTAGAAAGTCATTATCAATATGCTAAACAACAACCCTTAATTGGTATTAATCATGTCATTATTTATCATAAAGGTAGTTTAGCTTTATTAGAAAAAAAGCCTGATGAAGCATTAGTTGAGCGAGAGCTCGTAGATACTCCCGCACTGCAGACAGAATATAATTTAATTAAATCCATGGCTCATCTTTCAGTATGGTTGAATATTATTCTAGACTCGATTATTGCTAAAGCCAAGCAAACAAAACAGCATCAGACGGGACTATTATCCATTAGAGCTCATTTGGAATTATTAAAAAAGAGTGATGATACGCTGATAAAAAATGAATATAAGGTGATTGATTCATTAATTGCTGTAATTGATAAAATAATGGTTTCTTCTATCGAGGAAGTCAAAAAAATTCAGAAATTCTATTTAGCACAAATATCAATAATTAATATGAGTTATTCGCAAAAAGCTACTGAATTACAATTAAATGGAATGAGCCAGGTTATAAGTTCTTGGATTGAAAAACATAAACTCAATTTAAAAGATACTCGTGTATTAATTGTTTGTGCTCATGGGCCTAAACAGGATTTAATAGAAACACAATACTTCTTACATCTGTATAAACAAGCAGGTATGGCTAATGCCGAGCAATTAGGCTATGTACTTCCAGTGACGATGTTAGCAGAACAAATAGCTACTCTAAGCCAAGAGCATTTAATTAATTTTTTAAGAAAGCATCAAATGAATAGCCTCATTGGGGAACGAATGTTAGACGATCCCAATGCAATGAATAGTGATGTTTTAGGAAAATTTGCTCCTCCTGTCTTAGAAAAACAAAAATGCCCTTTTCATCAAATTTCCAGTTACTTAAAATTTTCGCTGTTTGCACCTAAAAAAGAACAGAGTGAAATATCTGCAGAAGATTCCTTAAGCTGTGCCAAAAATAAATAATTTTACTGACTTGATTTTCAATATTTAGCTTTTGATGTGCTATTGTTAGAAACCAAGTCTGTTTTACTTATCAGGACTTACGAAAAATCCAAATCTCTTCATTAAAAGTAGTTTTTACTTCGGTCATTTAGTGTATCTAAATTTCCTCTTTAAAAACTGCTTTTGCCTCGACCTTGGGGTTTTTCGGAGATCCTGTTATTTTTAAAAATCACTTATTAAGAAAAATAGGCTTGCATTTACTCATTAATAATAATTTTGTTTATTTAAATTTGTTTAAAATGAAATTAAGTCTTGTATTATAAAATCGTTTTGATTAAAAATAGTAGGTAAAGGATGATTTGTAACCCCTCGTAAGGAGAAAATGGATGTCTACTGAAGCAGAGGAATTAAGTACCATATTATTAGAATTAACAAAAAAACGGGTAGAACCGGTTAAAATTGTAAAGGCGCCCGAAGTCTCTACAGAAAGTTCTATTGAATCAGATAATCTAAGTGAAATCATTAAAACCCGCGATAAAATTGAGCAAGTAAAACAAAACCTCAGTATTATTATAGATAGTATCGCCGATAATCCTAGTTTAGTAACCCGTGCTTCTAATGCTTGGGGGGAATGGGCCACTTGGCAAAAAGTGGGTACAGGTTTGGTATTAACAGTTCCTGCTGTATTAGTAGGGGCAGCTGCTAGTGTCGCCTCTTTGCTAATTCTTGGGGGAGCCACTGGTGTTGTTTACACTACCACTGGAATGATTTTAGAAGATCATCATGCATGTAATGTGAATATAAAACAACGATTAAAAGATGGGATTTTAAGTATTGCTAGCGTCCTTGAATTAACGATTGTAGCTTTAGATAATATTCGTCTTAGGTTGGCTGAAGAAATAGGCAAATTTAAAGCGGAAAATTTAAAACTATCTACGCAAGTATCTATTTTACAAGATCAAATTTCTACTTTAACCATTGAAATTGGAATTCTTGTAGAAACAGAAGCTTTTTTACGGATTACTAAAGAGGGCTTGCAAAAACAAGCTCTTGAATTGAAAAAGACTACAGACCTACAAAGTACTTTATTGCAAAAAAATCAAGAAGAATTAGTCGCAATAACTAGAGATTATCAAATAACTCAAAAGAATCTTTCAACGAAAGTAGAAGAATTAAGAGCTGTAAGAGAAGCAATGTCTGCAGAAGTAACCAAAACCCAAAATATTTCTGTCTCTTTACAAAAAGCAGTGACTACCTTATCAGGACAAGTGCTTGAAGAGCGTGCTCAGAAACAAGCATTCCAAAGCAAATTAGAATTATTACTTACTGACAAAGAAGAAAGTGCAAGTAAACTTATGGAGCGTATGATTACTACTCATAAGGAGCTCAAAGGAGCTAAAGAAGATTTATGTGCTAATAATCTTCGTAATAGGGAATTATTGGCTAAACAAGAAGAATTAATGAGAAGGCTTGAAAAGCTGGATTTAAGTTTGGTACAAAGAAGAGAGGATGAGACTAGACCCTCTGTAGGCGGACGAAGTACTCTGTTTAGTGCTCTTCTTGTTCCTTCTGGATCCTTAACCAGCGTTGCACCAGTAAGAACTTTATAAGAGTAGATAATACCCGTATTAGAATAATACGGGTATTATTAGTTTATTGTCCTAACTACTTTTCAGCAGATTCTCTTGTAGCAGCTACAGCAGGCTCTCTTTTTTTAGCTTCATTTCTAGAGCGATTTTGCCCACCTTGATTAGGATTGTTCCTTCTTCTTTGCTGATTGGGATTGTTAGCATTAGCAGCATTGTTAGGGTTGTTGCTATTAGCAGCATTGTTAGGGTTGTTGCTATTAGCGGCATTGTTAGGATTATTGCTATTAGCAGCATTGTTAGGATTATTGCTATTAGCATTACTATTTGCAGTATTTGTATTTCCAGAACGTTGCTGATTAGGACGTCGTCTACGCGAGTTATTAGGGCGTCTATCATTTGTTGTTTTATTTGCAGGTTTATTGCTCGTGGTAGTAGCATGCGTTGATGGTTTCTCTTGTTCGTGAAGACCACTAGAAGCTGCTGCATGACCACCAAATAAGCTTGTCCAAAGACGCTTAATAAAACTATTCTGTGGGTGTTTTGTTATTTGATGTTCAGCAAATGATTTTACTGCCGGTTCATCTTGAGTTGCATTTTCTTTATCACTACTCACTACCTGTAATTCAGGTGGTTGAATTAAAGAATAACTTGGTTTTTTAGCCTTACCAACGTTATCTTCTTTTAAACGAGTAATGGAATATTGTGGTGAATGCAGATAAGGATTTGCAATAATAACCACACTGACGCTATGTCGTTTCTCAATATCTTTAATAAAGGCTCTTTTTTCATTCATAATGAAGGTAGCCATTTCAGCAGGTAATTGGACTTGAATTTCAGCTGTTTTTTCTTTTAAGGCCTCTTCTTCAATGAGTCGAGTAATAGATAAACCATGAGATTGAATATTACGAACAGTGCCACGTCCTTCACAACGGGGGCACACGTCTTGTGCACTTTCACCTAAAGATAGACGAAGACGTTGTCGTGACATTTCTAACAGTCCAAAGCGAGAAATACGACCTACTTGAATGCGCGCTCTATCAGCTTGCAAGGCTTCTTTAAGCCTATTTTCTACTTCACGCTGATTTTTGCTCGAGCCCATATCGATAAAATCGATAACTACTAGGCCGCCCAAATCACGCAAGCGTAATTGACGAGCAATTTCATCTGCTGCTTCTAAATTAGTATTTAATGCTGTTGTTTCAATATCAGCGCCACTGGTAGCTTTAGCTGAGTTAACGTCAATGGAAACCAGAGCCTCAGTTCTATCAATAACTAATGCGCCGCCAGAAGGTAACATGACTTGACGTTGATAGGCGGTCTCTATTTGGCTTTCAATCATGTAAAAATTAAATAAAGGCACACTACTATTATATAATTTTAAATTGGGTAAAAACTCAGGTTTAACGCGCTCAATATATTGTTTTGCTTTAATGTATGAAATTTGATCATCAATAATAATTTCACTTATTGATTTGCGTAAATTATCACGAATAGAGCGAATAATAACATCGCCTTCTTGATGAATTAAACAAGGAGCAAGCTCGGCGCTATAGGCTTGTTTAATTGATTCCCATTGATTACAAAGCATTGTAAGGTCGTCTTGCAACTCTTCTTGGCTTTTACCTACACCCGCTGTACGAATAATTAGTCCCATATCTTCTGGTAACTCTAGGGCATTTAAGGTTTCTCGTAATTCATCGCGCTCTTCGCCTTCGATTCGTCTAGAGATGCCACCAGAATGAGGATTATTAGGCATTAGTACTAAATAGCAACCAGCTAAAGTAATAAAAGTAGTCAGTGCTGCTCCTTTATTACCGCGCTCTTCTTTGTCTACTTGAATTAATAGCTCTTGGCCTTCACGAATTAAAGTAGTAATAGGTGGTCTGTCATCACCAAAATTCTCTAAGTTTTTACTTAAATATTCAGGTGCTATTTCTTTTAGAGGCAAAAAACCTTGACGTTTGGAGCCATATTCGACAAAAATCGCATCGAGACTTGGCTCTCGTCTTGTTACTACTGCTTTGTAAATATTACCCTTCTTTTTGATTTCTCCAGGACATTCAATGTCTAGATCAAATAATTGATTATTTTTGATTAACGCAACGCGAACTTCTTCGGTTTGCATTGCATTAATTAGCATTTTTTCCATTTTGTAACCCCATAATTAGGGCGCTAACTAAATATAAATAGAGATAGTAAAGGCTCAATTGTAGAGCTGACATATTGTGGCTTAATGGTATAAGAGAAGATTATGTAGACCATTTTAATGTGCTCTTTATATAAGCAAAATGGCCGTTTCTTCCAATATCTTAGTACCTATTGGCGCGCAATGCTATCAGACTCCTCCTCTAAGCTCATTAGAGTACTAATACTCTTTTGAATACTTAGAACTTTGATCTTTAAGTAACCCATAACCATGTGAACAGACCGTACGCATACTCCCTGAATAATCAAAGGTGCATGCTTTCTCATATACTGTGTACGTTTTATGCGAGTTAAAAAATAAAGTCTAATAAGACAGGTGACATCTCGAAGATAATTCGTATGTAGTATAAAGCATGTCTGGCATGCGTAGGTATCTGTTGAATTTATTATCAATTTAGCTCTGGTATTGGGTCGCTTCCTTTTACCTACTATCTTAAATATGAAAGCGCGTCTTACTTTTTGTAATTGTTCACTCTGTACCAAGGGAATGCCATCTTTGGCTGATCTTAAACTCATTAAGGCTTCATTATGCTTAATTGTACCGCGCATCATAAAACTATAATTTGTTCACCCTGAACAATTACTACTTTTAGCAACTACCTACCCTGTTTGGGTTATAACTCTTCTTTTTTATAAGTAAGAGCCTAAATATAACTAGGTAGTGCTTTTATTGATTTGACAAGTAATTTATCAAATAAAACCGTTCTAAGAATTTTTTATATTATTAAAAAATTAGATAGAATGTACTTAATTTGTTAAATTAATGACAAATCTTTTGTCGATTATTAATCGACTAATAAACTTTTTTATATATTTATACGTTATAATTCGGTGCTTAGGATATTATTCCTACGCAATACCTGGATCATATCAAAAAATTCACGCTCAGCAAATAGGTTTATGAATAATGAGTGACGTTAGTTACAAAGAAATTAGTTCAGAAGAAGAAGGGCAACGCCTAGATAATTATTTAATTAGAATTTTGAAGGGTGTTCCCAAGAGTCATATTTATCGAATTATTCGAGGAGGTGAAGTACGAGTTAATAAAAAAAGATGTCAGGTAAGTTTACGTTTACATGCTGGAGATAGGGTACGTATTCCTCCTATACGTCTTTCGGAAACTAAAGAGGTTTTTGTTGGAGATGCTTTAGCAAAACGCCTTAATGACTGTGTTATTTTTGAAGATCCTGGATTGTTGGTCATTAATAAACCATCAGGAATTGCAGTGCACGGTGGCAGTGGGCTTAGTCTTGGTGTGATTGAAGCCTTAAGAAAAACAAGAACAGATTTACCCTATTTGGAATTAGTACATCGTTTAGATAAAGAAACTTCAGGCTGTCTGCTATTAGCTAAAAAACGTAGTGTATTAAGAGCAATTCAAGCCTTATTAGAAGCACGAGAAGTACAAAAAACCTATTGGGCTTTATTAACACATCCTTGGCAAGGTAAAAAGAAAATTACGGTTAGCGCTGCTTTAGAAAAAAATATTTTAAAATCGGGCGAACGAGTGGTTTCCGTAAGTGATGAAGGAAAATCTTCAGAAACAGATTTTAAACTACTTGAAAACTATCAACAAAGTTGTTGGGTAGAGGCTAGTCCAAAAACAGGACGAACCCACCAAATTCGGGTACATAGTGCTCATTTGGGTCATGTCATCGTAGGAGATGAAAAATACGGATCACTTGCAGGAGAGATAGAAGGGATAGATAATCGCTCTCATCGTCTTTATTTGCATGCACGAGCTATTCAGTTTAATTTAAATGGCGTCAAGCAGTCATTTCAGGCTAATCTAGACGAACGATTTGCTAACACACTAAAATTATTGCGTCAAAGGAGCTCAATGAGTGAGTAATCCATATCAGTTAATAGTCTTTGATTGGGAAGGAACTATTTCTGACACTCTAGGACTGATTTTACATACTGTTGCTGCAGAGGCTCATCATCTGGGTTTTGGGGATATTGACCCTTATCAAGCCAGACAATATGTGGATTTAGGATTGGTACAAGCTTTGCGAAAAGTATTGCCTCATCTGTCTCTAGGGCAGCATGAGCAATTATTACAAGCAGTACAGCGCGCTATGGTCACAAGACCTACTGAAGTGTGTTTAATTCCTGGAGCTCGAGAAATTATTCAACAAATGCACGATGCTCATATAGATCTTGCGATTGCTTCTAATAAAGGCCAGCATTCTTTAGCACGTGCTTTACACTCTACAGGCCTAGATACTTTATTTAAAGTGACACGTTGTGCGGGACAAGTTTCAGCAAAACCGAATCCCCAGATGCTTGAAGAAATCATGGATGAATTTGGGCAAAAACCAAGTACAACACTCATGATAGGTGATTCTACCACTGATATAGAAATGGCAAAGAGTATTAATGTCGCGGCAATTGGTGTGGATTTCTATCATCAAAATAAAGAAATACTCAAAGCGGCTGGTGCCTTGATAGTATTTGATGACTATCAATCATTAGCGCAGTTTTTAAAATTACCACAAGCATCCACAGGGGTATAAGCAGTGAGTACATTAACTAGTTTACCAAATTTATTAACCTTAATGCGTATAGTATTAGTTCCTATATTTGTCACTATGTTTTATTTACCGTTTAAATATTCAAATGCTATTGCGGCCGGTATTTTTGCTGCTGCTAGTTTTACTGATTGGTTGGATGGTTATTTAGCGCGTAAATTGAAAATGATGTCGCCTTTTGGGGCGTTTCTTGATCCGGTGGCCGATAAATTATTAGTTTCTACCAGCTTATTGCTTTTAGTGGGTGCCAAAGAAATTGACTACATTACTATTCCCGCTATTGTGATTGTAGGAAGAGAAATTGTTATTTCTGCACTCCGGGAGTGGATGGCAGAGATTGGCAAGCGAGCAAGCGTTACTGTAGGTTATATTGGTAAAGTGAAGACTTTCTTACAAATGTCTGCTTTAATTCTTTTATTAGCCTTTACCCCCTTTGTATCTTGGTGGGGAACGCTTGGTTTTGTTTTGTTGTATGTGTCTGCAATTTTAACTATTTGGTCTATGGTTATTTACCTTGTTATTGCGTGGCCAGATTTAATGAAAAAAAGCTAAATTCTTATTGACAGGGTTTTAATTTTCGGTAGAATCACACCCCGTAGAGACGCGGGAATAGCTCAGTTGGTAGAGCACAACCTTGCCAAGGTTGGGGTCGCGAGTTCGAGTCTCGTTTCCCGCTCCAAATTAAAGCGACAACAAAGTCGCTTTTTTTTTAGAGCGCTAAAGAAAGGGATAAAGGCTGTGTGGCAGAGTGGTTATGCAGCGGCCTGCAAAGCCGCGGACGCCGGTTCGATTCCGGCCTCAGCCTCCAAAAAAGTAGAATAATGCCCAGGTGGCGAAACAGGTAGACGCAAGGGACTTAAAATCCCTCGGTGGTAACACCATGCCGGTTCGATTCCGGCCCTGGGCACCAATTCACTATAGTTACTAATTTGAAGTGTTCTCAATTACGAAAATATCATAATAAAAAATAAAAACCCCGAGCCAACCCCTTCCAGCAGCACAATAATCAAGAACACAAAGCCTTAATTCTTAAACGGTAGTTTTCAAAACTTCTAAACCCAAAGCACATTGTTGAACAGTGGTAACTTAATCACAGTTTGGCAGAAAATCTGTCATCCCTGCACAGGCGGGAATCCATTTCTGAATTAGCGTGGTACCAAAGCATGGATGGATTCCCGTCTTCACGGGAATGACAATCTTTAGCTTGACGGCCATGGCGCCTTGATCTTGAATAACATTTCCTTAACTTAATGGTAGTGAGGGCAGGGGAGAGGGTTAAAAACATGAACTCGAGACCAACCAAGATATTGGAAAAATTAAAAATATTTAATGTCACAAATATTCATGAAAATAGAATGACAATTAATATTAATTCATCATGAGTAATTTGCGCGCCCTCTCCCCACTCCTCTCCCGTGATTCAGTACGAATTTTATTCTAATTTCTTGCATGGACGAGAGGGCTGATTGTTAATGCGTTAAGATCTCACCACAAAGGGCTATGCGACCCAACACACTTTCGTTGTACCTAGCTTCACTAAGCTCTA
>CANJQE010000053.1 GCA_947476305.1 Legionellaceae bacterium
AGCGTAGATTTTGAGGCCCGAAGGGGGATCAAAATCAAGGGGGACCAGGACGGCCAGGGCCGCCGGAGGCATACTTGTCGCCTGTTTTTGTCCCTGCCGGGGACTTGGATGTCCCGGCAGGTTTCTCAAAAACAGGCGACACGCTGCGTTTCTTTATATCCTGTATACTGACACAACCCTGGTAAACACCTTCTACCAGAGCTGTAGAAGTGGAAATTTGAAATATAGTGTGATGTTCAATGTTGAGCTCCTCGGCTAAAGCACTTTGAATTACATGATCCATGCTTTCTCCAGTCCGGGAACAACGCTCAAGCAAAGCTTGCCTTAATGATTCAGATAATCTTGTTTTGCACTTGCTACTAAACGGATGGGGTCTTCTCATATATCCTCCTAGGATAAAATCCTTGAGCTATGTAAATGGCAGTTTATCATTTGAGCTGTATTTGTCATGTGCTCTTATAGAGCGATTTGCAATTAAGCTTAATGTTATCTATATTGTTTTCATATTAATACCTAGTTTACTTCTCTTTAAGTGAACCCCCTAATTACACCTCAGTACAATAGAATTCGGAGAGTTTAGATGGATAGCTCGTCAATAAATTGTTCACAAGCCATTGTTAAAATACTTGAGAATTTAGGAGTAACTCATGTTTTTGGCGTTCCTGGTGCGAAAATAGATAGTCTATTTATTGCCTTAAACCACTCTAAAATTAAGTTGGTTTTAGTACGTCATGAGCAAAATGCCGCTTTTATGGCCGCAGCCTTTGGACGTTTAACGGGTAAAATCGGCGTTTGTATAGCCACCTCGGGTCCTGGTGTAACTAATTTAGTAACCGGCCTTTCTACTGCAACCAGTGAAGGCGATCCTGTTCTGGCTATTGGTGGTGAGGTGCAGGTAAATGAACGTTTAAAAAAGGCACATCAATCTTTAGATAGTGTGACCTTAATGAAAGCAGTGACTAAATACAGTGCTGAAGTGGTAACTCCCGATCAATTAGCGGAAATTATTGGGAATGCTATTCGTGCTGCTGAAGGAGGTAGGCAAGGCGCTGCTTTTGTTTCCTTACCTAAAGATGTTGGTTTAGCTCCGTTTCCGGGAACAGTTGACACACATTGGGGTAAAGTAGTGCGCCAAGGGCCTGCTGCTGCTGTGGAAATTGACGCTGCAGCAAAAATGATTAATAACAGTAGTCGACCGATGATTCTTTTTGGTATGGATGCTTCAAAACCGAGCTATGCGACAGGGATAAAGGATTTCCTTAATAAGAGCGGAATTCCTTATACGTCTACCTTTCAGGGGCCTGGAAAATGGGCTCAACCGAATGAACAGGCGCTTTTTGCCGGGCGTGTAGGATTATTCTGTAACCAACCAGCAGATAAATTAATGGAGCAATCTGATTGCATTATAGCAATAGGATATGATGCCATTGAGTTTGAACCGGCATTGTGGAACAAAAATAATTCTCGTAATCTGATTGTGATCGATATGATTCTCTCTTCACAAGATAATGCTTTTCTACCCAATGTGGAATTAATTGGAGACATTGCTACAACTTTAGAGATACTTGTTGATAAACTCTCTTGCAAAATCTCCAAAGACTTTCTTAAAGAGACTGCGGATGCGTTTAAGGAAAATATAGGCGTAATTAAAGAAGGGCAAAGTTTTGAAGGAGCACCAGTTCATCCTTTGCGCATTATTCATGAACTGCGTCAAATCATCACTAAAGACACGCACATTGCCCTTGATATAGGCTCTAATTATATTTGGATGAGCCGGTACTACGGGGCAGAATATGCACGACAAGTGTTAGTGAGTAATGGCCAACAAACTCTTGGTGTGGCGCTACCCTGGGCTATTGCAACCTGTTTATTATATCCTGAGAGTCGCGTAATTTCTGTATCAGGTGACGGTGGTTTTCTATTTAGCTCTATGGAATTGGAAACTGCTAAACGACTAGGCGTTAAATTTATCCATTTAATATGGGATAGTCAGTCTTACGATATGGTCTCTTTCCAAGAATATGCCCATTATGAGGGAGAAACTGCTGGTGTGGAGTTAGGGAGTTATAATGTGGAACAATACGCCGCTTCTTTTGGATGTAAAGGCTACAATATTAAAGACTCTTCTGAATTAGCAGCAGTGTTTCAAGAGGCTATCAAATCAGAGGTGCCCGTATTAATTAATATTCCAGTCGATTATTCTCACAATATAAAATTAATGCAAAATGTGATTCAAAGTTTTATAAATTAAGAGGCAACTTTTATCCCCGTTCTTATTATTAGGGTAGAGTTAGCTTGAATGAGGAGTTCAAGCTAACTGCGGAAGTAGTTTATTGCGGATTAACCATTTCTTTAGGATTAACGTATTTTGCAAATTCTTCAGCGCTCAAAAAGCCCAGTTTAATAGCAGCTTCTTGCAAGGAGCTATTATCATGTTGAGCCGTTTTTGCGATTTTTGCAGCTTTGTCATAACCAATGTGTTGGTTTAGGGCGGTAACTAACATCAGCGAATGATTCAGATAATAATCAATTACAGGATGATTGGCCTCAATTCCTTCAGCACAAAATTCTTGGAATGAATGACAGGTATCGGCAAGCAAATTCAAAGAATGCATTACATTAAAAATCATAACGGGTTTAAAGACATTTAATTCAAAATTCCCTTGGCTACCTGCCACACCAACAGTAGTATCATTTCCCAGAACTTGCGCACAAACCATAGTCATTGCTTCACATTGGGTAGGATTTACTTTACCTGGCATAATAGAAGAGCCGGGTTCATTTTCGGGGATGAGTAGTTCACCAATACCACAGCGTGGGCCTGAGGCTAACCAACGAATATCATTAGCAATTTTCATTAAAGCACAGGCTAAAGTTTTCATGGCACAATGAGCAAATACTAAGGCATCATGAGAAGCTAAAGCAGCAAATTTATTGGGTGCGGTAATAAAAGGCAGGCCTGTTAATTTGGCAATATGTTGCGCCACTTTACTAGCAAATTGTGGGTGGGTGTTAAGGCCAGTTCCTACAGCAGTTCCACCTGCAGCCAGTTCATATAATTCAGGTAATACTTCCTCTAAACGATGAATACAGGAATCCAGCTGAGCAACATAACCAGAAAATTCTTGGCCTAAGGTTAAGGGGACAGCATCTTGTAAATGGGTTCTACCGATTTTAATAATATCTTTAAAAGCAGCCATTTTTACAGCCAAAGCATCTCTTAAATTGCGTACGGCAGGGATTAATTTTTTATTAAAGGCAAGAGCTGCTGCAATGTGCATTGCCGTAGGAAAGGTATCATTAGAAGATTGTGACATATTCACATGATCATTAGGATGAATCGGTGCTTTGCTGCCCATAATCCCACTGGCTAATTCAATGGCGCGATTAGAAATTACTTCATTCGCATTCATATTCGATTGTGTGCCACTGCCCGTTTGCCAAACATGTAAAGGAAAATGAGCATCCAGCATTCCTTGACTTACTTCTTCTGCCGCTTTAACGATTAAATCAGCTTTTTCTTTGGGTAATTTCCCTAACTCTAAGTTAGTTAACGCAGCCGCTTTTTTTAAAATACCAAAGGCATGAACTAGTTCTATAGGCATAAGATCTTTACCGATATTAAAATGGTGTAAAGAACGCTCAGTTTGTGCCCCCCAATATTTATTTGCAGGGACTTCAATCTCTCCCATACTATCTGATTCAATACGTGATTCACTCATTTTTATTATTCCTTGAAGATTAATTAGAAAATTTTAGCATAGAGAAGAAAAAGTAAGTAATTTTTTAACTTAGATGTGAATAGCAGGGGTAGTAAACAAAGTTCCCGTCCTTACATTTGTTATATTCCAAACATAAATCTATAATCTTATAAAATCACTAGGATACTCTTAGTAGATTCAGCTGCAAAGCATCAACAAGGATGAACTATTGAAGACACTACTTCACTATGTACTCTATTGGGCTGTTTCCTTAGCTGTTTTTTCTGATCCATCAAAAGATTTTCGCTGCGAGGCGATGTTGCCACAGGTATTTCAAGTACCTGCCCTTGAATCATGTAATCAAAATATCGTTTATGTTCCCCCCGACGTCGAGAGCAAATATAATACCCCTTATTTCGATGTCTATATAACCGATCAGGCATTAAAAAATAACAACATGGGGGCTATGGTTCTCCATCTTCCAAATCAAGAGAAAAAAATAATTTATCGCTCCGCTTCTTTGGCGGGCTCACCTTTTTGTTTATATGAGTTATATTCTAAACGACAGGTCACTACCATCATTAATCTTATTGATAGGACAATAGGGCATGCACAGTTTTTGAAAGCACTGGAAGAGGATGAGTTTCGCTCCATAGGAGGGGAATGGTATGTTCAGGTATTTCACTATGGGGTTGAGCCTGGAACAACCGTTGATGCTCAGTTTTTTGCGGTGATAACAGACATTATTAAACAGATAATCCATGCAAAGGGCGATGTATTAATTCATTGCCTGTCAGGCGAGCATGACACGGGTGTTATTTTTGCCATTTTGCAAAAATGCTATAATAAAATCCCAATAAAGATTATTAAAACCAATGCATTATGCCATATTGGACCAATGGAATATCAATATCAGCGTGAATCATACAAAATCGTTTCACAGGTTATTGATGAGTATCCTTGCAATTTGCTGGTAGAATAATAGTTAGACATCGCAGCTCAGATCGCATTTGATGAATTAAAAATGAATGTTCGTCGTAAGGAGACGATTATTGTGTGCTAAATGCGGTTTATGAAAAGAAAGATTTACTTAGCACACAAGTATACTGAACTTGCCTCGATATCCAGGCAAGTTCAGTATAATCTGACACTTTAAATATTTATTAAAAAATCTTAAGTAACCTTTAATTAAGATTAGCAAATACTGTAAAGAGCATTAACCATGACCTTAGAAAGAAAAGGTTTCAGTACTCCAAATAAGTTCGTTGAATTCGTCTACCGTAGCTTCACCTAAATCGTAAGTCTCTTTTGAAACATGATCTAAGGTATACATCTTTCTAGCACTAGGAACCTCTGAATGTATTAATCTTAAAATAGCCTCTCTTAATGCTGAGCTTTTGTCTTGTGGTAATGAAAGATACTGTTCAACAAAAGCTGATATTTTTTTTTGGTTAGGCATAGACATCATACTGCTTCCGCAAAAACCTTGATCTTGATTTAAAAAAGCCGTGATATCAGTCGATAATTGCTCAACACTTCTTCCTGCAAAAAACATTTTAGGTCCTATTGTTTGTAAATTGAGCATTTTAGCTTTATTAATTCTTTTTTCAAGACATTAATAATCATGAAGCCTTCAGTTCCGTTTCCCTGCGTCGTGAACTCGTACAGATTTTTCCATGGAATTTATTTTCGCGACAGAAGCCTTTGGTCTATACTCAAAATAATTCTCAATTCGGCAGTTGAATTGTAATCAGAAAGTACGGTCAATTGGCTTAATAAATAACTATTGTCTTTAGCTCTATGTTAATAAGGAATAATAATGATAGACAGCAATACGGCAGCTCCATTAGACCTTTCTGTTATTGATGGTCTATCTGAATCACCCGATTCCGCACACCAACTAGCAGTACAAACGGCTCATATTGTCCCAAGTGTTGTAACTACAGAAAACCCATTAGAGGCTCTTCCTCCTCAACCAAGACTCGTTGAGATCGCTAATTTAAATCCAGACGATCTTGCTGCAGCACAAAGTTCAGCGGAAAAAATTGATTTTAGAAAAACGGTTACTTTACTGAATCATGGAGAAAATGCGCTTGCGGAAATTGCCCAATCCTCTCGTCAATTACTGACAGGTGTTCGTCTTGGTGATGCTGGAGAAGTAGGTCAAATTGCTGCAGCAGTTATTGATGGTGTGAAAATCCTGCGTATTGAAGATCTACAAGCAGAGGCCCAAGGAAAAACCCCTTCCAATGCACCTAAAGGTTTAATGGGCAAACTATTAGGGGCTTTCAAGGACGCCCACACGGCATTTAAAGGATTTCAAGAGAACCGCAAACAGTTTTTAGAGCTTATGGATCAAGAGCAAGCCAAAGCCCGCAAAACTAAGGCCGATCTCTCAGTCAGCATTGATTTATTAGATCAACAAGCTACTGCTATTCGTACTAGCCTTAATCGTTTAAAAATTGAAATAGCTGCGGGACAAATCGCCCTAGATAGAGGCCAAGAAGAGCTAGAAAGCTTGCGTCTTCATGCCGTACAAACTGCTGATCCTGCTGATTCAGCAGATGTGATGGAGTTTCGTAGTGCCATTGCTAATTTTCGCGGCAAAATAGCAGAGATGAGAGAAAATTTAGTTGGTTCAGCTTTACTCATTCCTATTATTGGGCAAAATAAAAAAGCGGCTGAAACCCGCTTGATGAAAATCTCTAATGGGATGTTAGTAGTCATTCCTCGGTTGATGGCTGTTGCTTCGCAAGCTGCTGTACAAGCAGATATTCGCAGAGCTGCAGGTGAATCGGAACAGCTTGATGAAGCCGCAAGGCAAATTACCTTGCTTGCCTCAAAAGGGGCTCATGATGCAGCAACGAGTGCGGCACGAAGTCTTGGTGGAGATGATCGTAATATCGATGTCTTAGCCAAAGTCGCTGATGAAGCCATACAAACAATGAATGAAGTACTAGATATAGAAAAAGAAGTAGCTGCTGGAGATAGAGATCGCGAAGCAAAACTAGCTGTCATTCGTGATCGTTTATCGCAGGGGATGCGTGGTATTAATCAACGTGCTATAGAAGGTTGAGCTAATGAGTGACAATCCTGCAAATATTGATTTTGATATGCAAGCAGCCTGGATGAGACGTTTTCAAGCCGATGCAGAAAGCAATCTAAAGGCCTTTTCCTTACGTTTAAAGGAAGCAATGCCAGAGCATGTTATTGTCCATGAATCAAAACCCTTTCTTTTTGGCAGTCCAAAAACAACCGGAGTCAGTATTGTTTTAGGTGAATACAAGTACACTTTAGAGATCAATCATGGGCAACTTAATGCCAGTATTGCCATGATTGTCAGAGGAATCACCTTAAATACTAAACACACTGATCCTGCTGAATGGTTTGCAAAATTAGCAGAGGAAACACAAAAAGCTACCGAACAAGCAAAACGTCTTAGTGAGTCCTTATCTGCATTCGGTTCATCATAGGAGAAATTCCAGTGGGTATATTTGACTTTTTATCTGGCTCAAAAGGAAACAGTTCTATGAGCTCGAGTCGCCAAGAGGGCATTATTAATGCCATTCAAAATGATACTGTACCCCAGACGATTAGCGCGCGCTTACAAGCGAGCAGAGAAGGCAAAAGCCCGTGGTTAGCCACTTTTAATCCAGCAGAATTACTGATTATGCGCTCTCATGGCATACGCCCTATTGCTGCTGTCTCCGCAACCTGCTGGCTACATTATGGTAGATCATGGACAGAAGGACATGCCGAAGGTTGGCACAAAGCATTATTTAGGCTGCGTGAAGAAGCTAAAGCGGCTGGAGCCAATGCCGTTTTGGACGTAAGAATGCGTACCATTCCTTTAAATACAGAGAATAGTATGGATTTTACTCTGATTGGAACAGCTGTATACGTCGAAGGCTTACCGCCCAGCGCAGACCCAATAGTGGCTACTGTACCTGCTCTAGAATTTGTCAAACTATTAGACTCAGACATTGTTCCCATCGGCCTTGCTGTGGGCGCTGAATATCAATGGCTGAGTGATTGGGGGGGAAGAACTAATTTATTTCTAATGGGTAACATAGAATGTACCGACTTATCTAATCTTTGGGAACGTGTTAGACGCGGAGCTCATGAAGTATTGCGTGATAATGCAAAACAACAAGGCAATGGCGTACTGGCCCACATTAACTTTAGCCAGATGTTTGAGCAAGAAGGGGATCAAAACCGGCCTAAACAGTATCTTGCACGCCACATAGTCATTGCAACTATTATAGAAACCTCTAGGATGAAAACTGTTCCTCATGATGTTCAAATGCTTGTCGATATGCACGCAGGAAAATCACCCCTACAAGATAAAAAACCCTATCACCAATCTTATAATAACGCTAATGAGAAAGAAGGTGGAATTTAGAATAGCTGAATAAAAGCTTAAACCTATAAATTTAACAAAAGGATATTGAACCATGACCCAAGAACTGACCGAACATGCTCGTGAACGTCTAAAAGGGCTTCGCACTGCAATGCATTCTACTGGTGTATTTACCTCCGATTTTAGCGTCAATGAATTTCTTTTGGTTCGTAAATCAGGATTTGAACCCTTAGGTTTATGTATAGGTAGTTGCGTTTATCACGTAGGTATTCAATATCGTTCATGGAATAAAAACCAAGAGATGGATGTTCTATCAAAAGCCATGTATGAAGCAAGAGAGTTGGCAATGGAACGCATGAGATCAGAAGCAATTGCTATGGGAGCGGATGGCATTGTGGGAGTCAAGCTTACGGTAAAACGCATGGAATGGGATGAGCATTTACTTGAGTTTATTGCTATAGGTACTGGTGTAGTACATGGTGAAGGACACCCAGGATTTAGAGCTCATGACGGCGGACCATTTACCTCTCATCTCTCAGGACAGGACTTTTGGTCGTTACTCCATGCAGGCTATAGACCTATCGAAATGGTGATGGGTTCTTGTGTTTATCATGTGGCTCATCGTGGCATGCTATCAACGCTGAGCAAATTCAATAATAACGTTGAGCTTGAAAATTACACCGCCGCACTCTATGACGCCAGGGAAATTGCTGTTGAACGTCTGCAAGCAGAAGCTTCTGCTGCGAAAGCAGAAGGCGTTGTAGGAATGGACATTCATGAGGGAAATCATTGCTGGCAAACACACGTTATCGAATTTTTTGCCCTCGGAACGGCAGTTAATCCCTTAGATAAAGAAATTATGCCAGATAAAATAGCCGATCCGATTATGGTTCTTTCAGTGAATGATTAAGAAGAGGGCTTGAACTGGCTCTATAGGCATAAGCTCTTGAGCCAATCACTCCAGCTAGTACATAGAACATTGATTGGGTTAATGCCCTTCCCCTTGCCTAGGGCCAAGATCAGACCAATTAAATCACGGAGTATGGTAGTATAGCGTTAAAGATATTTATTAATAATGAAAGCGATTATGAGAGAAATAAGGATTTATCAAGCAGGTGATTATACTAGTGGGCAAGTACTCGAATTATCATCGGAAGCAGGCCAACATATTGCTGTCGTTTTAAGGATGCAAGTGGGTGAGCCTCTGACTGTTTTTAATGGGCGCAATGATGAATTTCAAAGCACCATTACGATGATAAAAAAGAAACAAGTCTTTGTTTCTTTAAACTCAATGGAGGAAGTAAATCGTGAATCTCCGCTGATGATTCATTTAGGACAAGCTATTTCTAAAGGGGATCGCATGGAATGGGTCATGCAAAAATCTGTGGAATTGGGAGTGGCTAGTATTACCCCCTTGATCACTGAGCGTTGTGTGGTGAAACTGGATAAGGAGAGGATGTTAAAAAAAGTCCTGCAATGGCAGGCCATTGTGGTCGCTGCTTGTGAACAATGTGGACGTAATAAAATTCCCCAGGTTCATTCTCCTGTTTATTTAGAACAATTTTTGCAAACTGTTCAGCTTCCCTTGAAATTCATACTTCATACCCAAGCTGCTAAGACCTGGAGGGATTATCAGTTCAATTCCGCAGAACTAGCATTAATTATTGGACCTGAAGGCGGCTTGACTGACACGGAAGTATCTTTGGCCTTTAGTCATCAATTTTCACCTTTATCTCTAGGTCCACGCATCCTTCGCACAGAAACTGCAGCAATTTCTGCCCTAAGTCTGTTGCAAGCTGTTGGGGGTGATCTATAATAGAGAGATCTAAAATAACTGAGGTTTCCCATGAGCGATCATATTAAGGTAGTAACTGATGGTAGTTTTGAGCAGGATGTTATTCAATCAACTAAGCCTGTATTAGTTGATTTTTGGGCGGAGTGGTGTGGACCATGTCGTGCATTAGCCCCGATTCTTGACGAAGTTGCTGCAACCCATGGTAACGATGTAACCTTTGCAAAAATTAATATCGATGAAAATCCTCAGGCTCCTTCAAAGTTTGGTGTGATGAGTATTCCAACGCTTATTCTATTTAAGAATGGCCAAGTTGAAGCGGTAAAGATGGGTTTATTAACTAAGTCTCAATTAAGTGCTTTTGTTGAAAGCCATGTTTAGTCATCAACTGTAATTAAAAAAATAATTTTTTAATGCAAAAAAAGTTGGATCTTCTTGTAAAGCTGTGATAGCCTGCTAAAAATACGTGGTATATAGACAATATGTGCCACGTAGGCAGCAAGCTCTTAGCCGCTATTCCTAATAAAAATTTTCCCGGAAATTCAATTCTTTTAATAACAAATCAAGTGAGAAGTATGAATCTTAGTGAACTTAAGCAATTACCTATTGCCGACCTCGTTAACATCGCTCAAGAGATGGGAGTAGAAAATACCTCTCGTATGCGTAAACAAGACATTATTTTTGCCATTCTTAAATCCCATGCCTTAAAAGGCGAAGATATTCATGGTGATGGTGTTTTAGAAGTGCTGACTGATGGCTTTGGTTTTTTACGCTCTTCAGATGGCTCTTATTTAGCGGGCCCCGATGATATTTACGTTTCTCCTAGTCAAATTAGACGTTTTGGTTTGCGCTCAGGGGATACGATTTCTGGTAAAATCCGCCCTCCCAAGGACAGTGAGCGTTACTTTGCATTATTGAAAGTAGATGAAATCAATTATGACACCCCAGATAGCGCAAAACGTAAGATTTTATTTGAAAACTTAACCCCTTTATTTGCTTCCAAGCGTTTAGTGATGGAGCAAGGGAATGGTAGTACGGAAGATCTTACCGCTCGCGTAGTCGATTTATGCGCACCTTTTGGCCGCGGACAGCGTGGTTTAATTGTTTCTCCTCCCAAAGCGGGTAAGACCTTAATGTTGCAAAACATTGCACGTTCTATTGAGAAAAATCATCCAGAATGCTATCTCATTGTTTTATTAATTGATGAGCGTCCCGAAGAAGTAACAGAAATGCAACGTTCTGTTAAAGGCGAGGTGGTTGCAAGTACCTTTGATGAACCTGCAAACCGTCATGTTCAAGTAGCTGAAATGGTTATTGAGAAAGCGAAACGTTTAGTAGAACATAAACGTGATGTAGTGATTTTACTTGATTCTATTACTCGTTTAGCCCGTGCTTACAATACTGTAGTCCCTGCATCGGGTAAGGTATTAACTGGAGGGGTGGATGCTAATGCCCTACAAAGACCTAAGCGGTTATATGGTGCAGCGCGTAATATTGAAGAAGGCGGTAGTTTAACTATTATTGCCACGGCCTTAGTAGATACAGGTTCCAAAATGGACGAAGTGATTTACGAAGAATTTAAGGGTACTGGTAATATGGAAATACACTTAAGCCGTAATATTTCTGAACGTCGTGTGTTTCCTGCAATCAATATCAATCGTTCTGGTACTCGTCGTGAAGATCTCTTATTAAGCCCAGAAGATTTACAACGCACTTGGATTCTACGTAAGATTCTTCAATCTATGGATGAATGTGACGCTATTGAATTCTTAATAGAGCGCATGAAAAACCATAAAACTAATGCGGAATTTTTTGACGCAATGAAACGCCAAGAGTAATAATGCGGGTCAACAACAGGGCTTACTCTATTGACTCCTGCGTAGGTCGGGCTTTAGTTTGGCATTACCATCAGGAATTACTTACGTCCCGTGACTTGTCCACGAGATCCAACGCTTTAGTTTCGACGTGAGATTCCTGGATCCCTCGGACAAGCCGAGGGACGTAGAAAACAGGGTTAAAGCCTTAAGGTCTGCCACTAAGTTTTAGTCCGATTGGGCTAAAGCCCATAGCCGTCAGATTAAGGAATTAAAGCCGTCGTTGCGAGCCTTGGCGAAGCAATCCAGACGATTTATTCAGTCGGTATATTGCTCTTTTTGAGTTAAGAGCATCACATAAATCTGTTTTGGATTGCTTCACTTCGTTCGCAACGACGAGTGTGTTGCAGAAAAATTCTTAACCTGACGGCTATGGGGCTAAAGATCAACCTACATTTTATTTAAATCGAATTTAAATTATTTTAGCCCGCTGAGAATTTATTCATGAAATATGCTGATCTAAGAGATTTTATTAACCAGCTAGAGAAGCGTGGCTTATTAAAGCGAATTGATTATCCCGTATCTCCTTACCTAGAAATGACTGCTGTTAGTGATCGAGTATTAAAAGAGGGTGGCCCTGCTTTATTATTTACTAATACGCCTAATAGCTCTATGCCTGTATTGACCAATTTATTTGGTACTCCTGAGCGTGTTGCTTTAGGAATGGGAGAGGAGTCTATATCGGCTTTAAGGGAAATTGGAATCTTGCTTGCTGCTTTAAAGGAGCCAGAGCCTCCCAAAGGAATTAAAGACGTTTTTAATAAATTAAGTTTATTAAAGCCTGCTTTTAAGCTTACCCCCAAATATGTTAGTAAGGCTGAATGCCAAACTCATGTTTTAGAAGGGGATGAAGTTGATTTAAGAAAATTACCTATTCAAACCTGTTGGCCTGGTGATGTTGCTCCATTAATAACCTGGGGCTTAGTTACTACTAAAGGGCCTTCGCAAGATCGTGAAAATATGGGAATTTACCGCCAGCAGTTATTATCTAAAAATAAACTGATTATGCGTTGGTTATCTCATCGAGGTGGAGCTTTAGATTATCAAGCATGGCAAAAGGAATATCCAGGCGAACGTTTTCCTATAGCAGTTACTTTAGGGGCGGATCCTGCGACTATCCTTGCTGCAGTTACGCCGATTCCAGATGCCTTATCAGAATATGCTTTTGCTGGATTATTAAGAGGCAAACGTACACGTTTAACACGTTGTATTGGCAATCAATTACATGTTCCCGCAAGCGGAGAAATTATTCTTGAGGGTTATTTAGAGCCAGGAGTCGAAGCACCTGAGGGGCCCTTTGGTGATCACACAGGATATTATAATGAAGTAGAGTCTTTTCCTGTATTTACCGTTGAACGAATCACTCATCGTAGCAATCCCATTTATCATAGTACTTACACGGGGCGTCCACCTGATGAGCCTGCTATTTTAGGAGTAGCCTTAAATGAGGTATTTATTCCTTTATTGCAAAAGCAATTTCCTGAAATTGTTGATTTCTACTTGCCTCCCGAAGGATGTTCCTATCGTCTAGCCATTGTAACGATAAGAAAACAATATCCCGGCCATGCCAAAAGAGTCATGATGGCCGTTTGGTCCTTTTTACGCCAATTTATGTACACTAAATTTGTTATTGTCTGTGATGATGATGTGGACGCGCGTAACTGGCATGACGTTGTTTGGGCTATGACAACCCGTATGGATCCTGCTCGAGATACGGTTATGGTAGAACATACTCCTATTGATTACTTAGATTTTGCTTCGCCTGTTTCGGGCCTAGGCTCTAAAATGGGATTAGATGCTACGAGTAAATGGCCAGGTGAAACGCAAAGAGAATGGGGAAAGCCTATTGAGATGGATAAAGAGATTATCAATAAAGTAAATGATTATTGGTCTTTATTAGGATTGGATAAATGAAGGAACAGCTAATCAAAGCACAGGTTGATAAAATCGTTCCTTTGACAGACAGTATTATGCATTTAATACTTAAACCAGAGTTTTATGTTGATTATCAGGCGGGGCAATATTTAAATATCCTCTGTGAAAATGAGGAATTTAGTTATTCTATTGCTAATGCTCCTTTGGGTGCCCAGCACTATGAATTACACATTCGTCATAGCCTCGAAAATCCTTATAATCAAAGTTTGTTTACTTATATTAAAAAATACGGCTATGTAACGATAAAATTGCCTTATGGTTCATGTTCCATCAATAATCTCGACTCGCAACGACCTATCTTATTTATTGCTGGTGGTACTGGATTTGCGCCTGTAAATGCAATGATTGAGCAATTATTAGCGGATGCAGATCCACGATCTTTTGAGTTATTTTGGGGTGCTCGTACGCAAAGTGATGTCTACTTAGATGAAAAAGTACTTAATTGGCAGGCTCATATTCCTCGTTTTAAATATTATTCTTTTCTTTCCGAAACAAGCAAAGAAAATTTACTTTCTAATTTATTGATTCGTCATGCACAGGACCTTAAAGAGTGGCAAATTGTGTTAAGTGGACCTTTTGAAATGGTTTATAGCATTCGTGATGCTCTAATAGAGCAAGGAATGCCTAAAGAGCAGTTGTTTTCTGACGCCTTTAGTTTTGAAAAATAAAGAAGCAGGAAATAAGTAGAATAAGCACTATAATTTAAGTAATTTAGTGATGGGAGAGGCTCATGATAAAGTACTTGCTCAAAGGAATGCTTGTTTTATTTTGTACTTATGGCTACGCGAATACTTTAATGACCGATCTAGATAGACTAAATACAGAAACTTTAAATGCTGAGTTCTTAGCTGTAAATTGTATTAAGAGTGCGCAAAAAGATAAGCTAATCACTGAAGATTGCTATGAGGCAAATCGTGATGTAACCATCATTGATAAAGAGCTTGTTGGTCTTATTGATTATTTAACGCAAGATGAACAAGATCTAGGAACGCAATTTTATGTGGCTCTGTCCAAAATAAAACAATACCGAACACGATTAAAAAAAGTCAATAATAATCTTAATATAGCCAAAAAGGTAACTGGTGTTTATAATTGGACTGATAAAGTTCCACCCAGCTATTATCAAAAGCACTAATGCAATTAATTATAATCGTTAACCATTAAGGATCTCATGCAAACCTTTAATCAGATAATGGGTATTTTAGCGGCAATACTCATTGTATTCCTTTTATTTCGAACTATTAAAGGTAGGCCAGACCTATTCTCTAAAGCAAATCTGAATAAAAGTTTTCTTACGATGGGGGTTTTAGCGGTTGGATTAATTGCTTTTGTCGCATTATTAATTATGTTAGTAAGACAGACCTAAGCCTCAATAGCCCATTTTTCATTGCCAATGTACTATAATTATACATTGTCGTTGTTAAAGGGATATTATAAAATGAAAATGATTTCATCTGCGTTTCTCTTAGGTTCATCCTTACTATTGTTCTCTGCAGGGTATGCAGGCTCTAATTTAATAGTTAAATTAAATAAAATTAGCTTTCAAGTCGATAGAGCAGAAATATTTGCCGCTAATTGCGTCATCGAGGCTAAAGAATCTCAGACAATTAATCCTAATTGCAGCAAGGCCAATACTATACTTCAGAAATTGAATCGAAAATTGGATCGTATAGAAGCGCTTAATTTCAATAGCAGTGATGAAATAGCCCTAAATATAAAACAATTGCGCACTAAAATAGACCAGGTACATCAAGAACTAACGGAAGCTGACGTGGCAACAGGCAATTACAAATCAAACTCACCACTTAATATAGAAAATCAAATATTAAATAATTAATAAGGATCCAAGAACATTGGGGAAGGACTTACGAAAAACGCCCAATTTCTTCGTTTAAAGAAGTTTTTAATTCGGTCATTTACTTTGTCTAAACTCCCTCATTAAAAACTTCTTTTACCTCGACCTTGGGTTTTCGTAAGCCCTTAAAATAACAGGATTAAGTTATTAATAAATCTTTTTGCTTGATAATTACGCATACTGAATCTAAAATTATAAATTAGAGTGCTCGTATAATGGTTGTCTAAAAATGGCGGATAAAAAAATTTTAGATACTGAACTACCACATCAAGAAAAGCATTCCCCGGTTACTGCAAATGGAATGGAGCAGAGTGACAGCAATATTATGACGGTAGCAGCTACCATAACTTTTGTTGAATCAACCTTGCTGGAACCTTCTTCTCTATTGCTGCAAGCGCGCAAGGCTCTTTATGAGCATATAAAAACTACTGGTGGAGAACAGTTTTTTATGCAACAGGAGAAAACACATAAACGTGAATTAGTGGATATAATGAGGCGAATCGATAATAAACAAATTTCTTCTAAGGATGAGCTTTTAGAGCTAATGTATCAAATGGCTGGTAAGCATCAATCGGATACCTTTAACAAAGTGCTGCAGGAAATAGAGGGAATTATAAGCACAACTAATCTAGAAATTAATAATGATCCCACCCCAAATTCTTTTCCTTGACTATCATTATCAGCTAATGGCATCAATCAATCGAGCTCTAACATAAGCGTGGGACTTTATTCCTATTATTAAATTTCCTTAATTATTCTTATCATTTCATCAGCCAGTTGTTCTTTAAATGCCGGGGTTAAATTGGTAGATAAAACTAAAAAAGGAACCTTATCCATTCGTAAAAAACAGACATCTAATAAATTATCAATTTGTAGTAAATCACTTTGTTTATCCTGAACAGGCTCTACCTTTAAACCAAAAATAGATTCATTAGTATTTTTATTTATTGGGGCAATAAAATTGTTTTGTACATTGACATTGATAAGGAAGTGCGACCCTTTAACTGAACTTAAACGCCCTGTCAAACTCAGAATAGTTCGATTAAGTTTTAAACGCATTAAGGTGGTATAAAGCCATATTCCTAGTTTTATAGAATATTCTTTTATAAGATTTTTTTGTTGGCGAAAGGTATAAAGACTTGCTAACTTTACTAAGTTAGAACATTTTTGAAAGGGCGTTGTATTCATCACTTCTTCGTGAATTTCTTGCGCTAAAGAGTTGAGTGTGGCTTCCTTATTCAATCTTAGTTTAATCGGCTCTAATCTTAGAAAACAGCCAATAGTTCGATCATAATCTTCATGATCGCGGGTGGATTTGACCCGATTAATACAAATAGAAAAGGTATTTTTATTTTCGCTATCAGTGCAATTTAATAAGGCAAGCATTAATACAGCGCATAAACCATCAAGAATAGTAATATGATGCTGAGCACAATAATTTTTAAATTGTTGTAATAATTCTTCTGATAATTCAGCATAAGTCGAGTAAGGCAAACCCTGCTTCTGCATATTAGGAACTATATGCTCGAGCAGCGTGTCGCCTGTTTTTGAGAAACCTGCCGGGACATCCAAGTCCCCGGCAGGGACAAAAACAGGCGACAAGTATGCCTCCGGCGGCCCTGGCCGTCCTGGTCCCCCTTGATTTTGATCCCCCTTCGGGCCTCAAAATCTACGCT
>CANJQE010000054.1 GCA_947476305.1 Legionellaceae bacterium
ATTCATTTGTCGTCTTATGACCTTTTAGTGCTTCAATAGCCACCTTTGCTTTGAATTCCGAACTGAACGTTTTTTTAGCCATTTTTCAAACCCCTTGAGCCAATAGTTATATTTTACACTACTGTCTCATTTTTGGGGTCCACTACTCAGCTCCGATCCAATTTTTCCACAGCGCACATTTGTCAACATATCGAGCAACGACAGCATGGAGAAAATACGCCTAAAATGTTGTTAGTAGAAAGTACTACGCAACTTAGTAAGTTATCGCGAATCTTTGATAATTTCATTTATCCTGTACCTGACTATTCTAGCATTAAGGCGCAAGTTGCAAAGCATGGTCTAGACAAATATATTCAGAAACTGCTCGATAATGTTTTACCTAACTTATTAGATGAATCGGGTGAAAAACTACATCCGGATATTATCCAGGCTATCAATCGACTTGGTTTGTCATTAAACCCTCAACGATTATTTCTTTATGGGGATATAACAAGTAAATATAGTGATAAACAAATAGCAGATCAGTTTATTAAGTCTTTTGTTACAAGCTTTGGTCAGCGAGTACTTGATAAGGTAAAAGTAGAATCTATAGCGATAAAAGAAAACGATCTAAATCAAATCATTAGAGATTTCGGTTTGGTTAGCACTCCTGAAGAGAAATCCCGAAGAAATGATCAGCTAAAGCAAGCTGCGGATGCTGATATGACTAGGCAAAATGATCTTTTCGTAGAATTTACTACTCCCTTGGGTAAGCTTGCTGAGGAAGTAACGAGGAAAGGTACAGCAATTTCAATTAAGCTGGAGTCATTCGAGGATGCTCACAATCTTTTTACGGCGTTTGATAAGTTAGTTGATCAAGCAAAAACTAAAAATATTATTATTCCTGGCATCTTAGACGCTCAAGATAAACTTAAAACGGCTCGTCAAATAATTAGTGATGAGGATATGTATCTGGCTATGCCTGGGGCCAGCAGTATAGTTAGATCGGGCTTCTATCAGGCCTCTAAAGCTATAACTGAGGCAATGGCCGATGGATTAACAATACCGAAGATCAGAGACAGCCTAGTTAAACCAGAGTCTAGAGGTTTTTTTGAAAAATTATTTAATTTGTTCAAACCATTTGAAGATGAGAAGTTGTATATTAAACAGCTCAAAATTCTTGATAAACTAGGAGAGATTTACAAGCAAACGTCAGAGGAGTTAGCAAGGGATAATGCTAGCGAAGATCAGCTAGATAGAGGAGCTCAACCTTGATAGATCCCTCAGCAGAATATGTGGGTGCAAAAAGGGCAAAATGAGTTTTGTCGCAAAAATATTTGGACCTGATAGCGTAGTAAAATTTTCTATAGTGATTATTATTATACAAACATTGTTTCATGAAAATAATAAAACGAAGCATTTTGAATCCTTCCGTAATGCTTCTGGCGTCAGAAAGTCACAACTGCTCGATTTTTGGAAATACCAAAATAAATTCTATATATTCACCATAAACTGAATTATAAATAATATCACCACCAAAATTTTTCATAGTATTTTTGCAGAAAGCCAGTCCAATCCCTGTGCCATTTATTTTAGTTGTAAAATATCCTCTAAAAAAATTATCAGCCACTTCAGGATGCGCTCCACCGGCAGTGTCTTTAATTTTTATTATATTTACTTCTGGGGCAGTTTCGGTGGTAATAGTAATTTCACCTCTGCCGTTTAAAGAAATTTGGTCAATAGCATTTCTAATTAAATTAAATAATATTTTCATGAGTAAAATGGAGTTACCCATAAGATGAAACTCATAAGAAATGTTTGTATTTATTGTTATGTTATCAGGAAATGGATATGTATTTATTGTATTTTCAATGATCCTTCGACTGAAACATTTCGTTAAATTCTCTTTTAACAATATTGAGGATTGTTCCTTTTGCGCATTGGTAAGCTCGCGCAAAGAAGTTTTAATAAAATCTGCTATCAGAGACACAGACTTTTTAATTGAAATTATTGGTTTTCTGGTAGCCAAATAATCCAATTCTTTTTTATTTAATAAGGCTGTTTTTTTCGTACCCAAATTTTTTGCTTCATCAATAATATCAAGTAAGATTGGTAACATATCATCTAAAATATCTGTTACTGTACTAATGGTGGCAATTGGTGTGCGTAAATCGTGAACAATATCACCAACTAATACCATCACAGTTTTTCGCATTTCTTCTTCAGCATCTGCTTTTGCATTGGAAATCAGGGTTGCTGCTTCAGCTTTTGTTTTAGTGATTTCGGCTTCTTTAGTTTTTTCAAGTGCATGGAAGAGTTTTTTTTCAATCTTTTTACGTTCAGTAATATCACTAGATATAGCTAATATACCATACACATTACCTTCTTCATCGAATAATGGAGTCTTACACGTTGAAAGAATACGCACAATACCATCAGCTAATGTTTGATGTTCTTCTATATTTAATTTCGCTATGCCAGTTTCCATGACTAACTGGTCATCGGCGCGATAAGCATCACTTTGTTCTTTAAGCGTAGGTAGATCATAGTCTGTTTTACCAATAATCTCCTCGCTCGATTTCAAACCAACTTGTTGAGCTAATGCTGTATTACATCCAAGATAGACAGAGTTTCTATCTTTCCAAAAAATCAAATGGTTTGGAATATGATCCAAAATCATATTTTTGATATTTTTTTCTTGCGCGGATAAATTAATAAAGTTAGTAACATCAAAGCCTGTAATTAGTATGACGTTGCTGTACACATCATAAGATGTTTGAGATGCTGACCATTGCAGTGATACAGTTACTTCACATTCAGTTTTTATTACTGTATTTGAAGTTATTGTATGACTACCTTCAAGTGCTTGGGCAATTGTTTCAAATGGAGGAGAAATAGAGCGATTATTACAAAAAGCAAAAATGTTGGAATTTAAAAGATCAGCCCTGGAACTATTATAAAAATCTAACAAATAGCTATTGCAATCTAATACCTTCCCCTGATGATCGATTATCATAGCAGGATAGTGTAATGCTGACAGAAACTTGCCAAAATACTCTAAATGTTCTGATTCTAATTTCGGTGTAGAAAGAATCTGTTTATTCACCTATGTAGCCTCCAAAATTAGTTTTATATGCTCAGCGTATCAACCGGAGGTTCTTCGATAATTTTAACCGAAAATTCAATATTACAGCTGAACATATTGTATCTGTTCCTAACAACAGTAATCGCTTTGGTAATTGAAGCAGAGAGTTCTTTCATTGAATTAACTAAAATAGCCGCATGGATTAGTGACCATTCAAGAAGATTTGCAATACACTGTAAAAGGAATGAATAAATACCAGTGAAAGTTGATTTTGGTTTCAATTCATCATATGTTTGTAAATTACTAGTGTTTGGCTCCCCGATAGCCGGTTTTTCTATTATTTCACTAAACGACTCATCTAAAGAACCCTTTGCGGCATATAAATACCCCTCTCTCTGAAGTATATTTTTTTTATAAAGTAAGGCGAACATTTCGTTTTCAACATCAAAGATATTACTGACTTTTCCTGGTATAACGTGAATAATCATATCTTTTTCATAGGTTACAGCACTGCGAAATTCACGTTTTGTCTTTAGTTTAGCGATTACTTCTCCTTGCCACCCCACATAGGTAAATCTTTCTTTAAACTTAGGCCAAAATCTTAGCATTTCTTTTTCTGATAGGGGTTTAATTGCCTCTTCTATGAAAGAGTTATCTATATTTGATAAAACATTTTTAGCTTTAGTTGGGGCATCATAGCTTCCCATAATTGTCCATTTGCCATGAGTTAAAATATATTTCCTTGAAGTCGGTGTGCTTTCTTCATTTTCTATAAAAGGCATCAAGCATGGGAACCAGCCATCCATTACAATAAATGAAAACGGATGTTTGCCAGGGGTATTATCTTTATAAATTAGAGCTAAGCAAGGCTGATAAATTGCTTCCATATCAAAAGGAAATTGCTGATCTTTATCTTTTTTATTAAAGGCCTGATAACTGGTTGTATTAATAACTTTATCGAAGGCCTCATTTGAGGAGTCATTACCTACGATAATTTTTGAATCCTTTGGGTCTAATTTAGTTACCTCGAAATCACAGCGAACTTCGATGCCAGCGGCGTGTAGGTATTCCTTAAATTTGGAGCGCAATCTATTTCCTACAGCAATGCTTGACTCATCTACACTATATGCGCTATGCAATCCTTCATATCCGTATGCTTCAAGATTAATTTTTTTATAATGTTCCGGATCTGATTCCTTACAGATACGTTCGAAGTCTTTCTGATTAGTTCTGGATGGCTTATCATCTGCATCTGTAATTCCTAAGCCATAAATAGAATACTCATGTGGAATTACCAAATCTGGATAGCTTGTTTTAAATGCCGCGGCTCCGCGACGGCAACTTTCTCTGGTTTTAGCAGAACGAGGGTAGTGTGGGCCAGCATGGAGTCTGATTCCAAATTTACCTGAAATTTGAGAGAAAATTTCATGATTTTTTTCGTATAAGACGACATCGTATCCTGCTTTTTTTAGCGAAAGAGCTAAATGACAGCCATACCAACCAGCGCCAATCACCGCAATTTTCTTTTTATAAATGTCTTTATTCAAATTTATATTTAAAGGGGGATTAACATTGCCTAAATATTATCATAGTGATCTGTTAATGTACAGTAAATAATGCCTATTAGGTCTGATTACTTTGATTCTCAACCTTAGAGAGCCCGACTTTCAAGGCTGGTATATGAAAAATATCCTTAGGGTACGGAAATTAAGAACCCCCTTTAGCCTTATTTAAAAAGATTGGCATTATCCTTCAAATCATCCATTCTATTGAGCAATAATAACCCATTACTATGAATGCTATTGCTCAGACTCTTCAATTAATTGGGTTAAATACATTAGGTAGTTGAAAAGATTCGCTCCAACTTTTTCTTTCACTATTTTTAAATCGGAACTCTGCATTTCCCGCAGACCCTTCATGGTTTTTATTTTCGCCTCCCAATTATTAATTGTTTCTAAATAAATTTGATGGGTGTTTTGAAGTTTCGTTAAGGCTATACCGAGTGTCGTAGTTCTGGCGTCCTAGGCCACAAATATAGTGTTCCATAAGGTGTATTAATATACGGGTTAGGAGTCTAATTATTCATCACTAAGCCTGGTAATCCTAATAATTAGTCCTAGTGTGGCTATGATTATAGCATAGGTGGGCTCCGCTTAGTCACTGAGTATTTGTAACTATGAGATATCTATTATATTTTCAATTTGTATTAAACACTCTTGTGGAAGTTTTTTTATAGGCTTCATACTAAAATTTCTTTATAGAGTAATGCTTAAATTAAGTATACCGCAAATAAATATCCATATTGAAAACAAAACAGTTAATCACAGACAATCCCGAATGGACGCCCACCGCTGTATACAGAGCAGGATAGGTGCTGCCTACCACCCGATGAAAAGACTATGACATACATGCGGGGGGAAATAAATTTACTCGACTTTAGTTAGCTACAAATTCAGTTGATGAAGCATCAAAAAACCATGTTAGTATTAAAGTGAGCAAGGATGTAAATAATAATATGAAAACAAGTAAGGATACACTATGACCCCTGATTTTGAAGTACTGATTAATGATCTTTTTGATGGAAGTATTAGCAACTCAGATCGTGTACAGCTGTTGCAAACGTTAGCTAGTACAAATATTGAGAAATCTCAATTAGCTAGTTTACAACATCGTATTGATAAAGCTCTTTCACCCACTCAAGAATTACAGTTGAGTGATGATGTCTATGTTCGCAATCGAGGTGTTGCTTATTTTTTGCAGGGAATAATTTTTCAACATGGTTTAGATGGTTTAATTGACTATGACGCTGCAATCTCTAATTTTAAATTAGCTATTGAACATCATAATACTGATGCAGTGCTGAGTCTGGCTTATTTATATCTAGGTGAGGGAGGCAAATTAGAGCCCAACTATACAGAAGCCGCACGTTTATTTCGTTTAGTACCTAATGATAAAGCATATGAGGCATTATTAGGACTTAAAAAAGAGCTGACGCATTATAAAAAGTCCTACAGTAATTTAGGTGTTCGTTATCATCTTGCAATGGGATTAAATCAGGATCTAAGTGCACAGCAGGAAGAATTAAAAGAGCTTTTTAGCTGGGACCCTCTAATGTTATCTATTTTATTATTGGAGGATAGCTCACTTTTCTCACAACAAAAATTTGCTCATCTAAGTCAATTAGTGCTTGCTAGTAGTAATGTAACACTCTTCAGGCTATTGCCAAGACTAGCTGATATTGGAGCATTAATTTTAGATAGATGCTACCTTGTGCATAATCGCCAAAACGGAGCTTCCTCACCACTTTTTTTTAAATCAGACTTGGATGAGGGTGCTAGTATGGCGCTGAATAAACTACTGAATATACCCACAACGTCAGTAGAGGATTTTGTATGGTTGAGTTCCTGGATAAAAAGTAAAAATAAGATTGTAGGTTTGCGCCTTACTGACTTTCTAATAAAAATAAAAGCTGGGCTGAAGAATGAAGAGGGAGTGTATATAGAAAATAATGCTTCACTGTATGCTGTTTTACTAGCTGTTTATCAATATAATCCTCGATTATTAGATGCACAGGAGCAACAACTTCTTCCTTCACTGGAAAAATTGCTAGATATTAATCCTAGTATGTTTCCAATTCATCAAGAAGAGCAGCCTGCAAGTCATCTTTGTTTCTGTCCTTAGAAATTATCCAGATACATCTTGATATTTTACCGGAGTGTTGTATTGCAGGTTTGTTACGAAAAAGTAAAGCTTTAAGATCACACCTGCATTTTTCTATTAAGGTTTTTACCAATTTAGAATATGATATCTTTATAAAAAACCATGAGAAGGTGGCAGAAAAAATAGAGAATTTTTCAGAAAATAGCACTGCTTAATAATAGACTATTCTTTATATATATTTAATAAACTCGATATTTAATATGAGTCTTGAAAAAATAGAAAAATACCCTTTTATATCTCTTTCTAAATCACTTAGCGGGATGTGGTCTAATAATGATTCCTTTTTCTTGCATGAAGGCAAGCAATGTAATTGCATCAATCCTTTGTGTGGGTGCATTTGCTTATCAACCATGTCAGCCACTGCTTCTTCAAAGTTGCAATGGCGCTTCCGAATTCAATGTAGCCACAGACGTCCAGAATTAATAATCGATGCTTCTGACGAGTTCGATCAGTGTATTTTTCAATAAAATCCACTGATACTGTTACACCGAGTATTTTTGCTACCGCCTTGATATCAGTAGGCTTAAATGCTTTGGTAGTAAAAAATTTTCCACACGCTTTAAAATATCCATATTGCACCATTAGTCCAATTTGATTATCCATCTGTTTGGTTTTCTCAATGAGTGTGCGAATGGTGTCATCTATTTTAAAGTATTTTTGTCGGTCGGCACTCGTTAACATCGGAGGGCGAGCAAAACGTTTTGCTTCATAATCTGGTAACACCTCGATCAAACGCATTAGTCATTTTCCCCAATTCCTTCTACTGCCTCACTTAAATCAGCAAATGAAGGTGGCAATATAATTTTGTTGTATCTAAACGTTCATGTCCTGCAAAGGACGCTACTTTTTCCAAACTAACCCCTGCATTAACTAAATTTTTGCAAAAGGTATGTCTTAATTGGTGGGGTGAGACCGCACCCAGTTCTTCTGGGAATTTCAACCGATTAAACATTAATTGTACACCACGAGAACTTAAGGCCCCACGTTGGCCTGTGAAAATAAAGGCATCACTACTGGCATGTATTGGATAATCCAAATTAAAGAAAGCAAGGCGAGCATCTTTGTTTAGAGGAACGTCCCGATACTTAGATCCTTTACCGGCATTAACCATCAACTTCCCTTTGCGATCACTCATTGTAATGTCTGACCATTTGAGACCACATAACTCACTAACGCGCAAGCCCGTATTCAGTAGTATTTTTACAATAGCAATGTCTCGCGTACTACCTAACTGTTCAATATGACGTAGTAGCTGGTTTTGTTGACAGCGATTTAGCCATTTTGGTATCGATTGTGATTGCCTTACTGTTTTCGGCAAGGGAAACCGGTATTTTATTTTTTTTGTACGCCAACCCCACTCTAAAAAATATTTCAGGGATAGCAATCGACGATTAATAGTCGGCGGTCTCAAGCTGGTATCGATTAAATATTGTTTGTATTGGCGCGCGTCTGTAGGTGTAATATTAGTCAACCACATCACTTCATTATTGATTGCTTCAAACCAAACGGTAAATTGAATCAAATCGCTTCGATAACTTGCTAATGTCAGGGAGGACTTGTCAGTAGATTTCTGATAGTCGATGTAATTCTCAATATAGATGTTTTTGGCCATTACTAATTATGCGATTAGATATTTTATTCAACCGGATTGTAATTCATAAAGCATTTTGATAAATTTATTTTACAGTAATCTTTTTGGTGAAAGTATTGTGCCTTTGAGCAAAGGAAAGTACGGACGATTTTTATCTTTGTGGACAGCATTAATTTCTCCTATAGTATTTTCAGCTAGCCAGCTAATCTTGAATCAAATATAAATTGGGATGGATTTTATATTGGGATTAATACAGGAGGAACTTGGAGCGGCAATACAAAAATCAATATTTTATCCTCATTTATTCCTGGATCACAATACCCGAACTTTCCCAACGGGTCAGCTTATACTGGCGTTCAATCAGCACGTGGAGCGTCTGGGATTATCCCCTCTCGTATCCGAGGGGGCATTGGAGGGGGGGCAAATCGGCTACAGTTGGCGATTAAGGGACCGCTTTGTCGAAGGAGTAGAAACAGATTTTCAAGGCGTTTCCTCTGGACGTAACGGACATGTCTCTAATGTTGTTCCATTAAGTGGTGTTTTTGATAGAGGTGGTACATTTTACTTTCCTGGAGAACGCTTTGCAACATCATTGACTGCTAATAAACGCATTGATTATTTCGGGACTGTACGTGGGAGACTAGGTTGGCTAGCCACACCAAAGTTGTTACTCTCAGGAACGGGTGGACTCGTTTATGGTAGATTATCCTCATCGACTTCTATCACTCAAACAAACAATGACAATGCGTTCTTCCCCCCAGGATTTTCTCTGAATCCCCAAAGTTTTAGCTCAGGCAGTTACTCTGGCACACGTTTCGGTTGGACTATGGGTACCAACGCAGAGTGGAGGTTTTTGCCGAATTGGAGTGCCAGGCTTGAATACCTCTATTATGATATGGGTTCAATACGTTACGCTGTTAGTCCGACCGTAGTTACAGCCTCTTATACGGCTGGAGCTATCTCTGTTGTTGATTCTCAGGTCTCGACTCGTTTCAATGGGAACATTATCCGAGTAGGGGTAAACTATCATTTCTGCTAGGGGTAGGAGGCCATGCATAACTAGGCACCTAAACTGCTAATGACAATTTTGGATTATTATTTTTATCCATATCATATAGGGCTTTGCAGCATATTCAGGCTAAACTGGCTAGAAAACTTTAAACAGGTTCACAGATTCAAATCATAAACAGGTTCATCATGTGACGCATGAAAATAGACTGCCAGTTCGCATTTGTCCCGTTTCTGTAATTCAACCCATCATTGGTAGTCCACTTGCAGGATTTATTACTGTCTCATTTGATTTAGAATAGGAATATGAAGCACGCTGTCTTTCTGCGTACGCTTTTTTTTCCTCTTCGGTCGCCGGTCTAAAATGAATAATTCGAGCAATTGTTTTTAAAATAATTTTAATAAATTTCATGCTAAGTAGATCCTTATAGAGTACTGCTTAAAATAAGTATACCGCTAAAATAAATATCAATATAGAAACAAAAAAACAGCAATCACAGACACGCAATTGTAATGCGCTGTTCAAATAAATAAACCAAATAATACAATATATAAAAATAAAACCCATCCTCAACATAATCGAGCAACAATCTAAAAAAATTAACACAATAAAAAAAGATGAAGAACATGATTCATCATCTCAAACCATGAAAGAAATGATTGAGTTAGGGATTAAAGTGTATCTCCATAATAAGGAGAATCCTGCAATGAGCGAGGATGAAAAAAGACGATTGGAAAAAGAATAGGAATTGAATCAGCAACACACAACTCATCTTTTAAGATTACTTGCAGTCAGTGCCGATATTTTTCGTTGCGTTTACGATAAAAACAAACTTCCAGAAGGATCAATCAATGCCGATGATCATATCGCGAGTCTTAAGAAAAAAGTAGATAATTTTGTTGACGGCTATATCAATAACTAAGTCTGTTGGATGATTCTAATATTTAATATAATACCAATTGAATTGTTTAGTGAGGGCTTGTATGGCGAAACCCTCAGGCATAGTTTCGGACATAATTCATTATGAATCTCTCATCCAGTTTCAAACAGTCAAGTTGAATACTAAGCTGGAAATTACTAATTTCCTACTCAGTGGGTGGGATGGTTCATTACATTGGAGCCTTTTTAAAACTATAAAAAGATTTTCCTGATTTAAAGGATGATGAGTAAGATGGATGGCCTGAAATTTAACCAAAAATAATTTACAACTAATAGGATATTTTACAACTATTTTTAATTCAGTTATCCTAAAGGACAATTTTTTAAAACTTAGTTAGGAAAAGGAGTTCTTCATGTACCGTTCATCTTTAAGAATGATTGTTTTGATATGGAGTTGTTTAGGTGCGGCTCATTTAGCTGAAGCAACTTCTACTAAGGTTTTATTGTTAGGTAAAACTATTACTCAAGAGAAACAACAAAATATGACCCCGAAGCAGGCATTAATACGCTTGAAAGAAGGAAATCAACGTTTTCTCAATAATAAACTAATACCGCGTGATTATTTAAAACAAGCCAAGCAAGCTTCTTATGGACAATTTCCCTATGCTGTAGTTCTAAATTGTATGGATTCTCGTAGCGTTCCTGAATTGATTTTTGATCAGGGACTAGCTGATTTATTCACTTTAAGAGTAGCTGGTAACGTTCTTAATAATGATAATTTGGGTAGTATGGAGTATGCCACCCAGATTGTTGGAGCTCGTTTGATTGTTGTTCTCGCTCATACTTCATGTGGAGCGGTTGCAGGAGCATGCAATGATGTGAAATTAGGGCACTTAACTGATTTTATAAATAAAATAAAGCCCTCCGTAGAGCCAGGAATAAAAGAAACAGGTATAAAGAATTGCGATAATCCAAAATTGATTGATGTTATTGCTAAAAACAACGCGTTACTGGTTGTAAATCAAATTTTGAAAAGAAGCCCTATCTTAAAAGAATTAGTATCAAGCAAACAAGTTGGTATTGTCGCTGGTTTACATGATATAAAAACAGGGGAAATTCGTTTTTTTGAAGAAGGTAAATCTGTTCCAAGTTAGTCTTCGATCTGCTTCTAAAACTCAAGATAAATCATTAGCAGGATCTTTTAACTCTAAGAATTTCAAGATTATTAATTGACGATAGCTCAGGGTAGCCCTGCTATGATTTACTTTCCTCCTATCGGGTAGAGTAGGTTGATATTTTGATGAAACAGTAGACAGTTTTTAAAATTGACTTTAAAGTTTTTTATTTCACCACAGAAATTTTTCTAATAACTATTTTTTAGGTCACTACAGTTACTTCCATTATCAGGTGCCGATGGTGCGGAGTTAATTGTTTATCTGCTTCTGCTTCAAATATTCGAGCAAGGTTGATGTGTAACATGTGAGCATAACATTCCTGCCTTACCCCTCGCTCAGATCGACTGTGAAAGTCTTCAACATCAACAAACTCTTTTGAAATCTTGTAAAGTTCTTCATCCCCCAGTGACCATGATAAACAGCAGGGAATTCATTTAACGGGTATTGTTCACCCAACAAAGTTGTACAGCAAACATAGGTTTCATTATCTATCGTATATTTAATTAAGCGTAGCTCAACAGGTTTAAGTTCAATATCGAAGCCTTGTTTTTTACTTTCATAGAGGTATATAATTAATTACCTCATCCTCTTTGTCACTGTCCCAGAATGCCTGAACCGCCTTATTTACAATGCATGCGACACAAATTAAATGAACTCCTTTTTCAATAGCTTTGACAAGAATGAGATAGCTGAAATAACCGCGATCGAGTACCAGCACATCGCCTAATGGGGCTAGAACCCCCAATAAGAAAAAAATACCTAAAAAACCATCCGAAAAATTCGACGATTCGGGCCTGGAACCCTAATAAACTTCCATTTCTTCTTTTTGCATCGTCTTAATTTTTTCTACGGATTCATTCTTATTCGTGAGAATTTCTATATTCATTTGTCGTGAGATGGTTTCAAGGCACCTCTTAATCTGTTCCTGGTTAAGAGCAATTTTTATTAGAGTTTCCAGTAATTTTATCAACACTAACAGCCTTGCTTAACGTATCATAACACCGTGAATCCCAGTGGATTTATTAATATCATTAAAGTCTTTTTCACGTGCAGGAATGGCAATCGCCACCAACTTACCCAGTTGTTTTAATCGTTCAATAGTCTGAATAATGACTTTATCATCGGTATAAATCATTGCATGTATTGATCCTCGGGTTACCATGATATAGAACGAACGTAGATGGTTTACCTTGGCATTTCCAGTTTCTGCTACATAGATAATGAAGCACCCTGAATAGAATAGCTTGTGGCATATTTTATTTTTCTTCTGTGTAGAACCTTATGTACTCAGTCATAATAATGAATCAAAATTATATATTTTGGACATTATAATTCAATAAATGCGCAAATATAAATTATTGGGTCTGTGGTGTATTTTATGTCTAATTTTAAGGTCCAGTGATTAGGTAAATGAAGGGTATATTTTTATGTAGCCTGGATGGAGCAACGCGAAATCCGGGAATTCGGTGTGACGTGGTGGCACTGATCCCGGATTTCGCTACGCTCCATCCAGGCTACGAGTGAATAATTCTAGCGCAAACTGTTAAACAAAATCCGATGCGTACTGATCGACATTAAAATCCCAAACCCGGCTAAGAAGGTTACCATTGCGGTTCCTCCGTAACTAACTAGAGGGAGAGGGATTCCTACTACGGGGATGATTCCCATCACCATGCCAATATTAACAAAGCCTGAAAAAAAGAAGCTCATGGCTAAACTTGCGGCCAAGAGTCGAGTATAGGTGGTTTGCGCATTACTGGCGATGGTTAAACTTTTTAAAGAAATTAAAACAATGAGCACAATAACGGTAAAGCCACCCATAAAACCAAACTCTTCACCATTGACTGCGAAAATAAAATCAGTTGCATGTTCAGGTAAAAAATTAAGATGGGATTGGCTTCCTTCAAGCCAGCCTTTGCCCATTAATCCACCAGAGCCAATAGCAATTTTAGATTGAATAATATGATAGCCAGAACCTAGAGGATCTTGTTCGGGATCTAGAAGTGTATAAATGCGCTGCTTTTGGTAATCATGCATTACATGCCAAACTAAAGGAACTGCAGAACCTATTAATAAGGCAATTAAAAGAATAATTTTAAAGCGGATTCCTGCAATAAAAATAACACATAGACCGGCTGAGGCAACCATAATGGCGGTGCCTAAATCCGGTTGTTTGGCAATGAGCAGGGCGGGGATAAAGATGATAAGTCCTGCGATACAAAGGGATTTAAGACTACTTGCATGTGTTTGACGATCAAAAAACCATGCCGTCATCATAGGGACTGCTAGTTTCATAATTTCTGAGGGTTGAAAGCGAAATAAACCTAATTCAAGCCAGCGTTGCGCCCCTTTTCCTATCTTTCCCATGATCATTACGGCAATAAGTAAAGCAAGTCCTACACCATAAATCCATGGAGTCCATACTTTATATTTATGAGGTGGTATAAAGGCAAGAACGAACATAATTAATGCAGCAAAAATAAGCCGAAAAGATTGTCTCATAATCATGCCCATGTTGGCATTCGAGGCACTATATAAAATTAAAAGACCAAAACTAATAAGGATAAGTAATAAGCCTAATAGAGAATAATCTACATGTAAGGCCTTAGCAGTAAAGCGGTAAACTGGTTTTGTATGTCTTCTATTCATGATTCTTTTTTATTGGGTGAATTTTATAATAAGTATCAATAATTTTACGAGCTACTGTAGAGGCCGCAAAATCATTTTCTACAACCACTGCTATAGCAATATCTGGATTTTCAACCGGTGTGAATCCTATAAATAAAGAGTTATCACGCAGAGCTTCTGGTATGTCTTCATAGCGTGTTTTTTCATATTGTCGACCACTATGTACCTGAGCAGTTCCTGTTTTTCCTGCCATGGGGAAGGGGGGGTTTCTACCGAAGCGATAACCGGTGCCTTCATTACTGATTAATACATTATGCATGGCCTCAGCAACAAGATCCCAATTGCTTTGATCATTAAGCTGAATTTTCTTTTCTTTAATAGGCTTATAAGTTTCTGCGTGTTCATTATCGCTATTGACCGTTTTTATTAATAAATGCGGTCTAAACCGTGAGCCATGTTGGCTTAAAGTGGCAGTGGCATTAGCCATTTGTAAGGGAGTGGCTAACATAAATCCTTGACCAATGGAGGAAATAACAGTATCTCCTGGGTACCAGGCAACACCTTTCATGCTTCTTTTCCACTCAATGGTGGGAACAATACCATTTGCTTCTTCATTCAAATCAATTTGTGTTAGTGTACCTAAACCAAATTCTTTTAACATTTGGGCAATATTCGTGATCCCCATCTTAGTACCTAAATTATAAAAGTAGGTATCGCAAGAGACCGTGATTGCCCGTTTAAAATTTATTGCCCCATGACCCGTTTTTTTCCAATCGCGATAAATATGACTTGCCATGGGTAATTTATATTTGCCATAGTCATAAATTTCAGAGGTCGGAGTGACAAAACCTTTATCTAAACCTGCTAAGCCAACAAAAGGTTTAATCGTGGAGGCTGGAGGATAAACACCACGGACCGCTCTATTAAAAAGAGGTCTTTGTAAGGCATTAGATAATATTTTATAGTCTTTATTACTGACTCCGTTAACGAAGAGATTGGGATCAAAACTGGGTGAACTAACCATTGCCAATATTTCGCCATTACGAGAATCAATCACTACAGCTGCACCGCGATTATTTTTCAAGGCTTCATAAGCGGCTTGTTGTAAGCGTATATCGATACTAAGATAGAGTTTTCCGCCTGAGTGGGGATTAATTTTATTAATCACTCGAATAGTACGGCCGCTCACATCCGTTTCTACCATTTGGTAACCGACTTTCCCGTGCAATAATTCTTCGTAATATTTTTCAATCCCTGCTTTACCAATAAAGTTCGTTGCGCGGTAATTAGTTGGATCAACCTTTCTTAATTCCTCGACATTAATCCGCCCCACATAGCCTAAAGCATGGGCAGTCAATTCACCTAAGGGATAATGACGCATAGAACGTGCTTTAATGCTGACACCAGGAAAGTGGTATTGATTACTGGCAAAAATGGCCACATCTTCTTGGCTTAGTTTTAATTTAATCGGAATAGGAACAAAAGAACGATTTTGCGTTTTACTACGATTAAAACTATCTATATCATCATCACTAATAGAGGGAAGCAAAACACGTAATTTGGCAATAGTCTCTTTTATATTCTTCACATGTTCAGGAATAATCTCTAAAACATAGACAGGAACATTTTCGGCTAGCAATACGCCATTTCTATCTAAAATTACCCCGCGTGGTGGGGCGATAGGGATCACCGTCATTTGATTTTTTAAAGACAGAGTTTGATAGCGCTTAAACTGTGATATTTGTAAGAATGCCAAACGTAAAATTAAAATTAAAGACAAAACAATTAAAAGAGCTACTAAGACATGCAGTCTGAATCGTTGATTCTGTGATTCTGTTTGGTGGTGGCTAAATGAATTATGGTGGCGCATCACAAATGTAACACATACGACAAAAAAACAACATAGTACCTTAAAATCGGAAATTTACCAATGGGGTGAATGCTTTTGTTCAATATGAGTGGAGCAGGTATCTCGGACATTAATTTCATTAAATCTAGGATATAGTACAAGAAAATAACACAAATGAGCCTTCAAGCCTAATGCTCTGCAGTAAAGTTTCGGCCATTTCTTTTAACATCTCTTTTTGTGGGCTGGGAATATAACACCATTGGCCATCATGATTAAATAATGGGCAAGGAGAGTGGGTTTTTTGTAACTTCTTATTTTTAATATAATTTTCTAAAGTTTTTGTCCTTTGTATTCCTTCTTTAATCAGATGTACTAAGGATAAACTATCGTAGCCATCAAATTTATTAGGATCATCAATTAAGGCCGGAAGAAAATTATTTTGGATCAAGAGACTATTTAAAAAAACCATACAAAAAGTGCGGCAATTTACATCACTAAAGGGATGAATACGTTCAAGAGATTGAACCGCAAGAGCTATTGCAAATAATTTATCATCACTTGTCATCTCTATTTTAGAATTAAGTTGTTTATATAGTTGATTTAATACTTCTTGTATCTCGTCATAGAGACAATAATGTAAACGAGTTAAAATTTTTTCATAAGCTTGCACAGTAATATCAGGGTGTTTTGCTAATGCTTTTTGTTTAATAAGCGCTATTTGTTTTTTTTTAGAAAGATGAGTCATCTCTTTATTTAAGCTTAATTTATGGCTAATTTGCTGACTTGTCTGACCAACTTTTCTTAATAGCTTAACTTCCTCTTTATTTAAATCACCTAGAGATCCCATAAATGAAAAGGATTCTGCATTCTCCCAGAGTGTTTGAAAAAAATTGTCATAATTCTCTATTTGAGATTCAAATCGAATGGCCTCACCGCAATTGAGTAAAAACTGGAAAGCCTCTCCATTGTTAAGAAAAACTCTTTTATAGCTAGTCCGGAAAAGTTTTCCTCATGGCCTGAGTAATTGCGTCACGAAAACTACCACATTTTTTTATGACTTTTCTGAGATTTCTCTTAAAATTAGCCCATACCTTTTCAATAGGATTTAAGTCAGGAGAGTAAGGTGGTAAA
>CANJQE010000055.1 GCA_947476305.1 Legionellaceae bacterium
GATTTTGATCCCCCTTCGGGCCTCAAAATCTACGCTCCCCAATGACTGACGCCTTTTCGTATGGCCTTATATTTTCCCTGCGGAAAAACATCCGGCCCTAAGGCTACCAGGGACTACTCGCCCGCGCCTTCGGCTCTCCATGGCTCGCAGCGGGAGTTTAGATAAACTAAATGACTGAATTAAACATTTCTTGTAAAGAAGAGTTGCGGATTTTGCGTAAGTACTGAAGATAATTACCTGATTAAGGAATTAATAGTGAATTATTTATATTTTGTGGGACTTAGTTTGTTTCTATTAGGTCAAACGCTCTATGCTGACTCTATGGCAAGTAAAATTGATATTGCTCTTAATAAGGAGCTACCTCATGCTTCGGTTAGTATCCTAATAAAAGATGCAAAAAACGGGCAGTTAATTTTTAGTAGAAATGCAAATAAACTATTAGCACCTGCTAGTAATATCAAGCTTTTTACTGCTGCAGCAGCACTGTATTATTGGAAACCTGAACATTATTTTGTAACACAGTTATTACAAAAGAAACAAAATTATTATATTTATTTCGGCGGATCCCCTTCTTTAACTGCTGATAATTTAAGTGCTTTACTTATTCAATATTGCAAAACGAATAACATAAAAAAAATTAACGAGAGCATTATCCTAGATACATCCCTCTTTACCGCGCCTTATTATCCGAATGGAGTCTCTTATGATGATCTAGGTTGGTATTATGCTGCTCCTGATACAGCGGTCATTTTAAATGAAAATGCCACGCATTATGAATTAATTACGGCAAAAGCCCTAGGAAAACCAGCGATTATAAAACCTAAAAAGAACAGCCCACAACTCACTATGATTAACGAGGTGATTACAGTGAGTAAAGAAGAAGAAAAAAATCACTGTACTTTAAATGTGGAAATAAAACCAAATAATACGTTACGTTTATATGGTTGTGTTGCACAAGCTAAAAATCCCAAAATACTTGAATTAGCAATTCCTAATCCTGAACTGTTGGCAAAGCAAGTTATAATAAAAACTTTAAAGGACAATAGTATTCAATTTAACGGACAAATAATTAACGGAAAAACTCCTAAAGATGCTGTAGTTCTTGCACAATTACATTCAGACATAGTGTCTAAATTAATTAATCATATGCTTAAGGAATCAGATAATCTTTATGCCGATAATCTTACCAAGCAATTGGCTTATTCTTTAACGCAAGAAACTACTAATAAACAAGCCATGTTTGCGGTAAAAGACATTTTATCTAAGAATACTCAATTGGATATGAATCAGCTTGAATTAGCTGATGGCGTAGGTACCCGTTATAATTTAGCCACTGCAGAGCAAATGACTATTTTACTTAGCAACATCTATCGTGATAAAAAAATATTCCCTATTTTTTTTAGTGCCCTCCCTCAATCAGGAGTATCAGGGACTTTAAAAGATCGCATGAAAAAGACGCCTTTAGAGAAAATTGTTTATGCGAAAACAGGAAGCATGCATGATATTTCCTCTCTTTCCGGCTATCTTATCAATCCCAATGGTAGACCTATTATTTTTTCGATCATCATTAATGGAATTAATAAACCACTAAGTAAAGCTAAAGCCCTTGAAGAGCAAATTCTAACTATTATTAATGAAGAAATTAATGATGATGTGGAACATACAGATTTTGCGTAGAAAAGTGATAATCCGATGTAGGTTAGATGCCTTAGCCCTGAGTTATCATCAGTTTTTTTAGAGGTAGCCTGGTTGCCTGCAACCAGCTACAGTTCACTGAGTAAATTAATAACCCAGGCAAAAAAAAATTTTAATGCCAATCAGATGGTTCAAGGGGAACAAGTATCCACATCAGTACATAAATTAAAAAGACACAACCTCCAAAAAGAAAAAAGAACACAAAGATAATCCTCATAAAGGAAGGATCCATTTTAAAATATTGTGCTAATCCACCACAGACTCCTGCAATTTTTCTTTCTCTACGCGAACGCCATAATTTTTTATAAAATTGTGTTACATTATTCATTGTTCTCTTCTTTTATCTTGAATTTTTTTGCCATTAATGCATCAAATAAGGCACGCTTTTCCTCTGATAATTCAGAACGTCTTAATTTTGCCATTTCTACTGGACTGCCTTGAATACAATCTGAAGTCAGTCGATCAATGATTAATAAGCCATTTAAATGATCTATTTCATGTTGAAGAACCCGTGCATAAAAATCCTTCTCTACTTGCTGATGCTCCTCTCCCTGCTCATCAAAATAGCTGAGTATGATTTCTTGAAAACGAGGGACTTTTCCTGCTTTACTAGCCACAGAATAACAGCCTTCAAAGTCATAATAAGTTGCACTATGCTCAAAAGGTTTATAGCTAGGATTAATCATTACATGCATTAGGTAGGGAGTTACATGCTCTCGAAGTAAGGCCGCATTTTCTGGAATATAAACCACAATAATTTGTTTGGCTACGTTGACCTGGGGTGCTGCAAGCCCTACTCCTTCTAAAGTATATAATTTATCCTTCATTGCCTGAATAAGAGCAAGATCTTCAGAGCTTAAAGGAAAGGCAACCGATCCAGCCGGTGTTTTTAATACTTTTTTATATTCAGACTCTTCCACCGTTACAATATTAAGACCCATAGTTAAACTGCTATTCATTATTAATCCTACTGTTAATACTTTAAGGTATTTTTTCATCAACTAAGCGCTGTTTAATTTATTCCAAGACTGAATTGTACTACATCTAAAATACCCTTTGCACAGATAGCACAAAAATTCTCATGGGACTCCATAATACAATTTAATCCGGGTTTATGACTAACACCTTTAGTGTTTTGCGAATCGCCATAACCGCCTTGATAGGCACCATAAACAGGTGGAGATGAATGCCAAACATTGTAAGGCGTAGGAAGTTCCGTATCAAATTGAACAAATTGATTCCACTTTAAAACACTATAGGAAGGATTTGCTAAAAAACTAATATTTTGCGACCAGGGTTCTTCAATATCAGGTGCAAATTCTAACTCCGTTCGCCCACCACCTTCATATTCTTCATTAAGACCAAAAAAATGCCCCATTTCATGAAGTAATAAATAGGTGAAATAAATACTGTTCTCAGCAGGAATTGCGGTATGAGACATATAATTACCTACGCCCCAATATTCAGCATTATTGACTAGTACTATGGGATAATCATAAGGAGCTGATGCTAAAGCTTGACGAAATTTATTTTCTCGCGTTGGATATACAATATGATACCAACGACCAAAATTATCCCAATAAGGATAATATAATCCTAAAAAAGAGTTAAATTCAGGTACTGGATAACTAAGATTTTTAGCTTTTCCTAGTTTTTCAGTAGAGGGACTAAATACAGCATAAAAACTCATGTATTCTACACCCGGAAATTTCGCTTTATATAAAGCATCAACCGTTTTTAATGCCTGTTGCCAAAATTTATTTTTCTCTTTTAAGGAATAACCTTCAGCATAAATATTAACGCGCAAAGAAGGATTGGTTTTTGCTAAAGCTAATTCTTTAACTTCAAGTGAGGGGAAATGTGCTTGATCGTATTCGAGCTTACTCACAATAATCGGCTGTTCAACTACTTTTTCCATTACTCCAGTTTGTGGATTTTCTGCATACAACTCAAAAACCACATTATTTTCAGGTAGCGGAAAACGTAAATTAATAGCCCGAGCTAATTTACGATATTCTTTCCCAGTACCTACAGAATCAAAATACAGAGTTTTTCCTGTTTTACTGTCCTTTAAAAGACCTAAATAACTACCCCATTTAGGTTGATGCGGACTGCGTGCTAATAATGCTGGGGTTCCTGATTGCTCAAGCACCATATGATTTATAGTATAACGCTCGCCCTCTTCCGCCCAATTGACTTGAACCCTTAAAACATAAATTTTTTCCTCTTTAGAAACAGTTTTTAAGATAACCGGGGCTCTTGATAAATAACTACCATCTCGAGGAACTTTATTAGGATCCCAATAAGGATTAGCATAAACAAATAAACTATAAAAAAATAAACTAATAGCGGTTATAAAATACATGGTGAATACAAACTCCTTGTAATGGTATTCACCAATAATACTGGAAATTTACTTTAACTCAATTCCAGGGAGGATTGTTACCAAGAATTTGCATTGGATCAAAACTTAAGCTTTGCATTCTATCCCATTCCTTTTCAAGATACTCGGATTGATCCCTGCGAGCAAAAGCGTCACTTTTAGTGCTTGCTTTATAACAATAATCAAAAGGATCATAAGTATAGGGATTACAAACTACCCCTGTTAAATTTTCTTCTGCACCCATTTTATTATACCAATCATCAACAAGCATAGGTCCATCCGATTTTAAAGCAGGATCAAGAACATAGATTGTCCCCATATAATTCACTACTGCGGCAACATGATACCACCAATAGACCTCGCCTGATGAAGAATATGGAGTTTGTAGGGCTAGGTCACCAAAGGCAAATATTTTAGCAGGTCGTATAAAATGCTCTGTTTCTAACTTAATACCGGTCATTGCTGCACGAGAAAAGCATCCGTCATCTGGATAAAGCCAACTAATTCTTCGACCAAACGCTGGACTACTTTCTTCATATAAGAAACGTGTATCTCTGACAAGGTAAAACATAGTCAGTAATTCTTCATAAGTAATGATTTGTGGAGCTAAAGAAAAGTCTATGTTTTTTATAAGAACTTTTTTACTGAATGGACTTTCTCTTACCCACATTTGATGAGGTATCATTTTATTGATACGTTTTACTACCTGTTCTATTGTTTCATTGGGAAAACGCTGTTGCGAAATAGTGAGATGGTTGGAATTAGCAAAAACAAAACACGGAAGGAGCACTAGTAAGGCTAATAATTTTTTCATCATCATCCCTCATGTTAATTATAATAGGTAACACTAAAAGACAATGTTACAGTCTTCCTTGCCTTTTTCGCACTAAAATGTCCCTTGGCGCGAATTGAGGCTCGACCTTTAATAAAAACATGAAATAATAAAAAATTACTTACAATAAATGGGGCCATGTTCCCGACTATAGTAATAAAAATTGTTGTATTATTTCAATAGGAACGAAAAGGCCCAGGATGAGCTTTTTTAGTATAGCTCATAACAGGTAAATAATTAGGTCTTTAATACAAAGATTCACCAAAAATTAACTAATAAGCCATTCAATTTGTTTTTGTAAATTAATATCAATATAAGTTAGTTCTTCTAATTCTTTATTTAAATAAATATTTTCATTAGGAGTCAGCTCTTGATGAGTTTTAATCATCTTATCTCGCTCTTGATGAAGCCAGGTAATTTGTGGAGCGAACAGATGAAGAATTCCCTCAATCCATTTATCTAAAACCTGCCAATAAGGATCATCAGTCAGAGTCATTTTAAAACGTTTTAGAAATTTAGGGGCATTAGCTGCATCATACCAAATCTCTGAAGTAACCCAACGATTGACCGTAAAAAGACGAATAGGCATCCCTATTTGATTCATGCCAATAGCAACTAAATGAGTCATTGGGTTTTTAATGTATAGATTCCAATCATCTAAAGGGGTAGGTTTTATTCGTTTTGGAATTCGTTTATAGCGTAAAAAACAATGAAAATGACCATGCTCTGTTGTGTCAAAATCTTCACGGTGGCAATGATAAAAATACTGAGCGCCAGTAGCAGAATCAATGCGATCTTTGTTTGGATAATGCTTCATGCGCTCATGACGACGCGTTTTTTTAAGGGTATAATGAAGGATATTTTTTCCCTTATTTGTCGTCATTTGTTGCTGAGCTTCAAGCACTTGCGTGGCATAGCTTAAAAATTTTTTTTTATACCATGGAGATAGTTTAGGTAAGATAAACTCTGAATTAGTTTCCATATTAATACTTATGTAAAAATGAAAGAGGCAGTACAAGACTACCTCTTATAATGCTAACAAAAATTATTCGTCAGTTTTGCCGCCACAACAATTAGCAGAGCAATTAGGAGTATCAGTGCTTGGAGTAGCATTACCAGAATTATCAGTACCTTGAGTAGCATTATCAGAAGCTGGAGCAGGAGTAGGAGTAGGATCTTCAGCATAAGCCACTGACATTACTGGAACAGTAGATAAAGCAGTTAAAAGAGCTGCAACAGCTATTGTTGATTTTTTCATAATTATACTTCCTTGATAGTTATTAGTTTTTTTTTGACTCACTATGATATTAGCAAATAAATCTAATTTTTTCTTTATTTTTAATTAAAAAAAAATGTAAATTTTTTGTATGAATTTATCCTATAGGACAGATATAGAGTGGGATGAGTAAAATTAAACCCATCCCAAACCTTTATTAACTTAGTGCCTGTGATTTTGCTTGATTTATCAACTCCAACATCGAATTAAAAGAAATAAAACCGACTCCGGTTAGCGCTTTTAATTCTTGACCTTCAGAATCAAAAAATAAAATAGTAGGATAACCATAAACAGCAAAAGTCTTCCTAATTTTCTCTACCTCTTCTGTTTTTTGACTTACATCCACTTTTAAAACAAGCAAAGAAGATAAAGCCTTAGCAATTTTATCTTGATTAAATACCTTGGCCTCCATCGCTTGGCAATCACTGCACCAAGTAGCAAAAAACTCGATCATGACCATTTTATTTTCTTGTCGTGCCTTATCAAGTTGTTCATTGATAGCAGCCAAAGTATTAATCTGTACAAATGGGTTTTTGACTAGATTATTATAGTTTGAGACTGGGGGCACCTGCATTGTTTTATACAGCAAGGCTCCTGCATAAAGAATGGCAAGAAGACCTAAAGTTTGAAAACAAAAAGTTTTCTTATTAAAAGATTTTATATCTGCGAAATACACTCCGCTCACAATAAAAAACCCGGACCAGAGGAAGTACAGCCATTGGCTATCTAAAATTCTACCTAGCATCCAGATTGCCATGGCCAACATGACAAAGCCAAAAAGATGTTTAATTTTCAACATCCATGCCCCTGACTTAGGCAAAATACGCCCATAACCTAAGCCAACAAGGAGCAAAGGAACTCCCATTCCTAAGGCCATAAAGAATAAAATTAAACCGCCCATAGCGATTTCACCTTTTTGTCCTATATAACTAAGTACGCCAATTAAGGGAGCAGTAACGCAGGGAGAAACAACTAAGGTAGAGATAACTCCCATCAAGCCAACTGAAAGATAGTTTTTTCCTTCATTCCCAGGCTTTGAACCATTGAATCTATTAACCCATGTTGAAGGGAGTTTTAGGTCAAAAAAACCAAATATAGAACAAGCCATCATGACAAAAATGAAAGCAAAAAATACTATCACTCCTGGTCTTTGCATGAGTGTTTGAATTGTACTGCCCATGAAACCTGCAAGCATTCCAGCAAGAGCATAGGTTAGAGACATTCCTAATACATAACTTAATGACAACTTAAATGCTTTTGCAGTAGATAGTGTTTTTTGTCCGACAATAATTCCTGACAAAATGGGTATCATTGGTAATACACAGGGGGTAAAGGCCAGCAAAAGGCCTAAACCAAAAAACGCACTAAGGTAAATAAAAGCGCTATTTCCCTGAATAAAGGCATTAATTACTTCTGGATTAACACTGTCTAAATTGATTATCGAAGCCCAAAGCATTTTTGTAAAAAATAGGAGGAAGACTCCACTAAAAATGGTAATTTTTTTCATTTTTTATCCTGATTAAAATAATTTATTACAAACAAACCCAAACGGCGTAAACACCGCTAGTGTTAAGAAAATAAGAAACTTATTAAGCTAAGATAGGAGGTTTAAAAATATTGGAAATAGAAAATGAATACTTACGTTGAACAAGAATGAAATACATTAATCCTATGAATAATAAGAGAAAATCTTTCAAGCCATACTGTTCTTCCATCAAGGTGTAATCCATACTGGCAGAACAAAAAGATACTATTACTCTACTGGAACAAGGGCTAGTTATAGAATTATATTTTAATTGATGATTAGATACAGAAGTGCTATCTGGTTTTATTAAAAATAAAACCAGCCCCAGAATGAGCAGACAAGATAGTACTTTATTAATCACGTTCATAGAGGAATATTATCCTTTAGATAATAAAATGTACAGCTTTTATGACAGTTCCTTTTTAGAAGCAGCCAATAAAAACCTATCCAACATACGCGTGCTTAGAATACGTTTAAGAAAAATAAGAAGATGGGCGGGGGTGGTTACTGGATATTTTGCTTTAGGTTTTGCAGATTCAATTGCATGAATAAAGCAATTAATTACGGCATCTGTCTTTTTAGTAAAAACCGAATCAGATTTTTTTTGTTTGTACTCAGTTAACATCTTTTGATATTGTTTATTAAAATAACTTTTATTAATATCTATTTCTTTTAATGAGCCATCAACCACATTATCACGAAATTTACTTTCAATAGGCCCAGGTTCTATCGTTATTACTTTGATGTTTGAAGAACTCAATTCTAGTCTTAAAGTATCACACAAACCTTCCACAGCATATTTTGATGCATTATAAGCACCTCTAAAAGGCATACTGATAACTCCTAATATAGAGCTTAAATTAATAATTCGCCCTTGTCCCTGTTGCCGCATGATAGGGATTGCTAAATTAGTTAGCTCTAGAAGACCAAATACATTGGTTTCAAATTGTTTTCTCATCACATCACGACTTACATCTTCTAATGCACCTGCCTGCCCATAACCTGCATTGTTAATTAATATGTCTATACGACCCTCGGTCATGGATAGGACTTGCTCAAAAGTAGTTTTAATCGATTGGGAATCACTTACATCTAATAATACTGCTTCAATTTCTTGGTCTTTTAATTTTTGCAGATCATCCGCTTTTCTACACGAAGCAATCACTCTATGCCCTCGTTTTTTTAAAGCAAAAATGGCGTCATAACCAATGCCACTAGAACATCCTGTGATTAAAATTACTTTCTGCATTGCGATCCTAAGTCCTTAAAAAAATTCATATTATCCTAGCTATATTAGTAAAACAAGGGCATAAAAAACAAAACGAAACCATAATGCGCGCTTTAAGAACAAATTGGTATTTTGTTCTATAATTAAAAGATGAGGAGTAAAACAAAGGAGTGTATTATGAAAAAATTTGATATCCACCACTCATCCATTTTTGCTTACATTATATTTTTGATTTTATTGTGTGGTCTATTCTACAGCAGTAATTCTCATGCAAATACTAAAAACTCTTTAGCTGGGACACAGCTTGCCTACTTTATTGGCTACCATAGTGGTGGTATGTACAATGGAGGAGGTTATCATAATTCTAATCATGTTTATTACAAACCTAGATATCATTATAGAGGGAGCTATAAAACACCATGGACCTATATAGGGCATAATTGTAGTAAAACATGCTGGGTTGATCGCTGGACCGGTAGATCCCTTCGGTGTTATAGATCATGTTAAGATAGAAAAAAAATCACTCATTAATGAGTGATTTTTTTTCTATCTTTGTAGGTATCAAGCGAAATAATCAACTAATCCTTTTGGAGGTTTTTTCACTGAGGTAACAAATTGAACTTCATCATCAGCATCACTAAAACCAGATGCTTCTTGTTGTTGGGGCTCATTATTATTGTTTTGTGCGAATGAATTACCAGAACGTTGATCTACGTTAACCTGAACATCCGATAAAGTTAATCCCTGAGCAGCCATCATATCTCGAAGTCTAGGAATCGCTTGATCAACTATATCTCTAGCCTGAGCGCTATGACTTATGATATTCACTGAGGCTGAATCTTTCACTACTTTAACACTAATTTCTAAAGGGCCTAACTCTTCAGGATGAATTTTAATTACGGCACTTTTAATATCATTTTGGCCTAACCAGACGACATGATCGGCAAATTTATCACCCCACTCTGGATGATGTAGGGGAACTGGTATATCTAAAGCTTTTGGTTGAGCAGCTAACTGAATCTGTCCTGGCTGATTTGCATGGCCCATTGCAGTATTATTAGCTGCATCAATTAGATCTTGAGAAGCAGTATCAGATTTTCCACCCACAAGAGCTATTGGCGCTTTATCTAAATTACTTATCGAAGTACTGAGCTGCTGTAGTGATATAACTGGATTTTCGTTAACCTGAGCTGTCACTTTTGATGAGTCAGCAGAACTATCTACAGCAGCAGGCTGATTTTGTGCATTCATCAGTGTATTCTTTAATACAGTATTAGTTTCTGTCTGAGCTTTGGTTGTAGGAATAGGCGCCTTATTTGCTGCATCCGTTGGCAAAGAGTTATTTTTCCCAGTTGCCTGCAAAGCTTGGAAATTTTGGGATTCAAGCCAGTCTAATGCAGGATTGTCAGTTTGAACCGCAAGCGCGTCCTGGTTATTAGGATCTGTCTGTATTGCAGTCATATCAGCAGAATTAGCTTGTTGGTTAGTAGCGCCCGAATTCGTTAACTGGCTTAGCAAAGAATTTTGAATATCTTCGGGAGTCATAGTAGCAACTGCATTAGCGTCATTAGCAGGATTTTGAGGAAGATTATTAGAAAATAATTGGCTTAACAATAAAACAAAAGAGCTTGGATCAACAGCATTTTCATCTGTGGAGCTATCTTTCTTTTCTTCAGTACCATTTAGCATTAAAGCAATAACATCTTCTGAAGAGCTTGCTTTGGAAGTGTTTGCAGAATTTATTTGAGGCGCGACATTTAAAAGAATATTTTTGCCACTAATCATTTTTCACACTCCTTAATATACTATTCATTAAAGTAGGAATATTGCCTTTGATCCTATTTTAATAAGTTTTTTTAATAATTATTTTAATAAGCAATATCCATACCAAAAATACAAAGTTTGTAAAGAAAAACAAGAAGCAGTTAATAAATATTACGGTAATGTAAAAACTTGCTCCAACGCCTATCATGATTGTCCCTAGACAAGGTATCTTAAGCACTCATTGGAAAAAAGAGCGCTGTACTATGCATTATGCTTTATTTATGCCTGTAATCACAGAAAAAGATATTAATCAAAAACTTAAACAAATTAATGCAATATTAGAAATCCATAAGTCGCAGGCTAAAAATATTTTTTTAGAAACGTTAAAAAAGAGAATGCAAGAATTCGAAGTGATGCTTGAAGACTTGCCGTCCGATAAAGAAGCCATATTAGAACAATATTATAAATTTACTAAAACCTTACTATTATGCCTAGAGAAACCTCTAAATTCTTCTTTTTATATCAATCACTATCTTAACTCCCTTTATCATCCTGTAGGGATACTTGATTTTGAACCTGCTAATCCAACATTATGTATAATGGCTATTTGTGGAATTATTTTAGGGACTATTTTATTAGCAAGCTCTATACCCGCCTTTATCTTTAATCCTTCTGTAGGTGCTTTTGCTATAGCATTGGCTATGACGTTCTTGCTGCCTTCAGCATATTATTTAATGCTACCTCACTCCTTAGATATCAATAAAAAGAAGCAGCAAGAAAAAGAATTATTTTTAGAAGCAGTGCTCTTAACTACTGAAGCTGATGTACACGAAAATACTGATTATCCATATGAAACCATTCAACTAGCTTGTATCCCTCATTAACTATTAGAGTAATTCTTATTTTCTTCGAAACTCAAACTATCAATGTGATTAACTTATAGAATAGAAGCCTTCACTTTCCTGTTTTTCTCTAAATCTATTTGTAATAGAGTCATGAAAATTTTGCAAATCTGAGCTATGATTACCATTTTGATCTTGGGAGTATTTTATGAAAGTAGGTCATGATAGCCTATCAACAAAAAGTCAATTAAATGTTGATGGTAAAACATATCATTATTACAGTTTAAAAAAAGCAGAAGAACAACATTTTAAAGGTATTAACCGTCTTCCCTATTCTTTAAAAGTACTCTTCGAAAATTTATTACGTTTTGAAGATAATAACTCAGTAACCACCAAGGATATTAAAGCGATTGCAGATTGGCTCCATACAAAAACCTCTCAACATGAAATAGCTTATCGTCCTGCGCGAGTCTTAATGCAAGATTTTACAGGGGTTCCTGCGGTGGTAGATTTAGCAGCAATGCGCGATGCCATAGCAAAGATGGGGGGTAATGTTGAAAAAATTTCTCCTTTATCTCCCGTTGACCTAGTTATTGATCACTCCGTGATGGTTGATAAATTTGGTACCAAAGACTCCTTAGCGATCAATACAAAAATTGAAATGGAACGTAATAATGAACGCTATGAATTTTTACGTTGGGGCCAAAAAGCGTTTTCTAACTTTCAAGTTGTCCCTCCAGGAACAGGAATTTGCCATCAAGTAAACTTAGAATATTTGGCTAAAACGGTGTGGTCTAGTGAATGCGACGGCCAACTTTATGCCTACCCTGATACTCTAGTTGGTACTGACTCTCATACCACCATGATTAATGGTTTAGGTGTTTTAGGTTGGGGAGTCGGAGGTATTGAAGCTGAAGCAGCCATGCTTGGCCAACCTGTCTCAATGCTTATCCCTGAAGTTATTGGTTTTAAACTCACAGGAAAACTAAAAGAAGGTATTACTGCAACCGATTTAGTACTAACAGTCACCCAGATGTTACGTAAAAAAGGTGTGGTAGGGAAATTTGTTGAGTTTTATGGGCCAGGTCTTAATGACTTGCCTCTTGCAGATCGCGCTACTATTTCTAATATGGCCCCTGAATATGGAGCTACATGCGGATTTTTCCCAGTAGATAAAGAAACCATTAAATATTTAGAATTATCTGGTCGTGATCAACATACTATTAATCTAGTAAAAAGTTATGCCCAGGCTCAAGGTATGTGGTATGACAAAGACTGTGAAGATCCGGAATTCACTGATACCTTACATTTAGATTTGTCTTCAGTTGAACCGTCTTTAGCAGGACCGAAAAGACCACAAGATAAGGTTAATTTAAGTACTTTGCCTGTTGAGTTTGATAATTTCTTAAAAGAAACAGGTAAATACGATGAAAAAAATACCCATTTTGCCTTGAAAGATAAAGAATTTCCGATGAAACACGGTAATGTAGTTATTGCTGCAATCACCAGTTGTACCAATACCTCAAACCCAAGTGTTTTAATGGCTGCTGGTTTGATAGCAAAAAAAGCAGTTGAAAAAGGGCTTAAAAGTAAACCCTGGGTAAAAACTTCTTTAGCTCCTGGCTCCAAAGTAGTTACTGATTATCTCAAACACGCCGGCTTACAAGACTATTTAGATCAATTAGGTTTTAACTTGGTAGGATATGGTTGTACTACTTGTATTGGTAACTCAGGCCCATTACCTGACGCGATCGCTTATTCAATTAATGATCATGATCTAGTGGTTTCTGCTGTCTTATCTGGAAATAGAAACTTTGAAGGACGGGTTCACCCGCAAGTTAGAGCTAACTGGTTAGCCTCTCCTCCTTTAGTTGTGGCTTATGCCTTATGCGGCACAACGACCATTGATTTAAGCAAAGAACCGCTAGGTAAAGATAATAAAGGTAATGATGTATACCTAAAAGATATTTGGCCATCGAATGCGGAAATAGCAACAGAAGTAGCTAAAGTTACTGGTGGAATGTTCCATAAAGAATATGCAGAAGTATTCCAAGGTGATGAACATTGGCAATCGATTAAAACCAGTACCGGAAGAACTTATGAATGGAATGCTGATTCTACTTACATTCAGCATCCTCCATTCTTTGAAAACTTAAAAGCGAAACCAGATGCTATTAAACCAATAAAAGAGGCTTATATTCTGGCTTTATTTGGTGATTCAATTACTACGGATCATATTTCTCCCGCAGGCTCTATTAAAGCGAGTTCCCCAGCGGGCTTGTACTTAAAATCTAAAGGGGTTCATGAGGCAGACTTCAACTCTTATGGTTCTCGTCGTGGAAATCATGAGGTAATGATGCGTGGCACTTTTGCGAACATCCGTATTCGTAACGAAATGACAGCAGGTCAAGAAGGCGGTATTACTCGCTACGTTCCTACTGGCGAAATTATACCTATTTATGATGCCGCAATGAAATACCAAGAGCATCAGCACGATTTAGTGGTTATTGCTGGTAAAGAATACGGTACTGGCTCATCAAGAGACTGGGCAGCAAAAGGTACTAATTTACTTGGTGTTAAAGCAGTAATTACTGAAAGCTTTGAGCGTATTCATCGCTCTAACTTAATTGGTATGGGCGTTCTTCCCTTACAATTTTGTGATGGAATAACACGCAAAACTCTAAATTTAGAAGGTAATGAACGTATCAGCATTGATGTTTCAGAGTCTTTAAAACCAGGAGCAATGCTTAATGTAACCATCGAGCGTAATAATGGTAAGAAAGAACAAATTAAAGCATTATGCCGTATTGATACTGCTGATGAGTTAGAGTATTACAAAAACGGCGGTATTTTACACTATGTATTACGTAATCTATGTGCCTAATATACATCCTCAGCCCAATAATTATTGGGCTGATTTTACCCCCTTGCATGTTCAAACCATATAAAAAAATCCACCTACAGAATTTATAAATCATATAAACTATTCAATACCCAGCTTATGTTGCTTTTACTTAGCTATAATGCTAGATTTTGCGACCTAGCCACTGATGATAAATCCAGGTGCATGAACAATTTTTTTGCCAAATATACCGGCGATTATAATCTTAAATTTTATTCTACAAGGGTTGCACCTCGATGAATCCAGCAAAAAAAGTGTTAAGTGTTTTCTCTTTAGTAATGATTAATGTCATTGCCGTTGATAGCTTAAGAACCTTACCTATCAGTGCAAAACTAGGGGCCGCATTAATTTCTTATTATATAGTAGCTGCCCTAGCCTTTTTTATTCCAGTAGCGCTTGTAGCCGCAGAATTAGCAACAGCCTTTCCAAAAACCGGCGGTATTTATATATGGGTACGGGAAGGATTTGGCAAGAAAGCTGGGTTTATAACTATTTGGTTACAATGGATATATAATGTAGTTTGGTACCCTACGATACTTGCTTTTATTGCAGCTACTATTGCCTACCTCTTTGAGCCAAGCTTGGCTAACAATAAAACCTACCTATTAATCACTGTTTTAGGATTATTCTGGTTATTTACCATTTTAAACTGCTTCGGTATGAAAATATTAAGTATTGTAAGTATTATTGGTGCATTACTTGGTACTATATTACCGATGTTAGTGATCATTTCCTTAGCTTTCGTATGGCTGCTTCAAGGTAAACCCAGTGCCGTGGATTTCCACAATTGGCTACCGGATTTTAGTTCGCTAAGTCACCTATCTTTATTTTCAGTCGTGCTTTTTGGTTTAATAGGCATAGAAATGTCTGCTGTTCACGCGGAAGAAGTACAAAATCCTCAACGAGACTATCCTAGAGCCCTTCTTTATTCCACCCTCTTAATTATCTCTACTTTATCTTTAGGTTCATTAGCCATTGTTACCGTAGTTCCTCAAGAAAGCTTAAGTGTTGTATCCGGTTTGATTGATGCCTATGCGGTGTTTTTTAAGGCTTATAATATTCCTCAAATGACGACCATTATTGCTGTACTCATTATTTTAGGTGGTGTTAGTGGAGTTTCAGCCTGGATTATTGGTCCAACAAAAGGATTATTGGTGTCAGCGCAAGATGGCTCATTACCCTTATTCTTTACCCGTACTAATAAACACGGTGCGCCAGTTACTATTTTAATCACTCAAGCATTTATCGTTACTATTTTAAGTAGTATTTTTATTCTTTTTGATTCAATTAATGCAGCCTATTGGCTATTAAGTGACTTATGCGCTCAAATGGCTTTAATGGTCTATGTGATTATGTTTGCCACTGCAATAAAGCTTCGTTACAGCCACCCTGATCACCCACGGAGTTACAAAATCCCTGGTGGGAATAAAGTAATGTGGTTCGTAGGTGGTTTAGGAACCCTATGTTGTTTAGCTGCGATGTTTGTAGGTTTTATTCCCCCCAGTCAAATACCCATTGATGATGTTTTTTTATTTGAATCATTTTTAATTGGGGGCTTAGCCTTATTCGTACTTATCCCATGGCTTTTTGCTAAAAACCATGAGGTTAATTCATAAGCTTATCTAGGTTGTTCCTTCACCATTTAAGAGGAGTCTCCTCCTCTTACGATGTTAAGAGTGATTGTAACCGAGGCTGAGCTATCTACAACAGCGTATTGCTCATTCCGTTCTTCAAGTTTACTTTGTAAAACCAAGAGTTCTTCTTTTAATTTTTGCATCACTTTATCATCTGGGGTTTCTAAAACGGCTAGTGCGGTGGTGCAATTTTCTATACCTTCTTCCAAATATTCATGAGCTTTCTGAGGAGCTTTAATATATAGATAGGCTCTTTCAAGATTAGAACAAATTCTTGCTTTTAAATCATAAAGTTTAGCTAACTCAACTAACTCAGTGCTTGGATTTTCCTCAAGTACCTTACAGCTGTAAATCAGCATGCAAAAATGACCCCCTTTTAGGGTAAATCAGCATCCAATTTTGACCCTCTAAAATCGAGCAAAGCGTGTACTCTGGATTTTAGTAATCTAGAGGGAATTAGAGGATGTTAATTATGGAAACAGAAGCAAAAATCA
>CANJQE010000056.1 GCA_947476305.1 Legionellaceae bacterium
AAACCTTCAGTCATTGCAATTGGTGCATGTAAATTAACAACCAATTGGACATTATCTCCTGGCATAACCATTTCTATACCTGAAGGTAAATCACAAGTGCCTGTTACGTCTGTTGTTCTAAAGTAAAACTGAGGACGATATCCATTAAAGAATGGTGTATGTCTACCACCCTCTTCTTTAGATAATACGTATACTTCAGCTTCAAACTTAGTATGCGGCTTAATACTGCCTGGTTTAGCTAATACTTGTCCACGCTCTACTTCATCTCGCTTAGTGCCACGTAGTAATACACCTACGTTATCACCAGCACGTCCTTCATCTAGTAATTTACGGAACATTTCAACGCCAGTACAGATAGTCTTTAGCGTATCGCGTATTCCAACAATCTCAACTTCTTCACCTACTTTAACAATGCCACATTCTACACGGCCAGTTACTACTGTGCCTCGTCCAGAAATTGAAAATACATCTTCAATCGGCAATAAAAATGCTTTATCAATGTCGCGTACAGGCTCAGGAATATATGAATCTAAAGTCTCTACTAATTTCTCAATTGCAGGTACTCCAATTTCACTCATATCACCTTCAAGTGCCTTTAATGCAGAACCAACAATAATTGGTATATCATCGCCAGGAAAATCATAGCTGCTTAATAAATCACGTACTTCCATCTCTACTAATTCTAGTAATTCAGGGTCATCAACCATGTCCGCTTTGTTCATAAATACTACTATGTACGGTACACCTACTTGACGTGATAATAAAATGTGCTCTCTAGTCTGGGGCATTGGGCCATCAGCAGCAGATACTACTAATATCCCGCCGTCCATTTGCGCCGCGCCAGTGATCATATTCTTAACATAATCCGCATGGCCTGGACAATCTACGTGGGCATAATGTCTGTTTGCTGATTCGTACTCAACATGTGCTGTCGATATTGTAATGCCGCGCTCTCTTTCTTCAGGCGCTGCGTCAATTTGGTCATAAGCTTTCGCTTCTCCACCAAATTTCTTAGCCATTATCGTCGTAATCGCTGCCGTTAATGTCGTCTTACCGTGATCTACGTGTCCTATTGTCCCCACATTAACGTGTGGCTTCTTACGTTCAAACTTTTCCTTCGCCATTTCAATAACCTCGTTAACTTTTATTGTTTCTTGATAATTGCTTCAGCAATGTTATTTGGTGCTTCAGCGTACTTAGAAAATTCCATCGTATATGTTGCTCTTCCCTGAGTAGCAGAACGTAAATCGGTTGAGTAACCAAACATCTCTGCAAGTGGTACTTCAGCTCGAACAATTTTTCCAGCTGGAGAATCTTCCATACCTTGAACTAAACCACGACGTCTATTGAGGTCACCCATCACATCACCCATGTAATCTTCAGGAGTAACTACTTCAACTGCCATAATAGGCTCAAGTAAAACAGGCTTAGCTTTTAACGCACCTTGTCTAAAGCATTGCGAACCAGCAATCTTAAAAGCCATTTCGCTTGAGTCTACTTCATGGAACGAACCGTCAAACAGGGTAACTTTAACATCAACTACTGGATATCCAGCAATTACTCCGTTTTGCATTTGTTCCTGAATACCTTTATCAACTGCGGGGATATATTCTCTAGGAATCACACCACCTACAATTGCATTAATAAACTCGTATCCTTTACCAGGCTCTTGTGGCTCAATTTTCAACCAAACGTGACCGTATTGTCCACGTCCACCTGATTGGCGTACAAATTTACCTTCTTGTTCTACAGGTTTCTTTAATGTTTCACGGTAGGCAACCTGAGGTTTACCTACGTTTGCTTCTACACTAAATTCTCTGCGCATACGGTCTACAATAATTTCAAGATGCAGTTCGCCCATACCTTCAATAATTGTTTGACCACTTTCTTCATCCGTATGAACTCTGAATGAAGGATCTTCTTGTGCTAATTTACCTAAAGCAACACCCATTTTCTCTTCATCTGCTTTAGTTCTTGGTTCAACAGCTACTGCAATTACAGGATCAGGAAAATCCATTCTTTCGAGAATCACTGGATGATTTAGATCACAAAGTGTGTCTCCAGTAGTTACATTTTTTAAGCCTACAGCTGCCGCAATATCACCTGCACGAACTTCTTTGATTTCTTCTCTTGAATTTGCATGCATTTGTAATAAACGGCCAATACGTTCTTTTTTATCTTTTACTGAATTTAATAAAGTATCGCCACACTTAACTATTCCTGAATAAGCCCTGAAGTAAGTTAACGTTCCTACGAATGGGTCCGTAGCAATTTTAAACGCTAATGCAGAAAATGGAGCATCATAACTAGTTTCTCTGGATGTTTCATTACCGTCTTCATCAATACCCTTTATAGCTGGAATATCAATTGGTGAGGGTAGGTAGTCAACCACACCATCTAATACAGCTTGAACGCCTTTATTTTTAAAGGCAGATCCACAGAATACCGGAACAATTTGATTAGTTACTGTAAGGTGGCGTAGCGCCGCTTTAAGTTCTTCTTCGCTTAGCTCTTGACCTTCAAGGTATTTTTCCATTAACTCTTCAGAGGCTTCTGCTGCTGCTTCGACAATTAAAGCACGATATTCTACACACTCAGCAAGTAACTCTTGAGGTACTTCGCCATACTGAAAAGTCATACCCTTATTGTCTTCATCCCAATGAATCGCTTTCATTTTGATTAGATCTACTACCCCTTTAAACTCTTCTTCAGAGCCAATAGGGATTTGAACTACTACGGGACTTGAACCTAAGCGTTGTTTAATTTGGGTTACTACACGATGGAAATTAGCACCGATTCTATCCATCTTATTAACAAATACTATACGAGGAACACCGTATTTATTAGCTTGGCGCCAAACAGTTTCTGATTGAGGTTCGACACCAGATACAGAGTCAAATACTACTACTGCACCGTCGAGTACACGTAATGAACGCTCTACTTCAATCATGAAGTCAACGTGTCCCGGGGTATCAATAATGTTAATGCGGTGTGGTTCAAATTGCTTATCCATACCAGGCCAATAACACGTTGTTGCAGCAGAAGTAATAGTAATGCCGCGCTCTTGCTCTTGCACCATCCAGTCCATAGTCGCCGCACCGTCATGTACCTCACCAATTTTGTGAGACATGCCAGTATAGTATAAAACGCGCTCAGTAGTAGTGGTTTTACCAGCATCTACGTGAGCAGCAATGCCTATATTTCTATATCGTTTTAATGGCGTCGACACGGTATACATCTCTTAGTTCCATCTAAAATGTGCAAAGGCTTGGTTTGCTTTCGCCATTTTATGAACATCTTCGCGCTTCTTCACTGCAGAGCCTTTAGTTTCATAGGCATCCATCAGCTCACCTGCCAAGCGTAGCATCATACCTTTCTCGCCGCGAGAACGGGCTGCTTGAACAATCCAACGCATACCTAAAGCGATACTACGATCGTGTCGCACTTCAACTGGAACTTGATATGTAGCGCCACCCACACGACGTGAGCGAACTTCCACGTTTGGACGAACGTTACTTAAAGCATCTTCAAAATAACGTAGAACTGGACTAGAGCCACCACTAGAACCTGACTCACCTTCTTCGTCACTTTTCTTAGCTTTTTTAACACGCTCTTCTAAAACATCAAGCGCACCATAAATTATTTTTTCAGCAGTAGATTTTTTACCGCTAACCATTAACACGTTAATAAACTTTGCCAAAATCTCGCTGTGATGCTTGGGATCTGGCAGAATTTCACGTTTGGGGACTTCTCTTCTTCTAGGCATCTTTAATTTCCTACAATCAGTTATTTTTTATCTTTTGGTTTCTTGGTACCGTACTTAGAACGACCTTGTTTACGATCGTTAACCCCTGATGTATCTAAACTACCTCTAACGGTGTGATAGCGTACCCCTGGTAAGTCTTTAACACGACCGCCTCTAATAAGAACAACAGAATGCTCTTGAAGATTATGGCCTTCACCACCAATGTATGAGCTTACTTCAAACCCATTAGTTAAACGTACACGAGCAACCTTACGCATAGCTGAGTTAGGTTTTTTAGGTGTAGTAGTATAAACGCGTGTACATACACCGCGTCTTTGTGGACATGACTCTAATGCTGGGACGTTACTTTTCTTCTTTACGTCGGCACGAGGCTTTCTTACTAACTGATTAATAGTAGCCATTTCTACTTAACTCCGATCTGTCACTTGTGAATATTTCGAATGCATAAGGAGGCCGGATTCTATATAGGTATGGCAGGTTTGTCAAGTTTAAACCTGCCTTTTTTGAATCCAGATTAGTGATCATGATTATCTGCGTTTAATGCTTCACTTAACGCATGTTCAACATCACTAGCAGTAACTGTATGAGTTACATGTTCACCACCACCTGCTGCAGCTCTTGCTTTTTTCGCCTTTCGGCTTTGGTGATAAGTGTACCCTGTTCCCGCAGGAATCAAGCGACCTACCATCACATTTTCTTTTAAGCCCCGTAAATCATCAATTTTTCCACTTACTGCGGCTTCTGTTAACACTCTTGTTGTTTCTTGGAACGAAGCAGCAGAAATAAACGATTCTGTTGCCAACGATGCTTTAGTTATACCCAATAAAATAGGCGTACCACGAGCACTGTGTTTTCCTTCAGCAGTGAGGCGATCATTTTCTTCAAGCATTACGCTTTCTTCAATTTGCTCACCTACTAAGAATTTAGAATCTCCAGTAAAGGTAATGACTCTTTTACGTAACATTTGTCTGACAATTGTTTCGATATGCTTATCATTGATTTTTACACCTTGTAAGCGATATACATCCTGTACTTCATTTACAATGTAGTTTGCTAAGGCACCAATACCTAATAGACGTAGTATGTCATGAGGATTTAAAGCGCCCTCTGCAATTAATTCACCACGCTCCACATGTTCACCTTCAAACACGGAAATGTGTCGCCATTTTGGTATTAGCTCTTCGTGACATTGATCTTCAGAAATATTGATAATCAATCTACGCTTACCTTTAGTTTCTTTACCAAAGTTAATCAAACCTGAAACTTCAGCCATTACTGCTGAATCTTTAGGTTTACGTGCTTCAAATAAGTCAGCAACCCTTGGTAGACCCCCTGTAATATCACGTGTCTTAGAACGTTCTTGCGGTATACGTGCAATAACATCCCCAACCCCTACTAAACCGCCGTCTTCAAAGTTAACAATTGCATCCACAGGTAGGTAGTATTGTGCAGGAACATTCGTACCTGCTAAGTAAATATCTTCGCCATCATTGGTTACTAACTTCACCATTGGTCTTAAATCACGACCTGCAGCACTACTGCGTTGTTTAGCATCGATAATTACTATATTACTTAAACCGGTTAACTCATCAGTTTGGCGATTCATAGTAATACCTTCAACCAAATCGACAAATTTTAAATTACCTCTTACTTCAGAAATAACTGGGTGAGTATGAGGATCCCATGTTGCAATTACTTGTCCTGCATCAACACGAGAGCTATCTTGAGCTGAAATTACCGCACCGTAAGGTACTTTGTATCGCTCACGCTCGCGTCCAAATTCGTCAACAATTGTTACTTCACCAGAACGTGATACAGCTACTAGATATTTGTTTTCATGAGTTACCGTTTTAATATTATGTAAACGAATAACTCCTTTTGTCTTAATCTGAATATTGTTTGCTGCTGTAGCTCGAGAAGCGGCTCCACCAATATGGAAAGTACGCATAGTTAACTGAGTACCTGGTTCACCAATCGATTGTGCTGCAATAATACCTACTGCTTCACCAGTATTAACTAAATGACCTCGAGCTAGGTCGCGACCATAGCAAGCTGCACATAGTCCGAATCGTGTTTGGCAAGTAATAGGTGAGCGAACCATAATTTGATCCACACCTTGCTTTTCCAGTTTCGCTACCCATTCTTCATCGAGTAAAGTTCCTGCTACTACAACAGGCTCTGTTTGATTAGGAATGTATACATCCGCTGCGACAACTCGTCCTAATACACGTTCTTGTAATGGCTCTACAATATCACCACCTTCAATCAACGGTTGCATTAAAATACCAGTATCTACACCACAATCATCTTCAGTAATAACGACATCTTGCGCCACATCAACTAGACGGCGAGTTAAATAACCAGAGTTCGCTGTTTTTAATGCTGTATCAGCAAGACCTTTTCGTGCACCGTGAGTAGAAATAAAGTATTGGAATACATTTAAACCTTCACGGAAGTTAGCAGTAATTGGTGTTTCAATAATTGAGCCATCTGGCGCCGCCATTAATCCACGCATACCAGCAAGCTGTCTAATCTGAGCAGCAGAACCCCTTGCTCCTGAATCAGCCATCATAAAGATTGGGTTAAATGATTCTTGTCTAACTGTTTTGCCTTCGCTATTGACTACTTCTTCTGTCGCAATTCTAGTCATCATAGACTTAGCTACTAACTCATTGGTACGAGACCAAATGTCAATTACTTTGTTATAACGTTCACCATTAGTTACTAGACCTGAACGGAATTGAGATTCAATCTCACGTACTTCATTATCTGCATGCTCAATAATAGCAGCCTTATCTTCTGGAATTTCCATATCTTCTATACCAATAGAAATACCAGAGCGAGTCGCGTATTTGAATCCTGTATACATTAGTTGGTCAGCAAAAATTACTGTTTCTTTTAAACCAAAAGTTCTATAACAGTTATCAATAACTTTAGAAATTACTTTCTTAGTCATTGTACGGTTTATAGTAGTGAAGGGCATGCCCTTAGGTAAAATTTCTGCAAGAATAGCGCGTCCAACAGTAGTCTCTACCAAATGATAGCCAGAATCATCTTCTTTTTGCATACGGATTTTTATCTTAGCATGGATATTTAGATGTCCTGCTTCATAAAAATTCTTTGCTTCTTGCGCACTAACAAATATTTTCCCTTCACCTAAAGCATTTACTTTTTCACGAGTTAGGTAATATAAACCAAGTACTACGTCCTGGCTGGGAACAATAATCGGCTCACCATTTGCAGGTGATAAGATATTATTTGTCGACATCATTAAGGAGCGAGCTTCTAACTGTGCTTCTATAGTTAATGGCACGTGAACAGCCATTTGGTCCCCGTCGAAGTCCGCGTTATAAGCGGTACATACTAAAGGATGAAGTTGAATTGCTTTACCTTCAATAAGCACAGGTTCAAATGCTTGAATACCTAAACGGTGTAAGGTAGGTGCGCGGTTTAATAGAATCGGATGCTCACGAATTACATCATCAAGAATATCCCATACTACCGACTCTTCGCGTTCAACCATTTTCTTGGCTGCTTTGATTGTGGTAGCTAGACCTCTAAACTCTAATTTAGAGAAAATAAATGGTTTAAATAGCTCTAAGGCCATCTTTTTGGGCAATCCACATTGATGTAAACGCAGTGTTGGTCCCACGACGATTACAGAACGTCCAGAATAATCTACACGCTTACCTAAAAGGTTCTGACGGAAACGTCCTTGCTTACCCTTAATCATATCAGCAAGCGATTTCAATGGTCTTTTGTTAGTACCAGTAATCGCTCTACCTCTTCGACCGTTGTCCAACAAAGCATCTACAGATTCTTGCAGCATACGTTTTTCATTACGAACAATAATATCAGGTGCATTTAGATCTAAGAGTCTTTTTAAACGGTTATTTCTGTTAATAACTCGTCTATATAGATCATTGAGATCCGATGTAGCAAAACGTCCACCATCGAGTGGTACCAAAGGTCTTAAATCAGGTGGAAGAACAGGCAATACATCCATAATCATCCACTCAGGTTTATTACCTGACTCATAGAATGCTTCCAAAAGTTTTAATCGTTTAGTAATTTTCTTAATTTTAGTTTCAGAATTAGTTGTAGGTAATTCTTCACGTAAGTTCTTAATCTCATCTTCTAGGTCAATTTGACGTAATAAATCACGAATTGCTTCTGCGCCCATACGCGCATCAAACTCATCGCCATATTGTTCCATAGCATCAAGATAAGCTTCATCATTTAATAGTTGTCCACGCTCTAACTCTGTCATTCCGGGGTCAACTACAACAAAAGCTTCAAAATAAAGAACACGTTCAATATCTCTTAATGTCATATCCAATAATAACCCGATTCGGGATGGAAGTGACTTAAGAAACCAGATATGGGCAACAGGGCTTGCTAATTCAATATGCCCCATTCGCTCACGGCGAACCTTTGCAAGCGCAAGTTCCACACCGCATTTTTCGCAGATTACACCACGGTGCTTTAGACGTTTGTATTTACCACATAAACACTCATAGTCTTTAACTGGTCCAAACGTTTTTGCGCAGAATAAGCCATCACGTTCAGGCTTAAAGGTACGATAGTTGATAGTTTCTGGTTTCTTTACTTCGCCATAAGACCAAGAACGTATTAATTCGGGTGAAGCTAATGCAATTTTGATCGCATCAAATTCTTCATTTTGCCCCTGTTGCTTGAGTATGCCTAATAAGTCACTCATTACAGGTGCTTTTCTCATTGAGTCGTTGCTTAGATTAGCCAAGTCTATGCCTCCAAAAATTGGTTAGTCAATATTACTAAACGGTTAATCATGATCTAATTCAATATCAATACCTAGCGCTCTAATTTCTTTCAACAATACATTAAAAGACTCAGGCATTCCTGGATCCATACGGTGATCACCATCGACAATGTTTTTATAGATCTTTGTTCTTCCTGCTACGTCATCTGATTTAACCGTTAACATTTCTTGTAAGGTATACGCTGCCCCGTAAGCTTCTAGTGCCCATACTTCCATTTCCCCAAAACGCTGTCCACCAAACTGGGCTTTACCACCAAGCGGTTGTTGGGTTACTAAACTATATGACCCTGTAGAACGCGCATGCATCTTATCATCAACCAAGTGATTTAATTTAAGCATGTACATATAGCCCACAGTTACTTTGTTATCAAACTTCTCGCCTGTTCTACCATCGATGAGCGTTGTTTTACCATCTGAAGGTAAATCAGCTAGCAATAACATACGCTTAATTTCTTCTTCTGATGCACCATCGAATACAGGAGTTGCCATTGGGACACCCGCACGAAGATTATCTGCCAATCTAAATAGTTCGGTTTCATTTAAACAATCAAAATCCACACGTGGCTTATCATCATTATAAATCTCATTAAGGAATGACTTAATTTCAGCACCAGATTTTTTGCTTTCAAGCATTTGATCAATTTTTTGACCTAAACCTTTTGCTGCAAGTCCTAAATGCGTTTCAAGTACTTGCCCGATATTCATACGAGAAGGTACCCCTAATGGATTTAATACGATATCAACCGCAGTACCATCTTCCATGTGAGGCATATCTTCAATTGGAACAACCATTGAAATAACACCCTTGTTACCATGTCGGCCTGCCATTTTATCACCTGGCTGAATACGTCTTTTAACTGCTAGATAAACTTTAACAATTTTTAAGACTCCAGGAGCTAGATCATCACCTTGAATAATTTTCTTACGGCTATCATTAAAACGTTTTTCCATTTCTTTAGTAAGCAATTCTAACTGTTTAGATAATTGCTCTAATTGTTGGCTTGTTTCATCATTTTCAATACGAATATCAAACCATTTTTCACGGTCTACTTTATCTAAATATTCTTGCGCAATTGCAGAGCCCGGTTTTAAATTACTTGGACCGCCAGTAGCTATTTTATCTAAAAGTAAATTAGCTACGCGATGATAAATATCTTCTTCGCGTATTCTACGCTCATCAATTAAGTCTTTTCGTACACGGACTAAATGTTCTTCTTCAATACTTTTAGCACGAGCATCTTTATCAAGACCATCACGTGTAAATACTTGAACATCGATTACTGTACCATTCATTCCTGATGGAACACGTAGTGAAGAATCTTTAACATCTGAAGCCTTCTCACCAAAGATTGCTCTTAATAATTTCTCTTCAGGAGTGAGTTGAGTTTCACCTTTAGGAGTTACTTTACCAACGAGAATATCCCCAGCGTTTACTTCAGCGCCAATAAATACAACTCCAGACTCATCTAGACTAGCTAAGGCTGACTCACCTACATTAGGAATATCAGCAGTAATTTCTTCTGTTCCTAATTTAGTATCACGAGCAATACAAGTTAGCTCTTCAATATGAATTGTTGTGAATCTATCTTTTTGAACAATGCGTTCTGAAATTAAGATAGAGTCTTCAAAGTTATATCCATTCCATGGCATAAATGCTACAAGCAAATTTTGTCCTAAAGCCAACTCGCCCATATCAGTACAGGGTCCATCTGCTAATACATCGCCTTTCTGAATGCGATCACCTGTAGTAACGATTGGTCGTTGATTAATACATGTATCTTGGTTAGAACGGAAATATTTAGTTAAATTGTATATATCCACTCCAGTTTCACCGGCAGTAGTTTCATCATCATTAACTCGAACAACAATACGAGAGGCATCAACGAGGTCAATAATACCACTACGCTTAGCTACAACTGATACTCCAGAATCTGAAGCAACAATACGTTCCATTCCAGTACCTACTAATGGTTTTTCAGAACGCAAGGTTGGAACTGCTTGACGTTGCATGTTAGAACCCATTAGTGCACGGTTCGCATCATCATGCTCTAAGAAAGGGATAAGAGATGCAGCAACTGAAACGATTTGTTTTGGCGAAACATCCATATAATTTATATTATCAGGAGTCGTTAATGAAAACTCATTTTGATGTCGGCATGGAACTAAGTCCGCTAAGATATTACCTTGAGCATCCAAAGCAACACTAGATTGCGCGATATATTGGTCGACTTCTTCAATAGCAGATAAGTATTCGATATCATCAGTAACACGCCCATCAATTACTTTACGACACGGTGTTTCAATGAAACCATAGTCGTTAGTGCGAGCATAAACAGATAATGAATTAATTAAACCAATGTTTGGGCCTTCAGGCGTTTCAATAGGACAAACACGCCCGTAGTGAGTTGTATGAACGTCACGCACCTCAAAACCTGCGCGTTCACGTGTTAGACCACCTGGGCCTAACGCAGATACACGGCGCTTATGTGTTACACCTGATAAGGGGTTTACCTGATCCATAAATTGAGATAATTGACTTGAACCAAAAAATTCCTTTACTGCAGCAGATACGGGTTTTGCATTAATTAAATCTTGTGGCATTAAGTTTTCTGATTCAACCAAGCTTAATCGTTCTTTAACTGCACGTTCAACACGAACTAAACCAACTCTAAATTGGTTTTCAGCCATTTCACCAACACTTCGTACTCTTCTATTTCCTAAATGGTCAATATCATCAACCATTCCAATACCATTACGAATGTCGATTAATGTTTTTATAACAGACATTATGTCATCTTTAGTTAAAGTACCAGAACCATCATCATTTTTTCTTCCTACGCGTCGATTGAATTTCATTCGACCAACAGCTGATAAATCATAACGTTCATCAACAAAGAAAAGATTTCTAAATAGTGCTTCAGCAGCTTCCTTAGTTGGTGGTTCACCAGGACGCATCATTCGATAGATTTCTACTAAGGCTTCTAATTGTGAGGCAGCGGGATCCGCTTTTAAGGTATCAGAAATGTAAGAGCCATGATCTAAATCATTAGTATAAATCATGTCAATATTTACAATACCATTGTTTGCCAGTGCATCAAGCAGGTCTTCTGAAATTTCATCATTAGCTTGAGCAAAGAATTCACCTGTATCTGTATTGATGATATTTTTTGCTAGGGTTTTTCCTATTAAGTAGTCTCTTGGAACTACCAGATCTTTCATCTGCGATTTTTCCAGCTGCTTAATATGACGAGCAGTAATTCTACGCCCTTGTTCAACAACTAACTCACCTGTATCCGGTATTATTATATCAAACGAAGCGATCTCGCCTCTTAAACGCTGTGGAATTAAATCAATATGGTATTCACCATTTTTTAAATGGCAACTTGTAATTTCGAAGAACTCTCCAAGAATACCTTCCGCATCATATCCTAAAGCTCTTAATATGATAGTGACAGGTAGTTTACGTCTTCTATCAATACGAGCGTAAACACAATCCTTTGGATCAAATTCAAAGTCTAACCAAGAACCACGATAAGGAATGATACGTGCTGAATAAAGTAGTTTTCCAGAGGAATGTGTTTTACCTTTATCGTGTTCAAATATTACGCCGGGAGAACGATGTAATTGTGATACCACAACTCGTTCAGTTCCATTAATCACGAAGGTACCTACATCAGTCATTAGTGGAATTTCACCCATAAAAACATCTTGCTCTCTAATATCTTTTATTGGCTTTGGATCGTCACTTGCTTCTTTATCAAGTACAACGAGTCTAATTTTAACTCTTAAGGGAGCTGAATAGGTTAATCCTCTTAATTTGCATTCACGTACATCAAATGCAGGCTCACCTAGTTTATAACTAACGTATTCTAGTCTTGCGTTACCAGAAAAACTTTCAATAGGAAACACCGATGTGAATGCAGCATGCAATCCGGTATTTACGTGTTCATTTAATTTGCTATCAGCTTGGAGAAAATCCCGGTAGGACTTTAGTTGGATTTCAAGCAGATTTGGTATGGCCATAATGTCGGTCTGCTTACCAAAGCTTTTGCGAAATCGTTTTTTCTCAGCATGTGAATATTGAGGTTTAGCTTCTGCAACGGCCATGGTGGTTCCTCTGTAAATTATTGATGACTTCAAACGCGTAAACCCAGCCATGTAACCATGGCTGGGTCTTGTATTACTTATATAACTTAATTATTTTACTTCTACTGTAGCACCAGCTTCTTCAAGCTCTTTCTTCAGTTTTGCAGCTTCGTCTTTAGATATTCCTTCTTTAACTGTTGAAGGAGCACCTTCTACTAAATCTTTAGCTTCTTTTAAGCCAAGACCAGTAATAGTACGAATTACTTTAATAACGTTCACTTTGTTAGCGCCAAAACTGGTCATAACAACGTTGAATTCAGTTTGCTCTTCAACAGCAGCGCCTGCAGCAGCAGGGGCAGCAACTGCAACTGCAGCAGCAGCAGCAGAAACGTTAAATTTTTCTTCCATCGCTTCGATTAACTCAACAACTTCCATTACTGACATGTTAGAAATTGTTTCTAATATTTCATTCTTTGATACAGCCATTACTAGCTCCTAAATTATAATTGGTTTAATGATAAATCGTAATTAACCTGCTTTTTTGTCTTTTACTGCTGCTATAGTTCGCACTAATTTAGCATGTGGTTCAGCAAGAGTACGGACAAATTTCTCAACTGGCGCTTTCATTACATACATTAACTTAGCTATAGCCTCATCACGTGTAGGTAAGCTTGCTACAACATCTAGTTGTGATGCATTATATACTTTACCACCTACAGATAATGCTTTAACTTCAAGTTTATCAAACGTCTTCGCAAATTCCTTTAGCAATCTTGCAGCATCACTTGGTGCATCCAAAGATAAAGCAATAAATAAAGGACCTACGAGTAAATCGTTTAAGCACTCAAATTCAGTATTTTTAAAAGCTCTACGTGTTAAAGTATTTCTAACTACGCGAAGATAAACACCGGACTTGCGTGCTTGGGTACGTAACTGCGTCATTTGATTAACGGTTAAGCCACGATAATCAGCAACTACCGCCGAAATAGCCTTTGATGCGACTTCCGTCACCTCTTCTACTACGGCTTTTTTTCCAGCTAAATTTAATGTCACGTTACTGACCTCCTTAGTTGTACAAATCACTAGGATTTGACAGTTATGGTGGCCGTCTCTAATTGTGCGGAGCCGGTTCACCGTCTGCGCAGGAAATTAAGCCTAAGCACCTGCGGTCTTCGACGGCATGGAACCTAGTCTATGCCGTGAATTCTTTAAAAATGGGTGTGTATTCTATACAGGTATAGATGAAATATCAATAGGTAATCCAGGACCCATTGTACTAGATAAGGAAATTTTCTTTAAGTACTGGCCTTTAGAAGATGCTGGTTTAGCTTTTTTCAAGTCGGCAATTAAGGCAACCATATTTTCTAAAACATCTTCTGCAGCAAAATCAACTTTTCCAACAGAGCAATGAATAATACCATTTTTATCTGTTCTATAACGTACTTGTCCGGATTTTGCATCATTCACAGCTGATTCAACATTAGTTGTAACTGTGCCAACTTTAGGGTTTGGCATTAATCCTCTTGGACCTAAAATCTGTCCTAATTGACCAACAATACGCATTGCATCAGGTGTTGCAATTACAACATCAAAATCCATAAAGCCAGATTTGATTTTATCTGCAAGATCATCAAAACCTACGATATCTGCACCAGCAGCTGTAGCTTTAGTAGCATTATCACCTTGAGCAAATACTGCCACTCGTACTGTCTTACCTGTACCTTTAGGTAGATTTGTAGATGAACGCACGACTTGATCAGATTTACGTGGGTCAACACCTAGGTTAATGCTAACATCTAAACCTTCACGAAATTTAGATGATGCAAATTGCTTCAACAGAGCTATTGCATCGTTAACAGTATATAAATGATTTGGTTTTACAACTTCAGCAATTTTCTTTTGCTTTTTAGATAACTTAGACATGGCCACCCCTTATTCTAAACCTTCAACGTCAATACCCATACTGCGAGCAGTACCTGCAATACTTCTAACTGCTGCTGCTAAATCAGCGGCTGTCAAATCAGGTGCTTTTATTTTCGCAATTTCTTCCAGTTTACTAACGTGTAGCTTAGCCACTTTCTTAGTGTTTGGTGTGCCACTTCCACTTTGGATGCCTGCAGCTTTCTTTAATAGCACAGAAGCTGGTGGAGTTTTTGTAACAAAGGTAAAACTACGATCACTGTATACAGTAATAACAACAGGTGTTGGTAATCCTTGTTCCATATTTTGAGTTGCTGCATTAAATGCTTTACAGAACTCCATAATATTGACACCACGTTGACCTAATGCAGGTCCTACTGGTGGACTAGGATTTGCTTTTCCTGCTGGAATTTGCAATTTAATATATGCTTCTACTTTCTTAGCCATATTTACTCCTTATGGGTCATGCGCTAACTTTATAAATAAAACTAGCTCCCCGATTAACAAATAACAAAAACTTATTATAAATTTAAAATCAAGCTCTATTTAACTCTTTTCAACTTGACCAAATTCTAATTCAACTGGTGTTGATCTACCAAAAATAAGAACGGCAACTTTTAGCTTGTTCTTTTCATAGTTGACTTCTTCAACAACGCCATTAAAATCAACAAATGGGCCTTCTTTAACACGAATTACTTCACCTGGCTCAAATAGAATTTTTGGTCTTGGTTTTGTAACACCATCTTCTACTCGCTGCATAATAGCAAGAGCTTCTTTATCGGTAATAGGGGTAGGCGTTTGACTTGTGCCACCAATAAAACCTAGAACTCTTGGTATTGCTCTTACCATATGCCAAGTTTGATCATCCATCACCATATTTACTAAGACATATCCAGGAAAAAATTTGCGAGTGCTTTTGCGTTTTTGGCCTGAGCGCATTTCAACAACTTCTTCAGAAGGTACAACTACTTCACCGAATTTATCTTCAAGATTATGGTGTTTTGCTCGTGATAGTATTTCGCGCATTACAAAGTTTTCATATCCCGAATAGGCATGCACAACGTACCACTGTTTTGATTTGAGTTCATCCACCGTATTCACCCTAAATGTGTTATTTTAGCAATAGTCCACATCATTACTGAATCAACTCCCCAAAGAATAAACCCAGTCAATGTAACCATAACCATTACTATAGTCGTTGTTTGTATAGTTTCTTGACGTGTTGGCCAAACCACTTTGAGCAATTCAATTTTTGCTTCTTGAGCAAATAAAAACACTTGTCTGCCAATTGAAGTGAAATAACCAAATACCAACGTTAAAACAAGCCAACTCAGCCAAAGCATTGCCTGAATTGGGCCTGAAAAAGAGTAGTAATAGGTGCAAAAAAAAGCCCCTATAGTAATAACTACTATAGCGAGCCAAGATAGTATATCTTGCGTCTTACTTTGATTTGTACTTTTCATATTTACTTCGTAATTTGGCAGGCCAGGAGGGAATCGAACCCCCAACCTGCGGTTTTGGAGACCGCCACTCTGCCAATTGAGCTACTGGCCTAAATTAATCGGCACAAATAAATTCTTATTTATGCCAATACTTAAAACTTTACTCGATAATTTTAGCAACAACACCGGCGCCTACAGTACGACCACCTTCTCTAATTGCAAAACGCAAACCTTCAGTCATTGCAATTGGTGCATGTAAATTAACAACCAATTGGACATTATCTCCTGGCATAACCATTTCTATACCTGAAGGTAAATCACAAGTGCCTGTTACGTCTGTTGTTCTAAAGTAAAACTGAGGACGATATCCATTAAA
>CANJQE010000057.1 GCA_947476305.1 Legionellaceae bacterium
AGCGTAGATTTTGAGGCCCGAAGGGGGATCAAAATCAAGGGGGACCAGGACGGCCAGGGCCGCCGGAGGCATACTTGTCGCCTGTTTTTGTCCCTGCCGGGGACTTGGATGTCCCGGCAGGTTTCTCAAAAACAGGCGACACGCTGCGAATACGTGAATCTCTATTATCAGTAGCTTGGCCGCCTGTTTGTAAGGAGCTATTTACTTGTGCTCGCCCTGCGCCTGCCTGACCTCTGCCGCCACTAGTAGGTTGTGGTAAATTTGATAAGGTTCCGGGAACACCTCCTGCACCACCGGTAGCGTTACGCTTTTCCTCCATAGTTTGTTCACTTCGTAAAGCAGGTAGCTCAGGATTAAACAACTCTTGTGTCTGTTCATAACTGGTAAAATCGATATCAGCAGACACTTTAACTTTTACCCTTCCCATACCAAAAATAGGTGTTAAAATCTCTTGAATTTTTTGGGCATATTGTTGCTCTAAAGCTTGACGATAATCTAAAAAGCGATCTGTCTCACTAAATATAGTTTGCCCCCCGCCTTCATTTAATAATTGTCCATCTTGATCGACCACGGTAACCATGCTGGCATTTAAGTTAGGAATACTTGAAGCTACTAAATTAACAATAGAAGCAATAGTTTGCTTTCTCAGCTCCACTCCTGGATATACATCTACAAATACTGAAGCACTTGGTTGTTGACTATCTCTTACAAAAGCAGATTCTTTGGGAATAGCTAAATGAACTCGGGCTGATTTGATTTCATTAAATTTGCTTATAGTTCTGGCAAGCTCTGCCTCTAGTCCTTGTTTATAGCGAGCATTTTCCATAAATTGACTATTACTAAATACACCACTATTGTTAAACATCTCGTTAACACTATTACTTTCTCGAGGTAAACCTTCAGCAGCCAACTTCAGACGAGTCATTTGTAGCTGATCATTAGGAACTAAAATAGTTCCGCTATTTTGTTCTATTTTAAAAAGAATACCATATCGCTCTAAAGCCGTAACAATCTCGGAGGAATCACGTTGACTTACTTGTGCATATAGAGGGGCATAATCAGGTTCCCGAGACCATAAAGCCACAGCTATACCCAATGCAATACTTGCAGCTAACCCCACTAGCAAACCAATTTGGCGAGGTATAGATAAGCTTGCAAATTTAGCTGCTACTGTGGAAGCATTATCACCCAGTGCCATGATTAATTACTCCTGATACTATTTATTAACTTCATTAAGTGCATTATTTATTAAACGGGCATATTCATAATCTCTGTATAAGCTTGTACTATTTTGTTGCGCACCATCAATGTCCCTTGGAACCCTATATTAGCCTTTTGTGTTCCACCATAACATCTGCTAAACTGACATCAGGGTCTCCTAATTCAAAACGTTTGGTTAAATCATCAGCACTTTGATTTGAACTATTGACTTGCCCTAGAGCCTGCTGAAATACTTCTCCAAATGAATTATCAACCGCTTCAGGTCTACTTCCTTGAGACTGTGCTATCATCGAACGCATTTGATCAATTAAATTTACAGCATTAATATCAGTCATGTTGAAATCCTTGTGTTCTATTATTCACTGTTTAAACCACATAACCCTCTTCGCGCATTTTTGCGAGTTTATAACGTAATGTTCTTTCACTAACTCCCAATAATGCAGCGACTTGTTGTCTATTACCTTCGTGTTCTTGTAATGTTCTTTTTATTAATTCAAATTCATTAACTTGTAAGTTTTTACTTTCAGAAACTAGTTCCTCTGCTGCAGTTGTAGATGATGTTGAGAGCGCAGCTAACTGTAAATGTTCCGAGTCAATAATTCCTTGTACTTGTAAGACTAAAGCTCTTTGAATCACATTATCCAATTCACGAGCATTACCAGGCCAAGCGTAAGATAACATTAATTTTTGTGCTGCAGAGCTGATTACTGGCACTACAGGCTCTTTATGCTGACAATGTTTACGAATTAGATAATTCGCCAAAGGAATAATATCGTTTTTTCTTTCTCGTAAAGGATGCCATTGTAATGGAAACACATTTAATCTATAAAATAAGTCTTCACGAAACCTTCCTGCTTCCACCTCATTTTTTAACTGTCTATTAGTAGTAGCTAAAATACGAACATCTAAACTGATTATTTTATTCGAGCCAATTCGTTCAACTTCTTTTTCTTGCAGCACTCTTAATAACTTTGCTTGTAGACTTAAGGACATTTCACTCACTTCATCCAGCAATAAAGTACCGCCTTGTGCTTGTTCAAACTTACCTGCTGTAGATTTATACGCACCTGTAAAAGAGCCTTTTTCGTATCCAAATAAAGTGGCTTCTAACATCTGTTCCGGAATGGCTGCACAATTTATTGCGAGAAAAGGTTGTTTACGACGAGGCGAATGATCATGAATAAAATGAGCAAGTACCTCTTTTCCAGTACCACTTTCCCCACTAATCATCACGCCCACTTCAGATTGAGCTACCTTAAGAGCCATACTTAGTAAAGCTTGGCTCTTCGGATCTTGCGCAATAGGCTCACCATTTTCCATTATTACTTCAGTTTTTATGTATTGATTTATCTTCTCAGTAAGTAATTGTGCACTAAATGGTTTTTGCAAATAATCAACAGCGCCATAACGCATTGCTGTCACTGCATCCTCAACTGAGCCATAGGCAGTCATTAAAATGACAGGAATATTTGGACGATTTTTTTTGATATTACTTAATAATTGATTTCCATCAAGATTATCCATACGTATATCAGTAAGAACTACAGAGGGATTATGTAGGTCTAAAAGAGTTAAAGCCTCTTTACCGTCTTTAGCTGTAATATAAGTATGGCCCGCAATAGTCATAGTTTCTGCCAGAGCTTCTCGTAGAACTGGATCATCTTCAACAATTAAAACATGGCTCATAGAAACCTCTACCTTAAATTATGCTGATATTTTTTATTCCCAGGTAGATATAAATGTACCTGAGTACCCTCATTTGGAATGGATTCTAAATGAACTTTTCCTCCATGTGCTTTAACTACAGCAAAAACAACTGCTAAACCTAATCCTGTACCTTGTGCCTTGGTAGTGTAAAAAGGTAAAAAAGCCTGTGTTTTTACTTCTTCTGACATGCCCTTACCATTATCCTCTATTGATATTTGTATACCCGAATTATCCATTGATGCAAGCGTTAAATAAATTTCAGAGGCACCAGATTGTAATGCATTAATCACTAGATTTAATACAGCGCCAATAAGAGACTCAGTATGTATTGATGTTTCTTCAATAAGTAAATGGTTACTTATTTTAAAAACAGCAGCATAAGATTCAACATAAGGCTGAGCACGAAACATAAGTTGTGAGCACCAATCCCTCATATTCACTGAGCTTAATTCAATTGCAGTACCCCTTGCAAACAATAGTAAATCTTGAATTTGCTGCTCTATACTGCCATGGCACTCTTGCAACCTACTGAGCCAGGTTTGTGTGCGTGTATCTAAATTAGGAAGATTATTTAAGTGTTCTGTATATAACATTGCCGAAGCCAAAGGTGTTCTTATCTGATGCGCTAATTGAGCGGTCATTGTTCCGATAGAAACCAGTCGTTTATCATTCTCTTTTGCTTTTTCATAATCCCTACTCGCGGTAATATCAGCCAAAGTTATTAATACGCCGGGTAAACTATCTAAAGAAGAAATAGCCACATGCACGCGGCGACCATTAGCTAGTGAAACTTCATGGCCATCATCTGCTTGCGGGACGAATGCTTTTTGAATGATATCTAACCATAAAGCTCCGATTAAACCATATCCAAGCATCGCCTCAGCAGAGGGGTTAAGCCATACAACTATCCCTTGAGCATTTAAAATAACTAAGGCGGTGGGTAAACTGGACAAAATATCCCATTCAGATAAATCTATCTGAGGTTTAACAGCGCAGGTTTGGTAGCTTGAATGATGCATATCAATATTCATTTAAAATGCTTATATAAGGACTCTAGCAAATTTCAAGCCAAAATGAAAATATGATTAAAATCAAGAAAATAGGCGAAGTTAATTCAGCAAAGAGTTTAAAAATTAAACTGGATATACTTATAAGTATAATATAAATTTCGAAGAGTCATAATTTTGACGATTAAGAATTTAAATCCAGTGTTCTTCTGTAGTAAAAGCGACAGTTAACCACATCTCGGGGCCATTTTCTCCTAAAGCCTTTCCAATTTCTCGACGTAAGGCATCCAAAGCTTCCACACCATTAATAGGGTAATTTAAAGGGACAACAATATGTATTTCTATAAATTGTGCTCGACCTATTTTAGCGACATAACTTGAATAGGTTTTAAATCCTTCGCGTTCAATCAGTTTGTCTAAAAAACCTCTTACCTGTTCATCCAAACCAAAAGGAGCAATTAGAAAAATATCTCTCATCGCATCCCGTACCGATTTCATAGGAATAACTATTAAAGAGGCACTTAAAACAGCCAGTATGAAGGGATCTACATAAGGAGTTAAATTAGTATACACCGTATTATTCATTAGATGTGCGATGCCGAACGCAAAGAGTAAAGAAGTGGATACTGAGGCAGATAGAAGCCAACTTTGCAGATCGAGCTTCAAAAATTCAGATTTGAGTTTCACATTCATATGTCTAATGTAAAAATACATCCAAATAGATAATACCGACATCAGGAAGGCAAAGAAAATCGCTGAATCAAAATTCAACTCTCTTCCCCCAGATAATAAACTTCCAATGGCATTTATCAAGGCATAAAGACAAAGTAAAACCAGAGTACCGCCATTAAAAACTAAGACCAAAGGTTCCACATGCCAATAACCATACTGAAAACGGCGATTACCTTCACTCTTCAATAATCGTGTAACCAGCAAAGCCAATAAGGTCATCCCTGTATCGACCATGTTTTCCATGCCATCAAATACAATGGCTAAGGATCCAGAAAGGAGACCAAAAACAATACCTATTACAGCAAGAAGAAAAGTCGCTGCGATAGATAATTTAAGAACTCTTTGCTCTTGAGCTGAGTTATTTTTTTTAACCATAAGTATGTTTACTTTTTTGGAGATGTGCCAGTAATACTATCACAAACCTTGGCACCACCAGCGAGAATATTATTAAAAGCCTCTTCGATCTGTCCAGATTGAGTCTTAGGCGGGGTAAAAAAAGAAACTTGTCTATTAGAACTAGCATTTTCTTTTTTACCTTCTTCATGAAAAGCGTACACCATTGCCACAGTCGCCACTACAGTAGCTGTAACGCCCAGTCTATTATCAAGGTAATACAAAGGCCATAGTATAGCATTTCCTATTCCTAATAAGGTTCCCGTTTGCTTTAATTGAGTACTTTCCTCGTCTGTTACTGGCATATTAATTCCCTTTCGCTTTTCTCTCATTAGAGACTAGGGAAGAGGCAATAAAATTGCAAGATTAAATAGAAAAAATATCTTCCTTAACTAGAATACTATTCATGAAAAAGATGTGTATCGACAATTACAATTAACTTAGAAATCAAAGCATTTTCTTGAAAATCATAAATATGAACAGCCTCTTCTGTAAAAAGCTGATTGTTTTTAGTTATAAACTCAACGTTTAAATAACAAGCTAAACGATTGCTTTGCTCTAGAGCCTGTAAGATATTTAAAATAGTAATTTTATTATCCTGAGCTTTATCTAACAAAATAAGGAAGAATTTACGTGCTGCTAAGGTTCCAAAAATAGGATGTATTACAAGAGCATCTGACGTAAATAGCTGCATTAGAACATTATAATTACGCTCTTCGAGTGCTTTATAGTATTGTTTTATCTGTTCGACATAACTCATTTAAACCCCAACATAAAGTTGATCCTCTACACGAGAGCCGTCTGGCTCTGTCCAGCGGACACGAACATTGTATGTTGTAGGACTGGTAGCGTATTGTACTGCCGTTACCGTGACACTTTTTCCCGCCACGAGCCTTCTAATAGGAAACTTCTTAGTGTATTCAGCTAATACCAAGGGATTGGCTTGGTTTTCATCTAATAAAAGATCCATTTCTATATTTTTTAATATTACATTACCACTATTAAGAAGCTCTAATAAATAATGATCAGTACCTTGGTGAATTAATTTAACACTAAGTTCTGCTTTCTTTTTTTTCTTTTTTTCTGACATTTCCTGATCTTGTAGCGCTAATTCTGCGGCTAATAACCGCGCTTTAAATATTTTTTGTTCTCTTCTTCTATACAAAGCTAGAAGAGTAAACGGGATTATTATTAATACCAATATCCAGCCTAATTGATATTCGGTCATAAAAGTCTCTCAATGAACAGAAGTATAAACTACCAGTATTTCTATAAACTATTAAACTAATTCCTATAATTAAGAATAAACCAAAATTTATAAAATTATCTACGCTTAAAAAATAAAGTCTTATTATTAGGAGCTATTTTGCGAAACAAATAGTTTCTAAATAAAACTAAAACATCAAAAATCTATCTAGTAGTGAATAAATAAGATATAATTTGCCTACTTATACTTAATGTTTTTTTTATGCCACTAAAATTAAATAAAACTCTATTTGCTCGACATCGAACTCGTGAAAAAGAGCTTGGCGATATTTTTAACAAAACATCAAGTAGCCTTACTAATTTAATGCCTTTTATTATTACTCTTTTTTTCGCCCCAGTTTTAATTACTACAAGTTTGTTCTCTAAAGAAATTATTTTAATGGTGGCTAATATTTCTCTTTCTTTAGGCTATGTTAGTAATTTTGCCTATCGATTATATCGAAATGAGGTCAGTAAATCTGAATTATTTATATCAGCTATAATTATAACTCCGCTCCTAGCCCTAACTTACTTTTTTTACCCAGCTATTATTGGACTTACATTCATTAACGCCTTAGTTTTTATTAACCAAATGGCTGCAGCAGTGAATCTGTTCTTTTTAATAAAGCATAATGTTGTCCCTCCATTTATGAGAGCAATGGAAAGTCTAGCACAATTTATTGGTCTTGATATTACAGCTCGCTATTATTCCAAACCACCATTTAGCCTAGATGAAGATCGCTTTATTTTGGATAGATTGCTCATACAAACTTACGGTTATGATAGTTTTGATTCTCGGTTTGATGAGAGAAAGATAACAAGATTCAATAAATTGCTCAATAAATTAAGCACGTACATTAACAAATATGATGAGTCACTCTTTGGTTATCTCAAAAATAAAGACAATATTGCTGATTTAGAATCCCAAATTAATCTGCTTACCACTCAGGGTAATCCCGATTCCAGCTATACCTTTATTCGTAAAAAAATTGGTTTTAAAACGACCAAGCTTAAACTATTAGAGTCAGCCAAAAAGGAAGTGGAGGAAAGTATTAAATCCGAAGCTCCTAGTAAGCGTGTTTTAAAGTTCTTTAATAATGTAGGGGAAGGACAATTAAAAACAAACACTAAACCTGTATTGCTAGAGGGTTTAAAATGTATAGAGGATGAAATTAGCAGACAAAAAGAAAAAATTGAATCTTTAGAGGCTTGTTTACCAATAGCCTCTCCCAATCTCTAGGAATCTCTGCTCTCCTACTGAGTAAGCTAAAAAAAATTACTTTCCTGTTGCAGTATCACTATCTAATTTTCTCAAGAATGCTAGTTTTTCAGCTATTTTAGCCTCTAGACCCCTCAACACGGGTTGATACCAATGAGGTTCTGCCATTCCATCAGGCAAATAACGCTCTCCGGCAGCATAGGCATTAGGCTCATCATGGGCATATCGGTAAGCATGCCCATAACCTAAATCCTTCATTAAAGCAGTTGGTGCATTACGTAAATGAATAGGAACTTCCTGAGACTTATCTTTTTTAACAAAAGCTCTTGCCTTGTTATACGCCACATATCCAGCATTACTTTTAGCAGCAACAGCTAAATAAATAACGGCTTGGCCCAAAGCCAGCTCACCTTCGGGCGATCCTAAACGCTCATAAGTTAGAGCAGCATCGTTAGCAATCTGTATAGCACGAGGATCGGCTAAACCTATATCTTCCCAAGCCATTCTAATAATACGGCGTGCTAAATAGAGAGGATCTACACCACCATCAAGCATTCGACATAACCAATATAAGGCTCCATCAGGATTTGAACCGCGAACTGATTTATGCAAGGCAGAAATTTGATCATAAAACTGTTCGCCACCCTTATCAAAACGACGTCCATTTTGTACTAAGGCATTGCTAATAAATTGTTTATCAATTTCTGTAAGACTACTGGCATGAGCTGCTGTTTGTATTTGTTCTAATAAATTGAGTAAACGTCTTGCATCGCCATCAGCATAGGCTATAAGCACTACTTTTGCTTCAAGATCAAAATTTAAATGAGACAACACTAGGTGATGAGCTCTAGTAAACAACTGCATTAATTCATCATCACTTAAAGGTTTTAAAACATAGACTTGAGCTCGTGACAAAAGGGCGGAATTCACTTCAAAAGAAGGATTTTCAGTAGTAGCCCCTATAAAAGTAATTAATCCTGACTCTGTATAAGGTAACAAGGCATCTTGTTGGGCTTTATTAAAACGATGAATTTCATCAATAAACAATATAGTATGCCTACTATAAGTTAGACTTTGCTCTGCTTTTTCTACAGCAGCACGTATTTCTTTCACTCCTGAAAAGACAGCTGATAAGGCAATCCAGTCGCAATCAAAAGCTTGTGCCGTAAGACGGGCAATCGTTGTTTTACCAACACCGGGAGGCCCCCAAAGTATCATTGAATGTAATTTTTTTCCTAAAAAGCTAAGCCTTAATGGCTTACCCTCTCCCAATAAATGGGTTTGGCCAATGACTTCATCTAGATGTTTTGGCCTTAATAACTCTGCCAGAGGAGGTGTTGGATCTGTTTTAAATAGACTCATTTATTATAACCATTTCGCAAATATTTAAGCTCGGGTATTGACCCCGTAGCCGTCAAGCTAAAGAGTTTTGCAAAATATCGTCTTTGCGAACGAAGTGAAGCAATCCAAAACAAATTTTTGTGATGCTCTTAGCCCAAGATGAGTAAAAAGCAGCTTGCTAGATCGTATGGATTGCTTCGCTAAGGCTCGCAACGACGGCATCTACTGCTTAACTTGACGGCATTAGGTATTGATAATCCTAGTCGCCAAGCTAAAGTATTTTATAGTAAAAGTAATTCAGTTTAGCTCAAAAACTGTCATCTCTACGCCGATGGAGATCCATTTTTGAATTAGCATGGTGCAAATCATGGATGGATTCCCGCTTGCACGGAATGATAATGCTTAGCCTGAGGGCTATGGGTCTTACCCAAATCTAAGCTTGTCGCATCATTCCTTATATCGCGTCGTTGCGAACGAAGTGAAGCAATCCAAACGGCACTTTAATGAAGCTCTAATGTGGATTGCTTCACTGACGCTCGCAACGACTAGATAAGCCAACTATGCATTTTCAGAAAAGACAGGCTCTTGGCTTTGCTATTATTGGCCATTTTGACCCAATCCAACTCATGTATTTTTACTGTTTAACTACATCTACTCCCTTAGGAGGTTTAAACTGAAATAATTTTGCTGCTAATTTATTATTAGATTTTATCTGGTATAGGCTTACATAAGTAATCTGGCCTAATTGATCATAAAGTTCTAATCCAGTTAATTGTTCTTTATTGAATATTAATTTAATTCTTTGAAAATTTTCTTTAGTAGCTCTTGCTTTTAAATCAAACACCGTTTGTTTGTCTTCATCTTTTTCTGTGACATCAAAATCTTTAGAGACTTGATTATCATAACCACTTAAAAATAAAGCAGCTGTTCCACCGAGTCCTTTTTCTTGTTTTTTAACGGTTACTTGTTCTAATTCAATGTCATAGATCCACATTTTTTTACCATCAGCCACAATTAATTGCTCCATCGGATCAATAGTGTTCCAACGAAAATGTCCAGGTCTTTGTAAAGCCATAGTACCTGATGAGCGTGATACGGTTTTCTTTTTCGCTTTTACAGTTTGCTTAAAGTTAGCAGTCATAGTACTTAGCGCATTTAATTTATTTTGCAATATTTCTCCTGCTGTCTGACTCAAAACATAAGTGGAATAACAGCATAGTGATAACAGCAGGGCTATTTTTTTCATTTCTTATTCCTCAGTTATGGAGTTGACTAGTACATCTCTATAGCCACCATCTAAGGGGCCAACAACTCCAGTACGTTCCATTTCTTCAACCATACGTGCAGCACGGTTATAACCAATTTTTAAGCGTCTTTGCACCGAAGAAATACTCGCTTTTCTTGTTTGAACGACAAATTCTACTGCTTGATCATATAAAGGATCTTCATCTTCGGCAGCCTGCCCTTCTTCATCAAGACCACCTTCACTATCACTACTCATTTTTAAGATGTCTTCAACATAATTAGGTGCACCACGTGAACGCCAATCACCAGCAATACGATGCACTTCTTTATCATCAACAAAAGCACCATGCACACGTAGAGGTGCGCCACTGCCAGGGGCTAAATACAACATATCTCCATGGCCTAATAATTGCTCTGCACCCTGTTGATCCAGTATAGTACGTGAATCTATTTTAGATGATACTTGGAATGACATCCTGGTTGGAATATTTGATTTAATTAAACCCGTTAATACATCAACAGAAGGTCTTTGTGTAGCAAGAATCATATGAATCCCTGCGGCTCTCGCCTTTTGCGCGATTCGAGCAATGAGTTGTTCAACCTTTTTACCAACAACCATCATCATATCAGCCAACTCATCGATTACCACTACGACATAAGGTAAGGCCTGTAATTCGGGGGCTGTTGTATCCATGGAATCTGTTAGTTTCCATAAGGGATTAAGTATCGGCTCACCACTATCAGCAGCTTCTATTATTTTAGTGTTATAACCAGCAAGATTTCTTACTCCGAGAGCAGACATTAATTTATAGCGACGCTCCATTTCTTCCACACACCAACGCAAGGCACTAGCGGCTTCTTTCATGTCTGTAACGACAGGTGTTAATAAATGAGGAATACCATCATAAACAGACAATTCCAACATTTTAGGATCAATCATAATTAAACGGACTTGCTCTGGAGTTGCTTTAAATAAAATACTTAAAATCATTGCATTAATACCTACTGATTTACCTGAACCAGTAGTTCCTGCAACTAATAGATGGGGCATTTTAGCTAAATCTACAACCATGGGATGGCCGGCAATATCAACCCCTAAAGCTAAAGTTAAAGGAGATTGGGCGTGTTGATATACATCAGCAGATAACACATCAGACAAACGCACTACTTCTCTAGTTTGATTAGGCAACTCTATACCAACTACTGTTTTTCCAGGAATGACTTCAACCACACGTACGGAAATAACAGATAAAGAACGCGCTAAATCTTTAACTAAGGCGGTTAATTTACTTACTTTTACCCCAGCTGCTAACTGTAATTCAAAACGCGTTACTACTGGACCAGGATGAACAGCGACTACGTCTGCTTGAATGCCAAAATCTAATAAATGCTGCTCTACCTCTCGTGATAAATTCTCGAGCTCTTGATGGGTATAACCGCCCATAGGCTTCCCTGGTTGCCCTTTATCCAATAAAGAAAGGGAAGGCAAGCCTTCCATTACTACCGCATTATTTATTTTAGGTATAGGAATTTCTTTAATTTCTTTGATTAATGGTTTAACAATAGGTTTTTCTTTCCCTTCTTCATAGGCAATCAAAATAGGAGCTGGACGCTGCTCTTTTTCTTTAATTTTATCTTTTTTATCGCCAAATAGTTGAGGCAAAGAATTTTTCTCAACAGATACAGTATTTTCTACTGGAGGACGTTCAGAAGTTAATATTGGTGCTTTATTTTTATAATGCTCCACTTTCGAACTACTTAAATGAAGTACTTTTTTAGCAAAGGCAACAGAGCTTGAAATTAAAGATAGGGTATAATAACCAATTAATTCTATAGTCTTTATCCAAGACAACCCGGTTAACCAAGTAATTCCCACTAAAAACATGGCGAGTAAGACTAGAGTTGCACCATGCATATTAAGCATCTGATACCAGCCGCCACCTACAGTCTGACCAATAATCCCACCTGCACTATGAATAGAATCTAGCGCTTTAATTTGCGGCTCTAAACTTAATAAACCACAGCCACCAGAAATCATTAGAATGAGACCAACACTACGTAAGATGATAACTGTTTTATCAAGAGTTTTTAGGGAGCGAAAGTCCTTCATAATAGCCCAAGCTACATAAACTATAGTTAAAGGCAATAAATAAGCTAAATAACCAAAGGCGAAGTATAAAGTATCTGCTAAATAAGCACCTACTTGCCCCCCTGAATTAGCAATATCGGTTCCTGGCTGCGAGGCATGAGACCAACCTGGGTCGCTTAATTGATAAGTAAATAAAGACAGAAGAACAAAAAGAGCTCCTGTTAAAATCAATATAAAACTGCCTTCAGTCAAGCGTTTTATCATAAATTCCGGCATGGTTTTTTTGGGGGTTCCAGCCTGTTTCCCTGAATGTTGTTTTGCCATAGGTATTTTAATGTCGTTGTTTTTATCCTAATATTACCATCTTAACATAAAATATATTAAGGAAGGCAGAGACAATGAGCACAAGCAATCATCACCGTTTAATTATACTTGGATCAGGTCCTGCAGGTTACACTGCCGCGGTTTATGCCGCAAGAGCTAATTTAAAACCAATATTAATTACAGGAATGCAACCAGGGGGTCAATTAACAACCACAACTGAAGTGGATAATTGGCCTGGTGACATCGAGGGATTACATGGTCCAGCCCTTATGGAGCGTATGCAAAAGCATGCAGAGCGCTTTGATACTCAAATTATTTTCGATCATATTGTTAACGCGGATTTAAAGCAATCCCCTTTTACACTACAAGGCGATAGTACAAGCTATACTTGTGATGCACTCATCATTGCTACTGGAGCCTCGGCTCGTTATTTGGGTCTTGAATCTGAAGCGGCTTATCAAGGCAAAGGAGTTTCCGCCTGCGCCACTTGTGATGGCTTTTTTTACCGTAATAAATCAGTTTGTGTACTCGGTGGTGGTAATACAGCGGTTGAAGAAGCTTTATATTTATCAAACATCGCCGCTTCTGTAACCCTAATTCATAGAAGAGACAGCCTAAGAGCAGAAAAGATGCTGCAGGATAGACTATTTTCTAAAGTAAAGAATGGCAATATTAAGTTGGTTTGGAATGCTACTTTAGAAGAAGTTTTAGGTGATGGTAGAAAAGTTACGGGGGTAAGGCTTCGTAACTTACTTGATAATAGCAAAGAACAACTTGATTTAGATGGTGTATTCATTGCTATCGGTCATACGCCAAATACTCAACTTTTTCAAGATCAGCTTGATATGAAAGACGGTTATTTAATTATTAAAACGGGCTTAGAAGGCAGGGCAACAAGTACGTCTATTCCTGGAGTATTTGCTTGTGGCGATGTGGCAGACCATGTCTATCGTCAAGCCATTACTTCTGCAGGATTTGGCTGTATGGCTGCTCTTGATGCAGAAAAATATTTAGATTCATTGGAATAAATCATTTCTCTAATGAAAATAGAGGAATGATTTATCAGGACTTAAGAAAAAACCCAAGGTCGAGGCAAAAGAAGTTTTTAATGAGGAAGTTTAGATAAACTAAACGACCGAATTAAAAACTGCTTTTAACAAAGAGATTGGGCGTTTGCGACAGAACTTAGGAAAAAACCCAAGGTCGAGGCAAAAGAAGTTTTTAATGAGGAAGTTTAGATAAACTAAACGACCGAATTAAAAACTGCTTTTAACGAAGAGATTGGGAGTTTTTCCTAAGTTCTGTCTATAATAAATATCAATAACCTTAGTATAAACAGCAGGTCACAATTGATTGCAAATCATGACTCCTGGTTTCCTCATCCTGAAACCAGTGATAAACAAGGGCTATTATCTATTGGCGGAAACTTAGCTCCTGAGCGTATTTTGCGCGCTTATTCTCAGGGTATTTTCCCTTGGTATGAGCCAGGATGCCCTATTCTTTGGTGGTCGCCTAATCCTAGATTAATTCTCTACCCCAATGACTTTAAGGTGGCGAAAAGTTTAAAAAAATTATTCAAAAAAGCATTTACTTATTCTATTGATACTGCTTTTTCTGAAGTAATTAAAGCCTGTGCTAACGCTTCAAATCGTGAAAACAATACCTGGATTACTCCAGAAATGATTCAAGCTTATACAAGCCTACATCAAATGGGTTATGCTCATTCCTTTGAGGTCTGGTATGAAGAAAAATTAGTAGGTGGCTTATATGGGATTAGTTTGGGTAAAGCTTTTTTTGGCGAGTCCATGTTTCACTATATGACTGATGCGTCAAAGCTTGCATTCTATTATCTATGTACAACGATGAACAATTGGGAGTTCGAATTTATTGATTGTCAAATGCCAACAAGCCATTTAATGAGCTTGGGGGCAAAAGTAGTAAGTCGAAAACAGTTTCTCCATATACTGCAGCTTACTCTGCAACATCCTACTAAAATAGGATTATGGGAGGAGTACTCTAAGTCGCCTATTTAATGTTTCTGTAAATAGGTATAAGCAAAATTGGTCACCTGTTTTTCAATTTCCTGTATTAAGTCTTGATAATGAGGATTAGCAATTAAGGACTTGTCTAATTTAATTTTCCCCTGATGCAAGTTCATAATGACTTTACCATTAAATTTAACGCTATGATCCTCTTCTTCTGTAGAAGGTCGATTTAATTTTTTGTTAATAACACTTTCGACTGCTTCTTGAATTCTTTTTTCGCCATAACCATGTGCAATTTTTTTGGCAATGCTTTTTATTGCTTTAACATACATGGGGCCTTGATTGAGAAAAGATAAAATAACCGCTGCTGTTTTAGCAGAAACATGTGATAAATCCCCTACTGACTCCCATATTTTTTCTGGTACTAGAGAGAAGGCGAGATAAGCATGCAATGAAGCAATACTTATATTTAAACGTTGGCTTAATTGTTCTTCAGAAATTTTTTGCGTATTTAATAAGGTATGATAAAACATCCCTTTAGAATATTCTGAGACAGTCTCTTTTTCATTTTCAGAGGCTAATACAGTAATAGCTTGCTCAAAAGTTAAATTTCGTACGACTGCTAATACATCCATATTATATTTTTTACACGCCATCCAGCGTCTATATCCTGCAATAACCACATATTGCGCTGAAGAGTCATCTTTAGGTTTAAACGATGCCGAAGGCCTAACAACTACAATAGGCTGACATTGGCCGCCATGTTTAATACTGGCCGCTAAATCATCAATATTACCTAATTCAAAAGCTTTTCTATCTCTAAACTCCCAGGTATCAATATGTGAACAATTCAAATTTACAATATGTTCAGAATAGCCCAACTCATTTTCGACCGCTTTGAATCGTTCTAAAATAGCTTCTGATAAACAAAAATTCTGCATATTAGCTCCTAATAACTTATAGGCTTGCGCTTATTTTTTGACTTTTTAGAGTATAAGGCGCTACCCAAACATCAGCAATTTTTATTATTTCGTCTGCTAAGGCCAAAAATTCTTTATGACTAGAAGATCTAGGCTTATAGTTCCCCAACCATTTTCCCAGGAAAGGGCTTTCGATCACCACTGATTTAGCTGTAATACAGGTTTCAAATGCTTGCCCTGTTTTGACTAATTCAGCAATTAATTTTTCAGATAATTTTTGCCGTCTATTAACGCGACAGGCTAGTATTTTAAAAGGCTTTTGTGCCATACGCGGAATAGAAATTGCGTCTGTCAAATTAGATTGATCTAAGAAACTCGGAGAACAAGGTAAAATAATAAAATCGGATAACATAATGGCTTTAAATGCTGCCGGCATATAATTTGGTGGTGTATCCAGTATGATGAAGTCATATTTTTTTCTTAAAATTTCCATTTTTTCCATGGGTTTTTCTTCAAACATCTCCATTACAAAATTAATATGTTCACCTTGTCGAGCCCAATTAATCGCGTCAGGTTTGTCTTTATCCATATCAGCAACGATTGCTGTAAAGCCTTTTTCAATTAAAGAGCCACATAAATTAATAGCTGTAGTCGTTTTAGAGCTACCCCCTTTAGATTGACTAATTGCAATGACGAAACCCATTATCCCTCCGGGTTAATTTTTGTTTAATTTTTGTAATTATAGTACATTTATTAAAATAAATTTTTCTACTAGCAGCGTGTCGCCTGTTTTTGAGAAACCTGCCGGGACATCCAAGTCCCCGGCAGGGACAAAAACAGGCGACAAGTATGCCTCCGGCGGCCCTGGCCGTCCTGGTCCCCCTTGATTTTGATCCCCCTTCGGGCCTCAAAATCTAC
>CANJQE010000058.1 GCA_947476305.1 Legionellaceae bacterium
AAAGTACCATAAAGTGAGCTTGCCATGTTACCTATAGTAATTGCCGATGCATCTTGACTGATTAATAATAATAGAACAAAACTACCCAGACTTATTGCCCAGGTTTTACAATCATTTAGAAAACTTTTCACTTGATGCTCCTTATTATCTTATATACTTAAACTATTCTAAATCTATTAACTACCAGTAATAGTCACACCAGTTGGACCAGCTGTTGTACCTTGTATGCCAAACATAGTAAAGCCAGCAACACTCATGATAGACGGTAGAAACAGTAAGGCCGCTGCTATAAATACCAAAGATATCGGTGTACCAATGGTAATTTGCGTAGGATTATCTTTATGTTGCTTAAACTTCATAATGGCACCAATAGCAAAGGCCAATCCAGCAACATAGGAACCCCCTGTTATTGCTAAACCAATTTTTGTAAAAGTACCATAAAGTGAGCTTGCCATGTTACCTATAGTAATTGCCGATGCATCTTGACTGATTAATAATAATAGAACAAAACTACCCAGACTTATTGCCCAGGTTTTACAATCATTTAGAAAACTTTTCATTTTAAATTATCCTCATTGGTTTAATTACTTACTAACTAGCAATAAAATATAAAATTAAGACATTAAATACTAAATCCTTATAATCTAAATACTTAACCGACATATACACAAATCTCCAAGTCACTACAGAGTGATTATTTTAATATTAAGTACCATATAAAGTATTATTAATCATATCTAATGTACCTACAATATTCATAGCCAAAATACCACCAAATATATGCATCAACCCCTTTCCAGTGCCACCTGGTTGTTGTCCTTGGCCTGATGAGCGAGCAATTAATATCCAACCTCTTGTAAATGCTATGACTCCTATAACCTGAATAATGATTGATAGAGGCTCACCGACTGCACTACCGCTACCAAATAAAGTATTAAATGCGTTATTTTGACTGTTTGTAGGTGCATACTGTAATACGTTTTCATAACCAAAGGAGGTCTGCATGAAAATTTTAAATGCAGTAGGGAAGTATATTAACATTGCTCCTGACATTAAATAAACTAAGGGCTCTTTTAAACTGCCACCACCTGACATCATTGTTTTAGATTCACCATAGGACTTTAAGGTGGAAATTGCTTTAAACACAAAAGTCAAACCAATAAGATACGCGGCCCCTGTAACAAGTTTTTCTATAGCAGGCATTGATTGGGCAACATTATTTAATATGTTAGCCTGACTCGCTAACCAACAAGCAAAAGTACCGCCAGTACAAGCCATAAATGCCTCAACTATCTTCTTGACTAAACCGAATAACCTGTCCTGAACTAGTGACAACTCGACCTTCTAAGGGATCAATTAATTTCACTACTCCATACCCAGATATTTTTGTTCCTTCTCTTACTGTAAGTGTAGAACCATTTGTGCCAATTAGCCAAGCACGACCCGGAATTACTGCTTGAATATAATAAATTAAGGGTTGAGTAGTAATTTTAATTACCTGTTTAACAACTCGTTTTGGTTGAGTACGAACCATTAAAAGATTAATTTCCTCAGATTGTTTTGCTAACTGAGTAGATAAATTATTGATTACCTGATTTAAGCTTGCAATTTGATTATTTAGATTCTGGACATTGTTATTTACTGTAGTTACTTGTTGACTGACTGTTCCTATTTCTGATCTAACATTTTGTTGAGAGATATCAATTGCAGCTACTTTTTTGTTTAAATCTGAATTATCTACTGTGATTATAGATTGCACAGGAGCAGTTGGAACCGTGTTAATTACTGGTTGTATAGTAGGTTGTGAAACTACTTGAGCAATGGGCTGAGACGGATTTTGCACAGCAACAGTATCTTTTTTATCTAGAAAAAAATAGCCAATCATTTTGTACATGAGCATGGCGAAAACAATTACTACAATTGCAATTAGCGCATTGCGTTTAATGTCTTTTTTGGAATTAGTCCCCTGTCTTGCAAAAGAAGAATTTCCATCGCCGGATGTAGAATCAGGATCGCCCATATGGTTATCAAGACCATCAAGTTCTACAAACTTATATTCATCATTTTGATCATTTTCTGCCATTATTTTCTGCCATTAAATTTAACTAATTGACACATCTTGTGTAAATAACACACCTATACCAGTTCCTGCATAGACCTCCACAGTAACTGGTGTATTAAATACTTGTTGTGCTACTTGCCCCCAATTCTGACCTACTTGAGCTAATCCAATTACGGCATTCTCCAAGGCAGAGCGACCTATACCGTTTTGGATAGTTACATTGTTACCACCTCCAGTACCACCAATAGTTACTGTTGTGTCTGCTGATTGGAATGCGTTACCAAATCCTTGTAAAAATGAAGAAGCAAATAAGGAACCATAACGCATTAAATAGTGATGATCTGTACGGCTGGAGAGTGCTGTCCTAGCTGTATTAGGATCAACTCCGAACGCTGAAATACTTATCGTTTTAGGAGCCCCTGGAATAGACATAGCATTAAAAGTAATGACCATACTATTTGCATTAGATGGCAAATTAAAACTACCTATTAATTTTGCACCTTTAAATCTTCCTGAAACAATTGTTGCAAGAATGGGGCCTGGTTCATCACTATTTACTGCTGTATCCATAACAGCAAATAAAATATCACCCATTTTAATTACTGATGTTTGATTAGTTCCAGCCAGTCCATCTGTTGTATCAGATCCAGGTGGACCACCGGCTGCATTTACAGCTGCTGCACCTGCTGCTTCGCCTTTGTCTCCGGTGTCACTTGCCTCTACATAGGTCTGGTTGCTTACTTCTTTCCAACCTTGAATAACTTGAGTAGCTGCAGAGAGCATATCATTAGAACGCTGTTGTATTTTCTGTTGATATTTTTGTTCTGCCATCTGCTCATTTTGTTTATTAACTATTCCTTGCAGTTGTTGAGCATTAGAAGCTAAGTTTGCAGCTGGTGCTTGATTACTACCTGGTATAGTAGGGATGCCTATCACATTTGAATTTCCTTCCGGAATAGTGGGTGCACCCAGACCTGCAACAGAAGACTCATCTGGTGTAAAGCCAGCAGCGGCTAGCTGATCTGCTGTATAACCAGCATTTTTTAATTCTGCCGCGGTGTAACCTGCTTCTTTTAAATCTTTTGCACTGTACCCGGCTGCTTTTAATTGTGCTGCGGAAAAACCAGCATCCTTTAAATCTTTTGCACTAAAGCCAGCAGCTTTAAGTTGCTCTGCAGAAAAACCGGCATTTTTTAAATCTGCTGCAGAAAAACCAGCATCTTTTAAATCTTTTGCACTAAAGCCAGCATTTTTTAATTCAGCAGCGCTAAAGCCCGCATCCTTTAACTCTTTAGCAGTAAAACCAGCATTTTTTAAATCTGCAGCACTGAATCCTGCATTTTTTAACTCAGCAGCAGTAAATCCTGCATCTTTTAATTCTTTAGCAGTATAACCTGCTGCTTTTAGTGCAGCCGCTGAGCATCCCAGTGTTTGCTTGATTGTCGCAGCTGAAATTCCGTCCGCTCTTGCCTTCTGTAAATAAGCAACACTACAATCAGCTGTTCTGCCAGCTGCAATAATATCAGCGGGATTAACACCACTATCTTCTAATTGCTTAGGAGTAAATCCAGCAGCAAGTAATTGTGCCGGTGTAAATCCTGCATCTAATAAAGCTTTCGCACCATATCCTGCTTCTTTCAATTCTTGTGCACTACATCCATTTAATTGTTTTATGCGTGCAGCTGATACGCCGTCAGAAAATAACTGCTTCAGTTTTGCTGGATCGCAACCAGCAGCCTGAATAGTTTGATCTGAAATGGGGCTAGTTGCGGCACTAATTTGTTGCGGAGTATAGCCTGCCGCTAGTAACTGCGCCGGTGTAAAACCTGCATCTAATAAGGACTTCGCATCATAGCCTGCAGCTTTTAAAGCATCCGCACTACATCCATTGAGTTCTTTGATTCGTGTTGCAGAAACACCTTCAGCAAAAAGTTGTTTTAATTTATTAGGATCACAACCTGCTGCCCTAATAGCATCATCAGAAACAGGGTGCATTGCAGCATTAATCTGATCTTGTGTAAATCCAGCGGCTCTTAATTGATCAGGAGTAAACCCTGCTGCTAATAAGGATTTTGCACTAAAGCCAGCATCTTTTAACGCCTGAGCACTACATCCATTAAGTTCTTTGATCCGTGAAGCAGAAACTCCCGCAGCAAATAATTGTTTCAATTTATCAGGATCACAGCCTGCTGCTTTAATTGCAGCATCTGATTGTGCTTGAGCGGCATTAATCTCCTGAGGAGAAAACCCTGCAGCTTGTAATTCTGCCGGTGTAAAACCTGCATCAATTAAAGAGCGAGCATCATAACCCGCAGCTTTCAAGGCCGCCGCACTACAGTTATTGAGCTCTTTAATCCGTGTAGCAGAAACTCCTGCTGCAAATAATTGCTTCAGTTTAGTAGGATCACAACCTGCGGCTTTAATTGCAGCATCTGATTGCGCTTGAGCGGCATTAATCTCCTGAGGAGTAAATCCTGCAGCAAGTAATTGCGCCGGTGTATAGCCTGCATCAATTAAAGCACGCGCATCATAACCTGCAGCTTTCAAGGCCGCCGCACTACATCCATTGAGTTCTTTGATTCGGGTTGCAGAAACACCTTCAGCAAAAAGTTGTTTTAATTTATTGGGATCACAACCTGCTGCTTTAATTGCATCATCTGAAACGGGAGTATTGGCTGCACTTATTTGTTGCGGAGTAAATCCAGCATTAGCCAAATCAGCATCTGTAAATCCTGCTGCCTTTAAAGCCTGAGCACTACAACCAGCATATTGCTTAATAAGTGTAGCACTAACACCAGCTTCTCGTTCGCGCTTCAGCTCCTCAATATTACAGCCTGCATTTTTTACATCTGCAGCAGTTATTCCAGGAGGCAATTCTGCCTCTGCCGCTTTAATTTGTGCATCTGTATAACCCGCATTCGCCAATTCTGCTGGAGTATATCCAGCGTTTAGCAAGTCTCTTGCAGAATATCCTGCTGCTTTTAATTGCTCCGGAGTAAAGCCTGCTTTTCTTAGGTCAGCCGCAGAAAAACCTGCGTCCTTTAAATCCTGTGCAGTGAAACCAGCTGCTTTCAATTGCTCTGCACTACAACCACTTATACGACGTATAGCAGAAGCACTTACTCCTGCCTGACGTAACTTACTTAAAGCATCTGCATTACAACCTGCATTGCGTACATCAGCAGCTGTAATGCCATCAGGTAAACCACTTGCACGAGCAATTTCAGCATCAGAAAAACCCGCGCCCTTTAATTCTCCATCAGAGAAACCACCATCTTTCATTTCTTGGGCGGTAAAACCAGCATTACGCAGTTCACAGGCATCAAAACCGCAATCTCTTAATCGACCTGCAGAATAACCAATATCTTTTAATTGGCGTGCATTATAACCGGCTGCTTTTAATTCTTTACAAGCGCATACACCTTCTAATTCTTTTAAACCATAGCCATTATCTTTTAATTGAACACAACTACAGGCTCCTTTTAAGTCCGTTAGTTGAGCACCTTGATTGATCACAGTTTGGAGTGCTGATTTACTACAATTACTATTTTGTAAGGATTGAATCCACAAACTTCGTTGTGCTCCGCCCTCGTCTTCTTGTGCTAAGGCAACAAAACCCACACCACTTTGTGAGCCAATGACGCCCACTCCTTGTCCAATGCTTTGAGTGCGAATAATAGTGGGTATAGCACTTCCGCCACTTGTTTCAGCATGCTGAGCTTGGTTTACATTTTGTTGCGATTGAAGCTGGGCATATTGAGCCGTGGGATCTAATACACCTGGAATAGATTGAATATTACCTGGGGCACCAGATACTTCAGATGCTAATGATGATGAAGTATCTGAACGTAATTTTATGTAACCGATAATAATGGCTAACAATACTAATACAAGTGTAAACACAATAATCACTCGAGTTCGAGTGTTGGAAAACAGTGATTTTAAATTTTCTTTTCTGCTGGCCATTTGCTATAGACCCTCTACCTTGAGTTGCATGACTTTACCATGCCAGGATACCAATAACACTGGAGATTTTTGCATTTCGTAGGCATGAGTTCCATCAGCACTAGTCATACTTGCAATCCAGCCCGGTGATAATATAGTTAAGTTAGTTCTTACATACATTTTTTCATGAGATAACCATGCTCTTGCATCACCACCATTCACTACTAAACGTTGGCTATTAGGAGGAGGTACACCATCTAAAATATGTAAAAGGATATCACTTGCAGCAGGTGGAATCCCCTCTTCCATAGGCAAATTTTTAGCATTGGGACCGTAACCTTGTATACGTAAATCCACCCGATAATCTACTGCTTTTTGTCCAGGAATTAAAGTAAGCATTACTGGTGTATTTAGGCCTTTTAAACGCACTGCCAAATTACCATAATTATATAATTTTATAGCTTGAATCATTAAGGTATTACTTGTTTTATCCCACTGGATATTAAAGGCTGTAGGATCCCCTAAATCATAAGCAGAAATAGGCCAAGGAGCCCCTGTCGAGTCAAGAAAAACTAAAGAAGAAACAAATCCTTGTGATAGTCGAATTACAGGTGGCGTTGAACCTGGAGATAAATTTACGAACTGAGAAGTAGCTGTGGGTTTAGGTGGCGTCCCTACAGGCGATGCTTGAGCATATTCGTTTGTTTGATAAATTTGCTTCAAACGTAAAACCTGTTCAGGATTTAAAGGATAAACACTGCGAGTCATCTCAGTAAATGCTTTATTTTCAATAACTTCATCGTCACTTTCACTAACGCCTACTGTATCAACGGGTGGTTTATTTTGCGGCGCGGTTGTCGCAGCCCCCCCCTGATTACTAGCAGTTTGCGCATTGTTCTGAGCAGGTTTGCCGGAAGCAGCACCAGTCGTGCCTGCTGTTTGCGAAGTACCCTGTCCATCTTGTCCTTGAGAAAGACGTTGCTGTAAAAGCCGCAATTGCTGTAATGCTTGTTGCGCATCATCACCTTGGGCCATCGCAATATTATCTAAAAATCCACAACTTACTATTGTAGCAATTAGAGTTAATTTAAAAAATGCTCGCATAATTAGCTTACCCCACCACTTGCTGGACCCACAACAAACTGCGCAATACCTATTCCACGAGGAGAATTCAATGTGGAAACACGTGTTATTAACATAGTTACAACATTATTTTGTTGCGTAAATTCACTAGCACTTTGGTAAGTGACTAATATTGGCATTTGCACCCGCCATGAATAACTTCCGTTCAATATCCCCTTTTGTAAAATAATTGGTGCACGTGTTGCAACTGCTGACACGATTAATTTTTTTGCTTTGACAGCATCTAAGTTATTTGATTGTTGTAAAGCAGTCAAAAATTGGTCCCAGCCTTCCGCCGTAAAGAATCCTGAAGACGCTTGTAACTCGTCTCTATAATTCACAAAATTATAAGTAAATGCAGCGATAGCCGCTTGATTCGCCCATTGTAAAACAGCGGAATCTGATTGGTTAGGCTCATCAAGAGGAAATAAAGGCGTAATGCGTCCATTGATCGAAGTGGCAAAATATTTAGGTGCTGGAGGATGAGTAATAAGATAAAATAACAAACCTCCCAGTAGAAAATTGGCTAACATAGCAACGAGCAAGGCAAGCATTACCTTACGCTGACTATCTTTGTAGAATTGATTTCGTAATCTAACAACTGTCAAGGCATCTTCGGCCATACTATCCTCTATATTATTGCGGTATAGGTCTCACGCCATCATCCATTGAGGGATCAGGCTCTAACAACGGATGAGAGGTCATATTACGTGTAAGCATAGGTTGTAACTTGACAGGTGGAGCAATCCCACTTGTCGCATAAAAATCGCGCTCAGGTTCATTTATGTAGATGTAAAATATTAATACACCTAGACCTATATTTAATAAAAGTCCAAAAATTAAAAAACTTAAACCACGTCGAAATACATTTACGTTAAAATTTTTATTTAACTTAATTACGTCCCAAGTATTTCTACTCATTCATTCCCTCTATGCAACTGCATCTCTAAATGTAATTTCAACTCGAGAATTAAGAGATGAATCTCCTCCTTGAGTGGAGCCCATAATAGGTTTGTCACTGCCTAATCCTTGCGTAAAGATAAATCGACTGTCAACACCTTGAGACCATAAGTATTCACCTACAACGCGCGATCTAGCTAAAGTTAGAGCATGCTCTCTTTGAACAGAGACATATTTACTAGTGTGGCTAGAGATAGTAATTGCTACCTTACGAAATTGCTTCAATAAGTTGGCTACCTCATTTAACAAGCTATAAGATACCCAAGTCAGATGTGGCGTCTGATCTTCAAATAGTGCGCTGGAAGGAATACTAATCAAATAATCTTGTCCAACAGTAATTACTCTAATTCCTTTTCTATTTAATTTTTTTAAATATTTCATTACGGTAGCATCACAAGCGCCTCTTAATTTACAAGGTAATTGTGGTACTTGTTCTTCTGGAATATAACGATCATTACAAGCACTTAATTGAAATAGTGCTATAAACATCATTAGGCGAATAATTCGCATTGTGTAGTTAGTACGTCCTACTTTCACTAATATCCCCATTTATGACGAAGCTACTTTAAGAAAGAACTAGAAATTATAAAAATACCCTAATGAATACGTTACAATGAATTTAAAAAAATTGCTATTTATTAAATAAATTATTTAGTTAGATAATTGAAAAGAGTTTTGGCATTAACAAATAACAAGCAAGTAGGGCAAATAATAAACAAAATACTGAAGCTAATTATATTTCTGTTTTTTGATTTGCTTTTTCTCGCTCAGAAGCAATTTTACTAGATAAAGAACTCACTATTTCAGTAAGATCTTCAGGTGGAATCACATCTCGCTCTTCAGGCGGATAACTGGTGGATAATTGGAAATCTTTAATCAGTTCATTAGCTACCGTACCTGCATATTTATCTTTAGCGCCAGCAAGCCGCTCTATCATCATGAGCTGATTTCTAGTTTCATTAATAGGTAACAGAGATTCAGAAAATATTACTTTATCAACAGCTAAAATTGGAGGTGCATTATTGTTAATCCGTAAAGAACTAAAGATAGTTAAGGCGCCCTCTACTTCTTCCTCAATAAGTGCTTCTACTGGTTCTGGTTCATTATGACTATGGAAAGAAATTAATGCAGCAATTCCACGTTCGATAGGTTCTTCAATACTAGAATCATGCAATGCCTTAGCTATAATAGAAATTTCTTCAGTTTCAACCTGTTTATCAATACTTAATTCACCAGTTGCCAATATTTGTTGGAAGGAAGTTAATTGTTTTTGTAACTTCATTAAATAATCGTCTGGGGGGGGTTCCACTTTTAAAAATTGGTTAATTTTTAATTGCTTAACTGGTTTAGGGTTTGCATAAAACATACGAGCACGCACAATTTTTGATTTGAAAAATATATGGGCTTCACCTTCTGTTTGTTCCTTTAAATCTAATAAATCGACGCGTGCTCTTTTTTCATATGAAGAGCTTTTAGTATCCATATAACTATTAGTAAAACTTCCGTCTTGAGTTTGAAATGAGTCTACCTTAGTTACATAAGCCTCACCCGCTGTTTTGGTAAAGAAATCCCATGTTTCGGTGGGATCTTCTAATTTCATACATATTTTAATGTTCGTGTTTGCACCAATTGATGCCGCCTCTTCCTTGGATGCTTTTTGGAACGCAGGTAAATCTTGCCCAGCAAAAATAGCAGAGAAGCCTAAGGAACGTGCTTGTGCAGGTACTACCGCAAACCCTTGCACCGCATAATAGCCATACTCATCAAGAATACACATATAGGGTGTGGGGGCATTAGTGGGTTTTCGTAAAATTACATCACGATAATCCCCTTCAACTTCATCTCCCAAACCCGCTGCCATCATCCCTTTTAGTGAAGAAACAATAATTTTACCCAAGTTAGATAATTCATCAGGAGATTTCTCTAAGGCAGGTAACAACACCACTAAAATACGTCTATTTAAAACCACATCTTTAAAATCTACTTCTGCTAAGTTAGTACGTATAATATGACCATAAGTATCAGCCAGAGAAGAGAAGCTTCTCACCAGCTGCATGGTAATAAAGCCATGTTGCTCTAATACTTGCGATACCTGTTTGCCCTTTTTCTCTTTATTGTAACCAGGCAAGGTATTTAAATAGTTACGTAGTGGGTCTGTGACTAATTTAGGAACAGTTTCAATATTCACACCCTCTTGATCATCACGTGGGAATATTTTATCGATGACAATAGATTCTAAGCGTGTTAAATCAAAATAATTTCGAATAGTATTCGCATCAAGAAGCACAGCACCATCATCGCGCATATAAACTAGAAGTCGCATCAGCGCTTCAACGAAGGCAATAGCGCGGCCTTTCCACATATCACCATCACCACCGCCTTGTGATGACCCCATCAAGCTAACTACTAGCTGAGTTAACATACTAGAAGAGCCCTGACAAAAAGGATTAAGCGTGTTCGATAATCTTTTTTCTTGAGGTCCAACAATATCGCGCGCACCGGTCATAAAATTAATTAACAAGAGGTCGTCTTCGCGTCCCATACTGCGTACCATGGAAAAAACTTTAGCATAAAGGGAGTTATCCCCTTTTCCATCAACATAAATAAAACCACTTCCTTGCACCAAAGCATTAAAAGATAAAGAAACTAAGGCCTCTGTTTTACCACTACCAGTAGAACCAAAAATTAAAGCATGCGTACGCATGTCATCATTGGCAAACCACAATTCCTCACCAGTCTTACGGTCATTTCCAAAAAATGCGATGCCACGAGCTTTATTGGGTGTATTTATCCCCGGTTTTAAGTCATTAAAATCTTTTGCCTTGGAAGTTTGAGGCAAACGGAAAGGTAATTTTTGTTTGCGTGTATAACTGTAAGTGAAAAATAAAATACCAGCGATTAATAAGCCTGTTGCTGTCTCCGAAAAATAATAGGTTAAACCTGCCAAACTAAATAACACAATGGAGATATTAGTAGGATCACCAAAAAAATCAGCCAATCTTTGAGTAATAGTTCGCGTGTCTCTAAGAAGCAGACTTGGATCTATCTCATTACGTGTATCAATACCACGCATCATGACTCTAACTCCTTCATTTGCTTGGGTGTTAATTTAACTTCTTTAATAGCAATTTCTAATGCCCTAATTGCTTCATCGATCATAGGGACTAAAGAACGTCTACCCATTACCCGTTCGGCACGCCAATGAGCAAATGGCCCCGCAACTTCGGCATAAGGAGTTTGTCTGCCTACACAATTAAGCATATACCATAATCGGCGATCTATGGGCTTTAACCATAAAAATTCTGAAGTAGGAACCACTCCATCATCTCGAGCGGCAGCAAGTAAAGAACACATGACCGTTAAAACATAAGCATGTTTCACCACAATTTCTTGTACTAGTTCCGTATTTTGATACTTCTTCATGACCGGTCTAGCTACAGAAAAATCTGGCTTTCCTGAAACATAGGTTTTATCTAAAGTATGTAATATTAAATTCGCTGCATCTCTATCCCTATTCATTCGCGCGATACATACTGCAGCCATAGCATAGGTCTGGGGTGAGCAATGCTCAAAGCCATCCCAATAAGGCCCAAGTTGCATGGTAAAAACTCGTTTTGCATCTCCTTTGCGTAGACCGGCGGTCATTTCCATGCCTGGCATTTGATTATCTAGTAAAGCATCATCTTTACGCAGCAAATGATGTTTACGAGCAAACTCCATAGGAGTCAACGCCATAGCCCAAGGACCTTGATTAACATCTTGACTTACTAAATCTTCTTTCACCACCGGCATAATCGCAGGCCAATTAAATTGCTCTTGAGCACGAAGGGTATTCATACTATGTGCTTTTTTATATTTTAAAATAATGTTGGATCGATAAAGAGTAACTGCTAAAGCAATCAAAATAAGAGCAATAGGATAACGCATATAATCACCAATATCATGCGTCATCATTACTAGGGTTTTCCAATCAACTCCAGCGGTAGGAACCGTTTGCATTAAATTTATTTGTTCTTGAAGCAAAGGATTATTAATGAATAAATTTATTAATTTACCTTCCCAAATGTTAATAAAAAAAACAAATTTAACAATATACTCGTGCCCCATTTTCCAAATAAACCAAATAGTACAAAAGCCCAATACAGTAATCCATACTGGTGCTAAGGAATTATCTCCGCCTTGTCCTTGTGATTGCTGGGCCATTGTCTGTCAAGTGAGTTAGGTTACTTTAAGTATATATCGCATCAGTATAAATTGGCGACTTTTAATTAAGTAAAATGCAAATGTAGCGTACTTTCTTAAACTCCAGCTAACTGGGCATTTTTATTAATCTACCTTTAAGAAATTGATATGTACCTGTTACATGAACAAAGCGACTTATATTTTCTGTATTTATTGATCTATCCTTTAGACTTAAAAGAGGGGTGCCTAATTTATCTTTTGGAACTTTATCCGGGGCTAATGCCAAAATATCATGTTTATCAATATAAATTGCTACATAAGCCTCGTTATTCTTATTATCTTTCAATTTCAATACGTCTTTAAGATTTTCTTCATGCACATAGATTGGTCTGGAAGTGGTCTGTTTAGGCAGATTGGCCACTATTTTTTCCCAACTTTGAATATTGGTACCATCAAAGGAATATAAAGAAATAAAAATTTCTTGTTGATTAGTTCGTAAGGCCATCTTGTTTGCCAAATGAGACTCTGCTCTTATTTCATGATCAGTCTTAGCACCTAATCGTGCTAAGAAATTATCCCGTATAGAAATCAGATTTTTGCCGATCATTCTAAGAAAATTAGACTTATCCCATGGCCCTTCTTCAATAGCCTTATTTAATGCTTTTAAAATTTTTGCATTTTGTTCGTCAGTGAGTTGTTCTTTCATAGAGTAAATAAAGTTCTTTAAAGTGTAAATGAATTAAAAGTTATTAATGAAGTATAACAGTATTTATGAAGGCGAATGAACAGAATTCAATGTTATTTAGATTTACCAGCTGTTTTTAATAGCAGATGAGGGTTCGCCTTCATGAGATAAAGGGGATTGCTCGCCGAGGGGAGGAGTAAAAATGCTTCTTGCCTGCGCTTTGAACATAGTTGATTTATTACTAGTATACGCAGCACCCTCTTCTTGTAGTAAAATATTGGTTTTTTCTTCAGAAAGAGCCTCACGAAACTCGTTAACACAGGTACAAGTAATGCTGATTGCCGCACTAATATCTGGGGAGAGCTTCAACTGCTGTAAAATACCTATTTGCTTTTCGACAAGCCGTAAATCATCATAAGCATCTGTTGATGTGACTGGCATAACAACTCCTACACATTTATTTTAATTTATTAGAGAAAGTTTAACAAACTTACTCAGGCAATAATCGATAGTTTCAAATAACTTTCGTTTTCTTTACAATATATACGATATTAATCATACATGAGTTCATCTAAGGGAGTGTAGTCTTTACTAGGCCCACCTTGAATTAACTCATTAACCACATCTGTCATACATAATAAGCGTAATACATTGGGTGTTACATCATCAAAGACTACTCTTATTCCTAGGATTGCCCCTTCAGTTTCGTCATAAGTAGCACCCAAACCGTAGCCTAGACATAAAGAACATAGTTGATCTGCCCTTTTAGTAATAGCGGGTAATAAACCGGTATCTACAAACACTTCATCAAAACTCACAAAGCGATCATTTAAATAAAATTTTGCATTCATTGAGGCGGCTATCGTAGACATACATTTACTAATATCTCGTTCCATTTATTTCCACCATGGCTGGGCTGATCTAATACTACCGGCTAAAAAAGACCGTATCCAACGTAAAAAAACAGGTACAGTAAAACCATAATGCTCAATAATAGCAAAAAAAACAGCTGATATTACAACTAATAAACCGGTCCAGATTCTAATATGCATTAAAAAGAAAAAGAGAGGAAATGCAGCTCGCGCATCAACCATAAAAAAGCGTGCACTTCTTGCCGAATCTCTCCAATGAGAGGATTCAGAAAAATCTCCCGATGCCATCCTTAGACCTCAATATAAAGTAAGCTACTTAGATAAAGTATATACCTAAAACAACCCATTATGTTAATGAATAAGCATAAAAAATAAGCTTTTAGCTTATTAAGCTTAATCCATTGGAGAGTAGTTTTTGCTCAAAGAATTTAAACTTTCCTTTAATTTATCGCCCATATTGGGAGAAGGTCGGAGCTGTGGCGAACCCAAAAAGTCAGCTAACTCATCAGCCTTAGCGCTAGAATTGAGAGAAGAACCAGTGTTAGAGGTTCTCATCTGAACTAACATCTTAGAAGTACTTCCAGCCATCGAAACTCCTTAGTTACAACTATAACAAAAGCATAACAAAAAAATCTTAAGGATTTATTAACAAATACACTATTTTTTATTTTATTAAAAGGATTTTATAATAGCGAACTGAAATATTTATTTCCTTGGCTTACTAATTCTTCAAAACGAGGCAGCATAGTTTGCAAAACTGCTTCTGGGTAAGGTGTAGATTGATAGGACGATTGCCAAATACCTTGTGGCCATAAAGAATCCTGCTCTGTACGCGCTACGCAGTGGATATGAAGTTGTCGCACTATATTTCCTAAAGAAGCTACATTTATTTTTTTAGGTTGATAATAATTTTTTACTAAAAGAGATAATTGATTAATTTCTTGCATCAACAGTAACTGATCTTGCGCATCCAATTGATAAATTTCTTCAATATCTGATCTTCGAGGCACTAAAAGAAACCAAGGATAATTCTCATCATTTTTTAAAAGCACATTAGATAACGGCCAAGATCCTAAAAAAAAGCTCGTTGCTTGTATGCGGGGATCCAGTTGAAACAAAAAAGCATCCTTAAATGTTGATTTATTATTCATTGTAATCAAATTATTTCTTTTAATAAATGTATGGGATAAATTTTAATAAAAACTATTGAGTAAGAGGCCTATTTTGCGTTATGTTGAAAATACCTATATCCAGTATAGGGGTTTTACAATTGTCATTTATGGAAGAATGCAATTGCTCAACTGGTCCTATCACCAGTCGACGATTGATAAGCTTTAGCAAAAGGAGGATTCATGGCTAGAGGCGAAGTCAAATGGTTTAATAACGCCAAAGGTTGGGGTTTTATTATGCCAGAAGGTGGTGGTGAAGATATTTTTGTTCATTTCTCATCAATTCATGGAACAGGTTATAAAACCTTAGTTCCGGGCCAAGGGGTAAATTATGAAGTAGCCAATGGCGAAAGAGGGCTTCATGCCTCTAATGTTATTGCACTTAGTGAAATACCCGAGGAACAAATGGCCTAGTTAGTGATTTAAACCCTTTCTCGCAGTGGTGCAATGATAATTGTGCTGCTGCGTCCATCCACTTAAGGTATGATAGCTGCACATTTAACCTGAGTTGCCGTATTGATGAAACGTGGTTTATTGCTTATTAATCTGGGCACACCAGATACTGCTAATCTGCCAGCAGTTAGACATTATTTACGTGAATTTTTAATTGATCATCGCGTTATTGATTTACCTTGGCCTATACGTTATTTATTAGTCTATGGTTTAATCATCCCATTTCGAGCAAGAAAATCTACAGAAGCCTACAAAGCAATTTGGTTAAAACAAGGCTCACCTCTGTTATACCATAGTCAACAATTAGTTGAACAACTACAACATGATTTAGGGAGTAAGTGTACGGTAGCCTTAGGTATGAGCTATGGGAATCCTTCTATTGCATCAGGATTATACTGCGCGCGGTCACAAACTGAGGTTTTCTTAAACTAGCCATTATGCTAGCCTAACGGCATGAGCAAATGGGTATACACATACGATCCACAAAGTGGTGGTAATAAAATTCCATCTAAAAATCATTGGCAGATCTGCCATCAAGC
>CANJQE010000059.1 GCA_947476305.1 Legionellaceae bacterium
ACAAAAAGATTGGAGTTGCTCGTAATTCCGTAAGCAGGACTTAGGAAAAACCCCAAGGTCGAGGCAAAAGTAGTTTTTAATGAGGGAGTTTAGATTAACTAAATGACCGAATTAAAAACTGCTTTTAACAAAAAGATTGGAGTTGCTCGTAATTCCGTAAGCAGGACTTAGGAAAAACCCCAAGGTCGAGGCAAAAGTAGTTTTTAATGAGGGAGTTTAGATTAACTAAATGACCGAATTAAAAACTGCTTTTAACGAAGAGATTGGGCGTTTTGCCTAAGTCCTGTGTTGAATCAAATACGTTAAGTGACACACCTCTTTAATCACATGATCACTTTTTGCCCCATAAAATAAGCCTTGTTCCAAGTTCTTACAGACTTGTTGATCACTTAAAGAGTTTAAACAAGCCGCTAAAGTTTCAGTATGACAATTTGGAAAAATGGCATCGGAAGACCCCATTGCTTGATAATGTTCATCCCCCCAGTTATTTAGATCACTAGTGTAATAGGTCGTGTAATTAGTCACTGCCATATGGTCATTTAAACTCACTACTTTCATGCCTGGATTATTATGATGAATACGGCTTACTGCTGGGGTGGAATAATCATAAATAGTGAGCCCACGCGGTAAAGCTAATTTTCTCAATTCATCCATATGCGTATGTCCAGAAAGCAGAGTAATTTCTCCATAAGCTTGCGAATACCGCTCTAAAAGAGAAAGAAAACGATCTAAGGACTCTTCATTCCAAAAAGAACTACCTTTGTAACTAATCCCAGGAGGCATATGCATTGCAATTAATAATTGTTTTGCGGAATGCTGCTTCAATTGCTGCTCAAGCCATGCTAGTTCTGCTTGCGCATCAAGCTCTTGATTGGGGTATTTTGAAGCTAAAACAGGTACATTGGCAAAAGGCGCTGTATTTAATGCAATTAAAATGATTTCTTTATTGTTAGGTACAACGTAGGAAGAATAATATCCACCATGACGCATAAACGTTTTATCAATAAGTAATTCTTTACACGAAACACAAGAACCATCCCAATCAGCCGCAAAAGAAAGTGGTGACTCTCCATTTACTTCAAAAGGCTGATAATTACCACCTAAGGAGTCATTATTACCCGGAATATAAAACATCGGCTTTGCTGAAAAATCAGCTTCATAAAGTCCATGAAATAGGGTGCGTTCATAATCGCCTTTTTTAGAGGTGAAAAAATGCATATGAGTAGGCAAATCTCCTAAGTTAACAATAAAATCAACCTGTTTGCTGAGTTTTTCCATCTCTTTTAAAGTACTTTTTAAAAAGACAGAACCAGTATCTTGTCCATCTTCGGCTTGATTATCACTACCATAATGGATATCGGTGAGGATTAAAAATTTTGGCCCTGCAAAGGCAGTGGATATCGACAGAACAATTACTAAGAGGAATAAACGCATCTGAGCTCCAAATCATTTTTTTATCAGGCTAATCCTGGTTGCTCGCCGCCAGGAATAAGCCATCATCAAGATTACACTGCTTGGCGAATAACCCAGGTACGCTGATTAACCCCTGCAGGTGATTGAATCCATAACATCATTGGTTTTTCCAGAGACCCAAGTGCTACATTTTGCGCAGAGGATAAAGCAACGGCAAAAGGATGTTTTTTTGCCACTAATTTTAATGCCGACCATACTTTATTAGCATCAGATTGATTATCAGTAATGACGAGTTCATTGTTCCTATAAGCAATATCCACTGCTTGTCCTCTTAGAGCTAAGCGAACCCCTGATTCTAAATTGCGCCACTTCGCTTGTTGGGCTCTTTGTACATCAGCTTGAGTAGGGTTAGATTGAAATTTAATTCGACTATGAGGAGCAAAGACACGGGCTAAACGATTACTGCTGGGATTTAATTTTAAAAGATAGGTACATAAAGCATCTAGGAGTGGGCGTCCGGGACCTGCATTAGAACCTGGTAATCTATTAATGAATAAAGCAAAAGCCAAAGTATGCCCATTAGTAGTGTATAAATAGCCTGATAAACTGTTCATACCGGTCATCGTGCCTGTTTTAGCTCGTACAAAGCCTTGTTGATCGATAGTTTTAAACCGTTTTTGTAGTGTTCCATCTCGCCCGGATATTGGTAAAGCAGCAATATATTCATAAGACATGGGGAAACGTTGATATAAAAAAGTTAATAAAGAAATGGTTTGTTGTGGTGTGACCAAATTATATCGTGATAAGCCTGAACCATCAGTAAAGGTCGAGTTTTTTAGATCAATACCCGTTTGCTGTTGTAAGAAATTTTTGACTACTGCTTGCGCGTCGTTCCAATTTAAAGGAGAGCCATGGATTTTGGCAGCTGCATGTAAATATAAACTATCGGCATATAAATTATCGGAAGGCTTTAAGGTATCGGCCATTAAATGCGACAAAGGTCTGGAATATTGTGTAGCCATCAATAATGAGCCAGCAGGTGCTTTTCCAAGCTCTACTTGTCCATTAAAAACAATATGCTCTTTGGCTAACAGGCTACGAATCATTCCTTGGGCGTATTTTAAGGGATTTTTTATTGCCAGACGTTGTTGTACTGCCCATTGCCCTACGCCAACACAACCGCGCGCGACTAGCTGATTTTCCTGATTTAAAGAAAACCCCACTCCGCATCCTTTAGCACTCGCTTTAGTGGTCGCTTGATTAGTTAAGGCGATAACGCCACCACCATCATCAGCTTCCACAATAGCTGGCAAACCTACTTGTGCACCCGGATTAACCGTTACGGTTAGACGATTGGCATCTAACATTAAGGGTGCGATAGGGGCGCCATAACTGTAAGCCAAATCAGATTTTAACCACCCTGGAGGATAAGCATTAACAGCAGCTAAGCTACTATCAATATAAACATTCCCTTGGATGGAGTTTATATTCCAATCACGAAGAGAAGCTAAAAGATGTCTTAAATCATCCCGCGAAAAAGAAGGGTCACCACTTAAATGTAAATAGAGATTACCTTTTAAAACGCCGTTTTCCAATTGAGGTGCATTCGTACTTAATTGATTTTTAAACCGGTAATCAGGGCCTAATGCCATTAAAGCAGCTGCCTCCGAGAATAATTTCATATTACTAGCGGGAATATAGAGGCGATCGGCATTTCGTTTATAAATGGTTTCACCAGAAGTTAAATCAATAACTACAGCCCCTAAATTAACATGGGGATTAACTTGATTAATAACTTTATCTACACCATTTTGTAATCCTAAGCTCAGTGCAGAGCTAGAACATAAAATCCCCATACAAAGACCAGTAAGTGTCCTTTTCATCAGGTAGATTCCTTATAAGACAATGAATAGGCTAATCATAACGCAACCCTAATCGCTCCAAAAGCCCTGCAAGCGTATCATTGTCAAAAAACTTAACTTTTAACCACCCTCCATCAGTGCCATCGTTTACTATTTGCACAGGAGCACCGACTTGTTCGGCTAAAATACCTTGCAAGCGTTCAACATCACGATCTTTTTTTGCATTTTTTAGAGGTGTTTTACTCTTAAATGATTTAATTTCCTGCTCTAATTGTCGTACTGACCATTGTTCATCAAGTACTAATTGCGCAAAATATTCTTGTTGACCAAGTTCTAAACCTACTAACATACGGGCATGACCTAAAGACAAGAGCTGTTCCGCGATAAACCCCTTAATCTGTGGGCTTAAACTAAGTAAACGAAGAATATTAGCAATATGGCTGCGTGATTTACCTACTAAAACAGCAATTTCATCCTGATGGTAATGAAACTCATCGATTAAACGACGATATCCACTTGCCTCTTCAATTAGATTTAAATCTTGCCGTTGAATGTTTTCAACTAAACTAAGCGCACAGGCTTGTTTATCAGTATATTCACCGACAAGACAAGGTATTTTATCTAAGCCTGCTAATTGCGCTGCTCGCCAACGACGTTCTCCAGCGATAATTTCATAACGTTGTTTTGCAATAGCACGTACAATTAAAGGCTCAATCAATCCTTGAGAGCTGATTGATTGGGCTAACTCCTGTAAGCCCACCACATTAAAGTCTTGTCGTGGTTGATATTGCCCTGCCTCTAAATTCTCTACAGGCAAGAAATGTAATTCGGGTTGCATGAGCCTTAAACCTCTGCGCTATTGAAGAGAAAATGATACAAAATGTATCAGCATAAACCTAAACATTAACCATTCTATAACCGCTCAGACGGCCTTATTTGCGATCGTAGCCAATCCACAAAATATGGAAGAAAAGATGGGAGATTATGGCAGCAATAAGACCATACTTCCAAAACACTATGCCAAAAAATAGTGATTGGCAAAGACTCAGTAAAACTAATGAATAAATCAAACGTCGATAAGGTTTGCAACCCGCAGCAATATAAACTGGTATTTGCCCTATTACAAAGAGTAAGCCACTAATAATGATGGATGAGAAAATAATAGTGTTATTTATCTGTTTGGTAAAAAGCATAGTGAAAAAAGCGACTAAATTCATTAAACCCCAACGCGCAATAATCTCTTCTACCACGCCCCCATAAAGCAAACAGCCATCGGGTTTTAACACGGTGCGTAATTTAGCCATTACCTCAATGCTTTGCTCATCCAAAATGGACCGAACAATACCATAATACAAAAAACAGAAGACAAAAAAACAAATTAAAGCATAAGTAAGGCTTGGCAATAAAGAGGATAAAAAGGTATTTAATACATCCTTCCCTTGTAGCAAGGGAACTAATACTGGATCACTTAAACCCGTACGTCCTGATAATAAGGCCCCCGCAAAACTCATAGCCAATACCATAAATAAAGCTTGAAATATTACCAAACGGCTGGCTTTCTTTTTTAAGACCTCAGTATTATCCGGTAATAAGAAATGAACTAAACGCGTCATGGTAATAAAAACACCAGGAATTGATAAGCAAAATAAAACAACAATTAAAGGCCAATTAATTATCATTACTTCTCCTTAAGCAAAATACTATAAAAAAACCCATCCATTCCGAGCTCTCCTGGCAATATTTGTCGACCATGGGGCGTTGCTCTACCCCATTCCGCTGCAATGGGAATCACCTTACAATCAGATTGTTCGCTTAGAAAATGAGCAATTTGTTGCTCGTTTTCTTCAGGCATAATCGAACAAGTGGCATAGATCATGAGTCCTTTTGGCGCTAATAAAGGCCATAAAGAACGTAACATCCTATGCTGCGTATGAACAACCGTTTCAATTTCTTTGTCTGTTCTTAGTAATTTAATATCCGCATGACGACGAATTACTCCCGTCGCTGAACAAGGAGCATCTAATAAAATACGCTCGAATAATTGTTTATCCCACCATTGTTCAGGAGCTAAGGCATCTCCTTGTACTAGTTCTGCTTTGAGATTTTGCCTCATTAAATTTTCTTTTACGCGCACAAGACGCTTACTGTCTACATCTACAGCTACACAAGCAGCCAAATCAGCTTGGGTTTCTAAAATATGACAGGTTTTACCTCCAGGAGCACAACAAGCATCCAATACTCTTAATCCGGTTTTTAAATCTAATAAAGAAGCAGCTAATTGTGCTGCTGCATCTTGTACTGAAATCATTCCTGCGGTAAAGCCGGGTAGGCTACGTACATCACAAGGAGTTAATAGGGTAATTGCTGAAGCAACTAGCTTATGGGCTTCGGCTGGAATCCCTACTTGCTCTAATTCCTGTAAGTACTCATTAACGGAAATTCGTTTTAAATTGACCCGCAAAGTCATTGGCGGATGGGTATCATTAGCTAAAGCAATATTTTGCCAATCATTGGGCCAGGCTTTTTTTATGCGTGCTAATAAATGTTCAGGATGGCCGTAAATAAATTGTGAATCTTCAGCTAAAGAGGCGATTAATTCTGGCTGTTTGCGACAAAAATTTCGTAGAACCGCATTAACTAAACCCTTAGCCCAAACTTTTTTTACCTTTTCTAATAAAGCAACCGTTTCTTTGACTACAGCATAATCCGGCAATTTCATATAATGTAATTGGTATAAGCCCATAATAATGGCTATCCATACTTCTACTGATTTGGGTCTTTTATCTACTAATAGATCAGCTAAGCTCGTTAGGCGAATATAATGCCGACAGACCCCAAAGCAAAGCTCTTTGGTCATAGGCGATGAGGCTGCTGTGAGCCCTTGCGCTAAGGAAGAATGATGTTCAATCACTTGTACTAAAATTTTTAAGGCCGACAAGCGCTCATTAGTACTCATGGAAATACTAAACCCAGATGTAGCTGTGTTTTTCCTGAGTTTAGCCAATCAGCCATGGAAACTGCTTTGGCACTGGGAAACTGAATTTTTTCAATAAGCAATCCACCTTCGGCGGTCGCTACTAACATTCCTTTTTTATCAAGACGCACTACGGTTCCCGGTTTCGTTGATTCATTTAAAGTGACAGCAGAAGCCTGATGTATCCTTAAGGCCTCATTATTTAAAGTGGTATAAGCAATTGGCCAGGGGTTAAACGCACGAATTTGCCTATCTATACTTGCTGCAGAATTTTGCCAATTAATGCATCCATCTTCTTTGTTTATTTTCTTAGCATAAGTAGCTAAATGCTCGTCCTGGGTTTGGGCTTGAGCTCGATTAAGTGCTAATAAATTTACGGTATCTAACAAGGGTTGGGCAGATAATTCAGCCAATTTATTATGAAGACTTCCTGCAGTATCCGTAGAAGTAATCGGACACTCTATTTTAGCAAGCATAGGACCAGTATCCAGACCTACATCCATTTGCATCATGGTTACACCAGTATGGGTATCTCCCTGTAAAATAACTTGTTGGATAGGGGAAGCACCTCTCCAGCGTGGTAATAAAGAAGCATGAACATTAATGCAGCCTAAACGCGGAATATCTAAAACCACACGAGGTAAAATAAGCCCGTAGGCAATAACAATCATTAAATCAGGCTTTAAAGCGACCAATTCATCGATGGCTTCTTGATTTTTAAAATTAAGGGGTTGATAGACTGGAATATCATGAGCTACAGCCCATTCTTTTACTGCAGAGGCCTGCAGTTTACGTCCCCGCCCTGCTGGTCTATCAGGTTGGGTGTAAATGGCATTTAAATGATGTGAGGATTGAATTAAAGCATCCAAACAAGGCAGACCAAATTCCGGGGTTCCTGCAAAAACTATGTTTAAAGAACTCATTTGGACGCGTTGCGCCGTTTATATTTATCCAGTTTTTTACGTGCTAAAGCTCTTTTAAGCGGTGACAGCAAATCCACAAATAATTTCCCATTCAAATGATCAATTTCATGCTGCAAACATTCTGCAAATAAATCTTCACCAGTCACTTCAATAGCTTTGCCTGCCCTGTCTAAGGCTTTTACAGTAACTTTTTGAGCACGAACCACCGTATCATAAGCGCCAGGAACAGATAAACAACCTTCTTCGTATTGTTTTTCCCCTTCGGAAGCGATTATTTCGGGGTTAATGATTACTAATTGATTGCGCTTATCACCAATGATATCAATCACTGAAAGCCGAAGACTAACACCAATTTGAGGTGCAGCAAGGCCCACGCCACGCGCGTCGTACATCGTCTCAAACATATCGTCAATTAATTCTTGCAGACTGTGATCAAAATTAACAACTGGTTTAGCTACCGTTCTTAAGCGGGCATCAGGCAAATAAAGAATTTTACGAATAGCCATTGCTATCTGGTTCTCCACATAAATATCATGTTATTATCCCTGATCTAAGGTAATGCCGCAAGATGCTCTGAGCGCTTTCATCCTCGATGCTAGAAATGCGAGCTCAAACAAGTTCAAATCCATTTGATAAAGCGAACTAGTACTCTGGGCAAACTTAATCGTGGTGGAATGACATATTTGAGTTCAGGTTGAACGAAAAAAACGATTAGAAAGCGCAGCATAGATCAGTATGTGAGCATTATCAGTTTCTTTTTCGTCGAAGATGGGCCAAATATGGCTTTTCCTTGGTTCAGCGTGAATACTTACTATAGCAAAGGAATATGCATGAGATATCTTCTCTTTATTTTCTGTTTCCTCCTATCAACTGTAGGGCAAGCCCTCAGTTTAAGAGCAGACTCACCTAAAGAATACGTGGTGCAACAGGGCGATACCTTATGGTCTATCGCTAATAGGTATTTAAAAAATCCCTGGGAATGGAAAGAATTATGGCGTGCCAATCCCAATATTAAAAATCCTGATCGTTTATACGCAGGCGCAGTCATTGCTCTAAATTACCATGCAAAGAAACCCTACTTAAGAGTGTTATCTAATGGCACAATTAAGTTATCGCCTAAAGTTCGCCCTACCCCACTCGATGAAGAAATTCCACCGATACCACTAGGAGATATTAAACCCTACCTCAATGAATCTTTAGTTTTAGATGAAGATGTCTTAAGCCATGCTCCTTATATCATCGCCTTATCGGCTGAGCACATGCTTGGAGGACAAGGCGATCAAGTCTATGTAAGAGGCTTACATTCATCTCCAGTCATGCCTGAAGGCGGCAGCATTGCCTATTCTGTTTTTCGTTCCGGTAGAAATTATATCGATCCGATTAGCAAAACTCTTTTAGGTTATCAAGCCAAATTAGTAGGTTATGGCGAACTGGTTGCTGGTGGAGATCCCGCCACCCTACTACTGACCAGTATTAATGAAGGCATTAAAATTGAAGACAAAGTATTAATAAATAATAGTCCAGAATTTGAGTTATACTTCGAACCCAGTGCGCCTACAGCAACCATTCAGGGTTTAATTCTTGATATGCCTACAAACATGCCTTCTGGTAATACACAAGGGGCAATAGGCAATGTGGTGGTGCTCAACGTCGGAGCCGAAGCAGGGCTTAAAGCAGGCGATGTATTAGGAGTATTTGCAAAAGTCCGAGTAGTTCCTGATCCTAAAAATCATTTACTTTCTATTAAACTTCCTCCTGAACGCATAGGAGAAGCCTTGGTATTTCGTCCTTTTACTAAAACCAGTTTTGCTTTAATCGTACGCTCTACTCGAGCAGTGTACTTATTGGATACTGTCAGCAACCCATGAATAATTTAGCTTATTTCCTCGCATTAAACAGGATGAATCAAGTCGGCCCACGTACTGTAATGAAGTTAAAAAAGCGCTGGCCGGATTTACAAGAACTGTTTCAATTATCGGTCTCTGAACTGGAACAAGCAGGTCTTCCTCCTCGTTTGGCACAAACACTTAGTCAGTTTGATTTTAATTTAATTAATGAAGATTTAACCTGGCAAGAGGCCTCTTCCGATAACCATTTATTAACTTGGGAATCACCCGAATATCCTGCTTTGTTGAAAGAAATAGCCGATCCTCCGGTAGTTTTATACGCTCAAGGGCAGTTATCAGCACTAAAACAAACTACTTTGGCTATAGTAGGGAGCCGCAATCCATCTATCACTGGAAGTGAAAATGCAAAACAATTTTCTAAAGAACTAACAAGGTATGGAATTACTATTGTCAGCGGCTTAGCCCTAGGAATTGATGCCCAGGCCCATTTAGGATGTTTAGCCTCACAAGGCCAAACAATAGCTGTTTTAGGCACTGGAATAGATTGCATTTATCCACGCCGGCATCTACAACTCGCCGCCCAAATTAGAGAAAACGGCTTAATAATAAGTGAATTTCCACTAAAAAGCCCACCAATCGCTGGACATTTTCCACGCAGAAACCGTATAATAAGCGGTCTATCATTATGCACATTGGTTATTGAGGCGGCAATTAAGAGTGGTTCTTTAATTACAGCACGAATGGCATTAGAACAAAATAGAGATGTATTAGCTATTCCTGGTTCTATTCATAACCCTTTGGCAAGAGGCTGCCATTATTTATTACAACAAGGTGCGAAATTAGTGACATCAATACATGACGTTTTACATGAGCTTAGAATAGATCCTCAGCCACTTCCAGCTGATAAATCTCTTTTTTCCCTTGCAACAGAGAGCAAAAACCTAGTAAAGTTCATCGGTTTTGAAACTACTAGCATTGATCAAATGATAGTACGCAGTGGTTTTTCTGTAGAGCAAATCACTAATGAACTTGCTGAATTAGAATTACATGGGGCTATTACTGCAGTGCCCGGTGGTTATATAAGGTGTACATATGAAAGATAATTTATTCGAACTCTTATTAAATTTATTTGAAAAAAGTCTTACTCAGCTGCAAAAAAGCCATCAATCCGCCGATCCTGACTCGCCAGGACTACACGATGAAGAATCCTATCATCCGGATGATCACTCTTTATTTATTCGCACAGCCCAACAGAGCTCAACTCGTGTGTTCACTTACGATGAGCAAATGAAACTGACCAAAGCAAGTTATCAGTTTCTGATGAAAATGAAATTATTGGGTATTGTCGATAATGATGGTTTAGAGCTCATTATGAATCAATTACAATTTTCTGAATCCCGCATTGTTACTTTGCAAGAAACTAAATGGACAATTCGAAATGTTTTAGCAAATAATTTAAATGAAGAACAATTGGCTTTTCTTGATCTTGTGCTATACCAATCAGAAGATGAATTAACTTTACACTAATGTTAAAGAATTCATTACAAAAATACATTCATTTAAAATTATAAGGAAAGGTTTATTTCATATGAGTAAACACCTGGTGATCGTTGAGTCACCCGCAAAAGCCAAAACCATTCAAAAATATCTGGGTGATGATTATGAGGTCTTAGCCTCTTATGGACACGTTCGTGATTTACCTGCGCGTAAAGGCTCAGTTGATCCAGATCATAATTTTGCTATGACCTATGCTCCTTTAGAAAAAAATTCCCGTCATATTGAAACCATTGCTAAAAGCTTAAAAAAAGCAGATTCCTTATTATTAGCAACGGATCCTGATAGAGAAGGCGAGGCCATATCCTGGCATATTTTTGAGCTCATGAAAGAAAAAAACCTGATTAAAGAAAAAACCGTACAGCGCATTTTCTTTAATGAAATTACAAAGTCCGCTATTCAAGATGCTATTAATAATCCAAGAACTATTTCTATGGATTTAGTCAATGCACAACAAGCACGAAGAGCTTTAGACTATTTAGTGGGTTTTAATCTCTCCCCTTTATTATGGAAGAAAATTCGTCGAGGCCTTTCGGCGGGACGCGTACAAAGTCCCGCATTACGCCTGATTGTTGAGCGAGAAGAAGAAATTGAGCGCTTTGTTTCGCAAGAGTATTGGAAAATAATAGCTCAATGCAAACACCAAAATGCCCCTTTTGAAGCCCGTTTAACTCATTATAAGAATGAAAAATTACAACAGTTCACCGTTCAAGGACAAAAAAATGCAGAACAAATAAAAGATCATTTGCTGCAAGAAGCACAGGGTGTTTTATCAGTCACTGCAATTGAAAAGAAACAGCGTAAACGTAAACCCTCACCTCCATTTATTACCTCTACTGTACAACAAGAAGCAGCAAGAAAGCTTGGTTTTACTGCGCGTAAAACCATGATGGTTGCACAACAACTTTATGAAGGTATTGATATAGGCACAGGTACCGTAGGTCTTATTAGTTACATGCGTACTGATTCGGTCCACTTAGCCGCTGAAGCAGTTGAAGAACTTAGAGAGTTTATTACTAGCCGCTACGGACAAGAGAACTGTCCCAAAGAAGCACGTCTTTATAAAACCAAATCAAAAAACGCCCAAGAGGCGCATGAAGCGATTCGCCCTACCTCCGTTAAACGCACCCCAGAGATGGTACAAGAGTCTTTAACGAGTGAACAATACAAACTATACAGTCTTATATGGAAACGAACTGTAGCCAGTCAAATGGCCGATGCCATTATGGATACAGTAGCAGTAGATTTTAGTTGTGGACCAGATAATGTATTTAGAGCAAATGGTTCTACGCTAACCTTCCCGGGTTTTCTTACAGTATATGAAGAGGGTCGTGATGACTCTAAAGAAAAAGAAGATGAAAGCGAAGGCAACCTTTTACCTGCCTTCACCGTTGGCGAGAAAGTAACACTTAACGAGCTGCTCGCTAATCAACATTTTACTGAACCACCACCAAGATATTCTGAAGCGACCATAGTCAAGGTCTTAGAAGAACATGATATTGGGCGTCCTTCTACCTATGCCACAATTATTCATACCTTACAACAACGAGAGTATGTGATTGTTGATAAAAAACGATTTGTACCTACTGATGTAGGCCGTATTGTTAATCGTTTCTTAACCAGCTATTTCACTCGCTATGTGGATTATAAATTTACTGCCCAATTAGAAGACACGCTGGATGCTGTTGCCCGTGGTGAAAAAGAATGGATTCCTGTGTTAGAAGAGTTTTGGAAACCCTTTGTGACTCAAATCCAAGATATTGATGAGCAAGTGCAACGCAAAGACGTAACCACTGAACTATTAGAAGAAGAATGTCCAAAATGCAGTAAGCCTTTATCAATAAGGCTAGGAAAGCGCGGACGTTTTATTGGTTGTACAGGTTATCCTGAATGCGATTATAGTCAAGATCTAGGCGGACAAGATTCTGAGAAAAAAGAAGCAGAAGTCGTAGAAGGAAGACTGTGTCCTTCATGTAATCATGAGCTTCATATTAAAACAGGACGCTATGGTCGTTTTATTGGTTGCAGTAATTACCCACAATGCAAACACATGGAACCCATAGAAAAACCAGCAGATACAAACGTCACCTGCCCTAAATGCAATCAGGCCCACATTTTGCAACGTAAATCACGAAAAGGGAAGATCTTCTATTCTTGTGGCGATTACCCTAAATGTGATTATGCTTTATGGAATGAACCTCTTGAGAGAGCCTGCCCACAATGCAGTTGGCCTATTCTCACCGTCAAAGAAAACAAAAAAGTCGGCCGCCAAATTCTTTGCCCTAAAGAAGGTTGTGGTTATTCAGAAAAAGAAGAATAGGAAATCTACCTATTCATAAAAGAACGTAGCCCGTATTAGCGCAGTGTATAGACCGGAGAGATAGGTAACAGATTTACTGTTACCTATCTTATCTTTATTTCTAATATCAATAGTTGAAATGCGTTCAGTAAAAAACACCATAAGATTCTGTAGGGGGTTTCTCTTAATGCAATATATTCTCCTTTTAGAGCTTGGCTAATAAAAAATTTATAATTTTTAAATTCTGTTTTTCCCATTACGCCTACTTTTCTTACAATATCTCGTTCTCTGTATTCAATAGAAGGCAATTTCTCTGAAAAGGGTCTTTTACTAGGATGAAAATCTCTCATTTTTGCCATAAGTTTGAGCGGGTTTAATTCGAGAATAACTGACGCCCTAGGCGAATAAGTCAAATACTCAATTATCACAATAACATTCCGATAGTATTCTCGATAAATGGTGCATTGAAATAAGACATATGCTACAAAACCTCCTACGTTACTGCTATTTTCCTGCAGTGATGCAGTCAAAGGGCTGCAAAATTTTTAAATAAATTCAACATATTATTTCTAATTGAGCAATCGGGTGCAGCGCAATCTTAAAACTAAATGATAAATTTTGTAATTTTTTCTCCTCAGGCTTTTCATCATGTATGCACTTGTGTTGAAGCGATTCTAATTAATCAAGAATAGCTCCTGCGGTAGCTTTAGAATATTAAGTTTGAATAAGACTTAAGATTATAAATATTTTCAATGAAAATAAGGCGCCTATATTGATAGTATATGCTACCATTAGATTAATATCTGATCATATGGAGATCGCCAATGTCTAATCAATTAACTATTTCTGCATTAAAAAAAATGTATCAAGCAAAAGAAAAAATCGCTGCACTAACCGCCTATGATGCCTCTTTTAGTGCTTTAGTAAGTGACTGCGGTATAGATATTATCTTAGTGGGTGATTCATTAGGTATGACCATACAAGGTGGACATTCAACTATCCCTGTTACGATAGAAGATATGATTTATCATACAAAATGTGTTAGCCGCCCTACTTTGCGGGCTTTTTTAATTAGTGATATGCCTTTCATGGCTTATGATAATCTGGAAAATTGTTTGACTAACTCTGCCAAATTAATGCGAGCTGGAGCACAAATGGTAAAGGTAGAGGGAGGGGAATGGTTAGCTGAAAATATACAAAAACTAACCGAAAGAGGAATTCCAGTTTGTGGACACTTAGGCTTGACTCCTCAATCTGTACATCATTTAAGTGGTTATAAAATACAAGGTAGGGAAGAACAAAAAGCTAGTCAAATAATGAATGATGCACTGTGTTTACAGCAAGCAGGAGTAGATATTCTTGTTTTAGAGTGTATACCTAGATCATTAGCTCATCAAATTTCCGAAAAATTGTCTATCCCTACTATAGGAATTGGTGCTGGTTTAGATTGTTCCGGCCAAATTTTAGTATTACATGATATGTTGGGTATAACATCCGGCCGTAAGTTGACTTTTATGAAAAATTATATGACTGACGATACTCACACTATTCAACAAGCTATAAAAAATTATGTTTCTGAAGTAAAGCAAGGTCTCTTTCCTACGCATGAGCATTCATTTGACTAGTATTAAGAGGATACACATATGAATAGAATTATATGTAAAAGCAAAATCCATCGTGCCACTATTACGGAAGCAAATATCAATTATGAAGGTTCAATTACTATTGATAGATCTTTAATGGATATGGCTCAAATATGCCCCTTTGAGCAAGTGCATGTCCTAGATGTAAATAATGGAAATCGCTTTATAACCTATGTAATTGAAGGGGAACGGAATTCTGGCATTATTTGCGTAAATGGTGCAGCCGCTCGTTTAGTTACCATACATGATTTAGTGATTATAATTACTTATGCTATGTATTCAGATGAAGAAATTAAAACTCATATACCTCGATTTATTATGGTAGATAATCTTAATAATCCAAAAAACGAGATTTAATAAAGAGAATATCCTATGAGTATGTATAAAAAAATTAGTTTTATAGGGTGCGGAAAAACAGGAAAAACTATTGCTAAATTAATAAGCTCGAAAAAATTGGGAGAGATTGAGGGCATATATAACTCTACTTATACGAGCAGTGAAGCAACAGTAAAATACTTAAATCAAGGGAAATCCTGTCGACATTTATATGAGTTACCTCAAAGTGATATTTATTTTATTACCACTCCAGATGATATGATTGAGAATGTTTGTATGATGCTTACAGAGCAAGTAGTTTTAAAACCAGGCACCATTATTGTCCATTGTAGTGGTCTTTTACCTAGTTTAGTTTTAACTTCTGCAAAAAGAAAAGGCTGTTATATAGCCAGTATGCATCCTATAAAAAGCATGGCAAATCCTGATATCAGTTCATCAAATTTTGATAATACTTATTGTAGTTATGAAGGAGATATACAAGCAAAATTAGTTTTAAAAAAATTATTTGAAAATATGGGAGCTATAGTATTCGATGTCGATAGAAACTCAAAATCCCTTTATCATACTGGTCTTGTTATTGCTAGTAATTATATGATTACCTTAATTTATAGTGCTACGAAATGTCTGGAAAATGCAGGAATTAAACCCAGTATTGCAAAAAAAATAAATATTAAATTAATACAAGATGCTTTAGTAAACCTCGAAACTATGCCATGGGAAAAAGCATTAACTGGGCCTTTACAACGAGGTGACTTATCAACTATTTCAAGTCACCTAATGAGTCTCAAAGCATGCCCTGATATTAAAGAAATGTATATGGCTTTAGCGAAAAGCACTTTAGATTTAGTTCCACAATCCAACAAAGCAACATTGTTAGATTTTTGCAATAAAAATATTGAATAGAGTTTTATTCACGGATTTCATCTGTGTTCTTAGTTTAACACCAGTAGATATCGAAGGAGGAATAAGTACAGGTATTCTTAAAACAAGAGCAGCGTGTCGCCTGTTTTTGAGAAACCTGCCGGGACATCCAAGTCCCCGGCAGGGACAAAAACAGGCGACAAGTATGCCTCCGGCGGCCCTGGCCGTCCTGGTCCCCCTTGATTTTGATCCCCCTTCGGGCCTCAAAATCTACG
>CANJQE010000060.1 GCA_947476305.1 Legionellaceae bacterium
GCGTAGATTTTGAGGCCCGAAGGGGGATCAAAATCAAGGGGGACCAGGACGGCCAGGGCCGCCGGAGGCATACTTGTCGCCTGTTTTTGTCCCTGCCGGGGACTTGGATGTCCCGGCAGGTTTCTCAAAAACAGGCGACACGCTGCAGTTTGTTGGGCTAAATGAATAGGATCAGTTATTTTTTGTAGAAATTCTTTATGCTTTTGTACGATATCTTGTTGGATATCAGCATGAGCATAGAGCGCTTTTTGTGTTGGTGCATCAAGATCTTGCAAAATATCTACGATTGTTTTGGGTTCGACGAACGTGAATTTTGTGAGTTCTTGATAAAAACTAATCCTAGATTCTGGTTTAAATAGAGTGGGAACTAATGATTTGAAAAAATCAGAAGCAAGAAAATTTGTAGATGCTTTTTTACACCCGGAAAATTCATTTAAAACCTGCAAAGTATAAGCAACTTGTTGTTTTGCGGTTAATTTTAGATTGGCAAAAGGTTCATTAACCTTTATCTGCATGCTTTGCAATACTGCGGTTGCTTTAAAAATGGCATAGTGATTTTCAGGTTTAGCAGCTCCTGCCGCCAGTAGTTGCTCAATCGCTTCATTAGTTAATGCAGAATTAGCAGGTTGCTCGGCTCTTAAGTGATGAATAGTTTTAAAAAATTGGTAAAAAGATAAGGGATTATCCTTAATTGCATAGGGGTATTTAAAGCATCAATAATCTCTCTGGTGGCTCCTTGATTGGCTAACTGGGTTAAAAGCTTATCGACTTGTTCAGATGGAGTTAAGCTTAATTGTTCAAGATTTTTTAGAGCAGCTCTTAATTCAGTTATATTTGGTCTTTCTTTGGGATCATCATTAAAACAGCTAATTAATAGATCTTGTAATTCTTTTTGACAGGAAGATAATTCTGAGCCGAATTTTTCTTTAAATAAATTTTTAGTAATTTGTGTCATCTCTGCAAAAGGTTTTGTTTTTTTTATAATAGCTGTCTCTAGGTAGGTCTCATCTATATCACCTCCCAATACGGTAAATAAAATTCGTCCCAAATTATAAATATCACTTTGTTTGCTAATAGAATGTTTTAAGTAATCATCTAAGCAAATCTCTGGTGTTATGGTAATAGGAGATACCTCGAAATCTTCTGCAGCCATAACTCCTTTTATTACTCCATCAGATGGAAGTTCTAGGTTACTTTCTTGTGCTTGCGGTTGGTCAAGACTTCTGTAGTGAGTTACAACTTCAGAAAAACTTGTTTGAGGAGGAAAATCATTTTCTTCCTTCCATTTCTGGAACCACTTCTCCCATGCTTTTCTTTTTACGTCTTTTTTTGCGTAATTTATTGGCGGCTCTGCTCTTAATTTAGCCCCTTTAGGTCCTAATGATTCTATCGGAATATCAGATACTGCAACGCTGGGTGCTTCTTCTTCTTGCCTTTTTCTAGCACTTTTTGCAATATCAGCAAGTTTCGCCACGCCTCCACCATCAATTAAACGCATATAGGGTGACGCTTTCGAACCACATACAAGTACATTAGAGGGTTTTAAATCCGGCATAATGGCATTATGCTGATGTAGGTGTTGTATTTGTTCGGCAAGATTGTCAAAAAGTTTCAAGCGTTGGAATAGTGGCAAATCCTGTAATGCAGGATCCGCAAAATTATCACTTTTATTTCTATCAGAAATAGTAGGACCATTATTAGGAATAAGAGGCATTGTGTACACCTCAGTTTCAATTTCGGTAATGGTTCCATCAGTTGGATCGATGTCTTGAAATGTACATTTATAATTTTGAGGAGGTGAGTCAGCGAATAACAACCCTGCTCCCTCTAATTCTTGTCTATAGCTTTCTTGACTTCCAGGCTCGACTATTTTGAATAATCGTGATGGTTCGGGTGGTTTAGTGCTTAAATCTAGAAAGACTGCCCCAATTCCGCCTTTTGCTATAAATTGTACTCTAATTGTTTTTTTACCTTCTGGAGTAGATAGAGTGAGTCTGGTTACATTAATTGGAATTTTAGGCATAAAATGTCCAAAATATAGTCATTTGGGTTGTATTTTAATTATAGTGCCTAATATTTATTTTTCTTAAGTATTAGCAACTCTAGGTATTTATGGTCACCTAAAATTAACGTGGGTTCGGGATAATATCTGAGCTTTCTATATGAGAAGGGCATAGCGCCTAATTATCGTCCGTCTTTGAACGCAGTGAAGCAATCCAGATCGATGTATTATCGAAGTTCTCTGTGGATTGCTTCGCATGGCTGGTAAAGAAGTATTATCTGGTGTTAATTAAAGCTATTTTCTTAGCTTAGATAAGAAGATCCTCCGTATTTTCGAAGGATCTCAGAGATAAATGCTGCGGATTACAATTTTTTACTGACTAATTGATTCTTTAAACGAACATAATTAGGTATTCCGTTAGTATAACTTGGATAAGCCTCTCCTTGAATTAAAGGACTTAAATAACGTCTGCAAGCGGGCGTAATACCCATGCCATCGTCGGCAATAAATTCCTTAGGCATGGCTTTTTCTTGGTTTGCTACTTTAGCTAAAGGAACATGGCTAATAGACCAGCGATAGGGCTCATCTTGTTCTCGTACAATAATAGGCATAATGGCATTATGTCCTTTAACAGCATATTCTACCGCTGCCTTACCTAAAGCATAGGCTTGATCTAAATCTACTTGAGAAGCAATGTGGCGGGCGGAACGTTGTAAATAATCTGCGACAGCCCAATGATATTTATAACCAAGTTCTTGTTTAATCATTTGGGCAAGGACTGGAGCAACACCACCTAATTGAGCGTGACCAAAAGCATCTTTCAGCCCAGCATCGCTTAAGAACTGTCCTTCCTTATTGCGAATTCCTTCGGATACTACGATCACACAATAATCATAGTGATCCACGCATTGACGTACCTTAGCTAAAAACCTTTCCGGCTCAAAGGCAACTTCGGGTAATAAAATAATATGAGGTGGTTCTTCAGCTTTTTCTGCTGCAAGACAGCTCGCTGCAGCAATCCAACCGGCATGACGTCCCATGACTTCTAAAATAAAGACTTTTGTTGAGGAAGCAGCCATAGACGCGACATCAAAACCTGCTTCTTTGGTGGAAATAGCAACATATTTTGCTACAGAGCCAAATCCTGGGCACGCATCAGTAAAGGGTAAATCATTATCGATCGTTTTAGGAATTCCAATACAAGTAATAGGATAGCCCATTTTTTCACCCAATTGCGATACTTTATGAGCAGTATCTTGGGAGTCACCGCCTCCATTATAAAAGAAATAGCCAATATTATGGGCTTTGAATACTTCGATTAAGCGGTGATATTCATCACCATCATTTTTTAATTTGTAACGACAAGAACCAAAAGCGCCTGAAGGTGTTTGCAGAAGAAGAGCAATGTCTTCATCAGATTCAAGAGAGGTGTCGATTAATTCTTCGTTTAAAGCCCCTATAATGCCATTTTTTGCAGCATATACTGTTCCGATTTGTTGCGGGTATAATTTAGCTGTTTGAATAACAGCACAAGCAGATGCATTAATTACCGCAGTTACGCCGCCTGATTGGGCGTAGATGGCATTTTTTACACTCATATATACTCCATAAAAAAATTATTATTGGTTGTTTTTTAAATATTTCGAGCTATGTAGCTTGGGCCTTGGCCCAGCCGTCAGCTTAAGGAATTTTTAAATCATATTCATTACAACTTAATTAAAATCCGTCATCCCCGCGTAGGAGGGGAACCATTTCTTCATTAGCATCTGCCACACCATGAATGGCTTCCCGCCTACGCGGGAACGACAAATTATTAACCTGACTGCTATGGGCCAAGGCCCACCTACATCTATTTGTATCAGTTCCTTATCCGAAACTGACGTTAAGTTTAGCTGGGGCAGGCTAAGCTGTCTTCTCCGCGCAGGCGGAGATCCATCTCTAATCATGCTCTGCAGTCAGTCGAAGAATGGATTCCCGACTTCTCGGGAATGACAAATCTTTTAACTTAACGACCAATGCCCTCAATCCTTTCCCGCGTTTATCATCTACAATTTAACAGTTTCTTTCGCAGGCGAGGGGCGTGTAATGCTTCTGCCAGAGATAATTACAAGCAAACAAAAATTATATCTTCCTAGCCTTTTTGATATTGATTTTCATACTCGTTAATTACGGCGTCAATATTTTGTATTAGCTCAGCAAAAACAGTGGATAACTCCTCTATATGACTTGCCCTTGAAGCTATTTTTTCTACTTGAATTACTTTCTTTTGCAAAAAAGGAACGCCACAAAAACAGCAGGCACCATGTAATTTATGGGCTAGATCACCCACAGCTTTTATATTTTTTTTCTGTATTAGCTGAAGGAATTCTTGGCGATTTTTATGTAATTCCTCGACAAATTTTTCAAGGAACTCTTCTGCGAGAGCCTGATTGCCTGATACCTTTTGTACACATAACTCCCAATCAATAGCTGCATGTTGCGCTTTATCAGCGATACGTAAGATTTGTGCGAGTAATTGTTTTTCATCAATAAGTTTTTGTAAACAAAAATCAATACCTGATTTTTTTATATCGATGGCACTTAAATCACTACTATTCGCGCTGATCAAAACAATAGGAGAGTGCTTGTTCAATAAGGAGTGTTGACGAATCATCCGCGCAGCTTCTAGTCCATTTAATTTCGGCATATGGAGATCAAGCAGAATAATATTAAATTTTTTATCACTACATGCTGTGACTGCCATTTCTCCATCATCCACAGCGGTAACATGAGCATATTCTTTTAATAATGAATTAAGCAACATTTTATTGACAGGGTTATCTTCTGCAATCAGTAGCTCTGGATGAAGAAAACGTAATTGTTCACGTAAACTATGGAGTTCATGTTGAGGTGTTCTTTCGGTTTGTTCCTTAGTCGTTAGCGATTCAATCATGTCTTGTAACTTTTGAATGCTAATGGGTTTGTATAAAAATCCTTGGGCACCAATAGCTGTAAAATCATTGATGGGCCATTTAGAAATTAATACATAGGGTAAATGATTATTTTGACTGATAAGCTCTTTGACTTGCTGTTCACAGCCTTGGTTTACATTAATAAAGGCTATCTTACAGTCTTTGTGTTCTTGCAAAGTTGTTGCAAATTTATTAAAAGCATTCACAGAGATACACTCAATCCCCCAATAACCTAAACCATTACATAGCGCTTCTAAATGGAGGGGATTTTCATCAAAGCAAAGAATTTTTAAATGACCAAAACGGTGCGTTTGATGTTTTTCTACTTCATAGGCGGTGAGTTTTTCTACTTTAATCCGCGCAGTAAAAGTAGATCCCTTATTTAATTCACTTGTTAAACTAATGCGCCCCTGCATTTCTTCACATAATTTTTTACAAATAACCAAGCCTAAACCAGAACCACCATAACGGCGTGTAATGCTGGTGTCTGCTTGATTAAAGGCTGTAAATAACTTGTTTTGATCTTCTGAAGAAATTCCAATACCGGTATCTGTGATCGTAATTTGTAAGGTATAGTCTTTGTCGGTCTCTTGTTCTATTCTAGTTCTAATACAGACATAGCCATGATCAGTAAACTTAACTGCATTAGTGATGAGATTGCTGATGATTTGTTTAATACGGAAGGGGTCGCCTAAAACAGTTTTGGGTACGTTGACTTGGGTAATGGGAATTAAATCAATCCCCTTTTTATGCGCATTAGGACTGACCAAAGCTAAAACTTCATCAACACACCCTCTAATATCTAAGGGAATACAGTCCAAATTTAGTTTTCCAGCATCAATTTTAGAGAAATCCAAGATATCATTAATTATTGCTAATAAATCTTGCGCGGATGCTTTGATGGTTTTTACATAATCCAATTGCAAGGGATCTAATTTGGATTCCAAAAGGACATTGGTAAAGCCAATAACTCCATTCATTGGCGTGCGGATTTCATGGCTCATGTTAGCAATAAATTCGGATTTTTGGCGGCTTTTTTCTTCTGTTTTTTTCTTATCTAAAGATAATTCAATATTTTTTTCTTCTAAAAGTTCCAGACTTTGTTGCAGATCATGGGTGGCTTCTTCAATATGTTGAGTTAGGTCATTAAGGGTATCAAGATATTTTTTTTGTAAGTGGGCGCATCCACGTTCAATAATGCCCAATTCTCCTTTGCTAGTAATTTTTATTTCTGTTTCAAATTCATTTCTTAGAATTTGTTTCATGCTGCGTCGTAAGCGGGAAATAGGGATGTAAATTTGCTTTGATAGAAAATAGTGGATGGTCAAGCCCATTAATAAACCAAATAAAGTGATAAAAATGGTAATAATCAACATTTGGTAACGTTTTATCAAAGTAGACTGGGTGTCTACATCAATAGACAGCCATCCTAAAATATCATCTCCTTGCAGTGCTGCAGGACTAGGAATGTATTGAAAGGGTGAGTTGGAGTACAAGTCAAATTTTGGAATAGTGATAGGAGCCACAAAATTAATTGCAGAGGAGCTAATTTGTTTGGTCTCAATGTAATCCCCGGTATAGCCTGGTGGATTAAAGGGTTTATGAATGGAGTGTTTCCCTCCATGATAAGCGAGCAAATGTCCTTGTGCATCATAAAAAGCTAAGGCTTGTACTTCAGGGTTAATAATTGAGGCATTAATTAGGCTTTGTAAGGCACGATCATCGTTACGCAACATAGCAAATTGTGCGGCCGGAATTAATTGGCGAATGTAGGCTTCACCCATATGCGTCATGTGTTGCTTTAAGTCTTTTCCAAATTGACCGTTGTAAAAAAAACCAAACAGAAGAGCTACTAAAAGAGTTGGAATAAGCGTGGTGATGCGTAACTGATATTTAATACCAATATTTTTCAAGCTAACTCCTGAATTCAATGATTGACTACATACAAAAGAAGTCTAATGAATCTTTGCGTTGCAAGCAAAGTGGGCTATTATAGCCCGATTATTTTATTCCTTACAATGGAAGACCTTATGACAGTAAGAACTCGATTTGCACCCAGCCCAACTGGTTTTTTACATGTAGGCGGAGTGCGTACCGCTTTATTTTCATGGCTTTATGCAAAACGCCATAAAGGGCAATTCATTTTACGCGTAGAAGATACAGATAGAGAGCGTTCTACTCAAGAGTCGGTACAAGCGATTCTTGATGGGATGGCCTGGTTAGGCTTAGATTGTGATGAGGGTCCTTATTATCAAACGGATCGCTATGAACGATATAATCAAGTAGCACAACAATTTTTAGATGAAGGTAAGGCTTATCGTTGTGAATGCAGTAAAGAACGTTTAGAAGTGTTGCGTGAAGGCCAATTAGCAGCCAAAGAGAAGCCACGTTATGATGGACAGTGCCGAACAAAAAATTTGCCGGCGTCAGATAAGCCTTATGTCATTCGCTTTAAAAATCCTGAAACGGGGCTAGTTTCTTTTCATGATGAAGTCTATGGTGAGATCCATATTGATAATAATGAGTTAGACGATTTAATTTTAGTCCGTTCTGATGGACATCCTACTTATAATTTTGCTGTAGTTATTGATGACTTAGACATGAGTATTACTCATGTCATTCGCGGCGATGATCATATTAATAATACACCAAGACAAATTAACTTATTCAAAGCCTTGAATGCGCCTATTCCAATTTTCGCTCATTTACCGATGATTCTAGGAGATGATGGTAAGCGTTTGTCAAAACGACATGGTGCTGTGAGTGTTTTACAGTTTAAAGAGTTAGGCGTGTTACCTCATGCTTTATTAAACTACTTAGTACGATTGGGATGGTCGCACGGCGATCAAGAAATTTTTTCTGTTGCCGAAATGATTGGGTATTTTGATTTAAAAAATGTTAGCCGTGGTGTCTCAAGCTTTAATTATGATAAATTGTATTGGCTAAACCAACATTATCAAAAGAATGATTCTCCTGAATTAGTGGCGCAGGCGTTAAAATGGCATTTCCAGCAAGCAGGCATTGATTTAAGTTCAGGTCCTTCTCTACCTGACTTAGTACGAGTGCAAGCTGAGCGTTGTAAATCTTTGGTAGAATTATATCAAATGAGTTTATATTTTTATGCGGATGCAATTGAATACGATGAAGATGCAGTGAAGAAACATTTACGCCCTGTAGTTTTAGAGCCTTTAACAGCGCTTTATGATTCTTTAAAAGCACTAAAAACATGGCAAGCTGATGCAATTCAAGAATGCATCAATGAAATCTGTGTACACTTTGAGATAAATATGGGGAAAATTGCGCAACCCTTGCGTGTTGCTGTAACAGGTAGTGGTATGTCTCCCTCAATTGATGCTACTTTGACTTTATTAGGTCAAGAAAAAACTTTAAAACGTTTAGAGACAGCCTTAGAGAAAATAAAAATCAGAGCGGCAAGCGTTTGAGTTTAGGATAGTGGTAGTAGTGCTGTTCCCGGTTGTAAGCAACCGGGCAACAAATAAATAGTAGAACTTAGCAGCCTGGTTGTTTGCAACTAGGCTGTTTGTAAACTCTAAATACAAGGACAGTCAGTGATGAAGAGGAACTTATCAGTACTATGTGGTGCGGTCGTTTTTTTGATTTCATCTAACGTATTTTCTGCGCCCAATAATAGCACCCAACTGGATATTCAATTACAACAAGCAGTAGATAATTATTTGCATCTTTATGCTAAACAAGAGAAATTTACTGCAATTGAGGCTTCCGTACTTATACCACGGGATAAAGGTATTGATGTCCGTGATATAAAAAATTTCAGCGCAGGAACAATGGGGAATGCGCCTTTTCTGCAAAAAATAACGACTAATGATCTTTTTGATATTGGCAGTATTACTAAATCATTCGTTACTGTATTGATCCTGCAATTACATACTCAGCAAAAATTATCCTTAGATGATCCCTTAGGTAAATGGCTACCTCAATATACACAATGGTCTAAGGTCACTTTAAGACAACTATTAAATATGACCAGTGGTATTCCTAACTATTCTGAAGATTCAGGTTTTGAGAAAAAAATGGAGGCGAATTGGACTTATGTATGGACTGATGAAGAATTATTAAGCTATGCACATCCTGAAAAACCAATAAAGATAGATGAAAAGAATTTATTTTCCTACTCCAATTCGAATTATATTCTTGCGGCAATGGTGATAGAGAAAGTCACCAATGATAGTTTTTCTCATCAATTAGAACTACTTTTTAAACAAGGTAACTTAGATAACAGCTTCTATTTAGCTGGTGATCAAGCAGATGTGACTAAAAAGAAAATTTCAAATCGCCTAACACATGGCTATGGTTACGATGAAAGCACCAATAAATTAATAGATACTTTTGAAGGTAATTTATCATGGGCTGGGGCTGCAGGTGCCATAGTAGCGAATACAGAAAATGTGATACGTTGGGTGCAATTATTGTATCATGGTACTTTAATTGAGGCTCGGTATCGGGAAGATTCTTTAGCTGCAATGGAAACCCTTGTATCTATGAAAACCGGTCGACCTATTCCAAGCGTAAGCGAGGAAGATCCTGCGGGATTTGGTTTGGGTGTCGGTGCTTATTATGATAAAGCGACTAAACAAAAATTTTGGGTTTATCAAGGAAGTACTTTAGGCTTTCGTTTTATGTATTTTTGGAACCCTTGTAATGGAGTAACCACTGCAGTGGCTCTTAATAGTAAAGCAGGTGAAGGTGCTCCTGGTTCTAAGATGGGCAATCATATCCTGCAAGCCAATCTACTTTTACACGAAATCATTATGAAAAATCATGTGGAATTACAATGTGAATTATAATTTCCTCAATATTGTTATCGATTAAATAAGGATTTTTATGACAGCCTATTTGTTTCCTGGACAGGGCTCGCAAAAATTGGGAATGGGGGAAGCAGTATTCCCCTTATTTCCAGATTTGGTGGAACGAGCGGACCAAATATTAGGTTATTCCATTACTCATTTATGTTTAAAAAATCCTGAAGGACAACTTAATAATACAGCGTTTACGCAGCCTGCCTTATACGTAGTGAATGCGCTCACCTATTTAAAAAAATTAAATGATACGGAGGGAAAAAAATCCGATTATTTTTTAGGACACAGTTTAGGTGAATATAATGCTCTTTGGGCAGCTGGAGTATTCGATTTTGAAACGGGTTTAAAACTTGTTCAGAAAAGAGGGAGTTTAATGAGTCAAGCTGTTGGAGGTAGCATGGCTGCAGTCATTGGTTTAAGCAACAGTCAAGTTGCTTCTATCTTAGAAAAGAATAATTTAACAGATCTTTCTATTGCTAATTTTAACTCTTATTTACAGCAAGTAGTCTCAGGTCCAAGTGAGGCAATTAATCAAGCGAAAGAGTATTTTATGGCTTCTGGAGCTAAATTATATCTTCCTTTGGCTGTAAATGGCGCGTTTCACTCGACACTGATGGAGCAAGCACGCATCGAATTCACTGAGTTTTTAGCCCCTTTTAATTTTACAGTTCCTGAAGTTCCAGTTATTGCTAATCTCAATGCTTTGCCTTATCCACATGAGGAAATTCATAGCACGCTTTCTTTACAAATTGATCATCCTGTTCAATGGTTACAATCTATTCGTTATTTATTACGGCTTAGTGAATCGGAGTTTGAGGAAGTTGGTCCCGGAAAAGTATTGGCTAATTTAGTCACCCGCATCATGGATGGACAATAACGGGACTTAGGGAAAATCTTGAGAGAAGTGGGTTGTCCCATAGCTGTCAAGCTAAGAATTGTCATTTCCGCGCAGGCGGGAATCCCTCCATTATTTGGTGTCATGCTAATTCAGAAATGGATCTGCGCGGAGATGACATTTTTTTGGGCAAAGTGAAATTAATTTTACTATAATCCCCTTGGCTTGACGGCTATCGACTTATAAGTCTAGATAAAACAGAGTTCTTGCATAAGCTTTGATAAATAGGCTAGTGAATTCGGCAATCTAATGATAGTATATGGGACATTTAGAATTATTTTAGTCCACCCATGCCGATTTCTATTGATCTTGATAACACCCAATTTTTTATCGCTATTGCGAAAAAGAAAGCACATTCTTTCATTATGTTAGGTACTTATGGACAAAATAAAGTACAGCATCTCTTGTGTAGAGTAGGGAAAGTATTTGATTTAAAACGCAATGCTGATGATACAATACCAGTTAGTTCCCTATTCAATGCCTTAGGGGACGCGGCTTTCTCTTCAGCAGCTGCAAAAATACAAGATGAAGGTTTAAGTAGGAAAAAACAGGGTCATCAGTCCATATCTTATCAGGCTTATGACATTAATTTTCAACAATATCTAGATTTTATCCGGATCTTAGAGTCGACACAAACCCGATTAAATTCTTTTGAATGTTATAAGCCAATTGGTAGGCAATATAATACGATAATGTTGGAGCGTACTAGACACAAAATCTTCAAACCTCGACCATTGGCAGGCGGCTTATTTGCAGCAACTAATACTATATCTATAAATAATAACTGTAGACATGGCGCGATTAAATTAGTTGAGGAAACCTTACATACCTCAATTTCTCCTTTAGTTTCAACTAATTTTTTTAGTGAACTTCCTTATCATACTTTTTTAGAGTTTGGAGTTCCCAGCCAAAATCTGGCTTTTTACGTTTTACCCCCACCTCCGAATGCTTATACATCCTTAAACAGCGAGAAAAAAAATGCTATGGAGAAACTTTATAAGCGTATGGAGCAGATGGTACTTCTTGAGCCTAATTCAGAAACTACACAAGAAAAATTTGCTTGCTTAAAAGATTTTTATAAACAACTAGTAGCTGAACAACAAGAACCTTCCTTGGACAAACTTTTAGCTAGTATTCACAGCTGGAAAAAAGAACATTACAGCTTATTAAGTCATTTAAGAAAAACCTATTTTTGGGATGATTTTATTACACGAAAATCTGCAACACTGACTACTATTGAAGAAATAGAACGTGATTTGGCGAATGAAGAAAATGGGTCTTCTTGCTTCTCTTTTGATTGAGCACAGGCAAACTCAATATCTATAAGTTTGCCTTGTGAGGGCGCGACTAAATGATGGTTTTTTTAGGCCAAATAATGTTATAAATTAATTCATGCTCAATTAAAATGGAGAATGAGATGGTTAGCAAAACTTCTTTTAAAGGTGGGATAGACTTAAAATTTTTTGAGCATGCAGAGTTTGAATCTTTAGAACGGGTTACTCCAGAAGATAAGCCCCTAATTTTAGCACGTAATGCATTACGCTTATTAATGATGGGATGGCCTAGTTCTTGGACGGATCTTATTTCCTGGTCCCTTTTTAAGGCCATTTTTATCCAACGTGATCCGACCTTAGTAAAAGGGATGCGTTTAGCCTTCCAGCAAGGTTTTGAACATTTATTTAAACAATTAAGTCAGTTACAACTTAATGAGGAACAAAAGGAACAAGTACAACTGTATTTAAGTAATTGTCTTAATCTCCTTCCTTACTCTGATTTAACACCCTATGAGTCTATTAAAATACCTCAACTTATTAATAATCAATGGGAGTTTGTTGATTATTACGTCACTCCTATTGAGCTTACTGCTCAACAAGGTAAAAATTCTTATTTCATCCAAGATCAGGATCGTGTTTTTGCTTACGGTTTGCAGCCTATTGTTAATGAACGCGCTCAATCTCATCTTATTTTTATGGGAACTACTTATCCAGCCGGCCAAGGTTTTCTTCCTCAAATTGATACTGATTTTAAAGCCTTTGATAATGTGGGCAATACTTTGTATCTGAGTGGTAGAGAAAAAATTCTCCAATGGCTAGAAAAACAAAAAACAAAAATTCATGTTTGCGGAGTAAGTTTAGGCGGGGCTTTAAGTTTATTATTTGCCTTAGATCAAGGAGATCATATTGACCGAGTGGATGTCTTAAATCCACCGGGATTAGCCGCGACATGGCAAAAAAATAAATATGATCGTTGGGATAATTTATCTATAAAACCGAAAGTAGTTATTCAACAGCAGGCCAATGATCCAGTCTCTATTTTTGGGATATGGAAAAAGGATTGGGTGTTTATTCAGGTCACTCCTCCTAAAGAAAAACAAGGTCCCAATGCCTTTTGTGATCATTTCCTAAATTACGCAGGTTTTGCTGCAACAGAGTTCACTTATGCTTCTGCAGAGGAAGAAAATCAAAAAAGGAAATACCGCAATTTTTTAATTTTTTCACTGGGTCGAGGACTTATTTATTATAGTGCTGTATGGCCTTTTAATTTTTTGTTTCGTCCCTCAGCCTATTTTTTTTATGAACAACTATTAAAAAAATCGGTCCTCTTATCTCTTGGTATTACTGTAGGCATGTTTTTGTTTTTTAGTGCTTTAAGTATACCCCCACTTTATTTGGCGGGGGGCGCTTTATTAAGTGGCTTATTAAGTTATAGTTTTATCTTGCCTTACTTATTTGGTTCTCGAATAAATAAGAATAAGGCTGAAAAAGGCAATCAGTCTGAAATTGCCAAATTGCATGATCCGCAGTTACCTAGAAATCCAGAGTTAAATATTTATAATATAGATAATGCAATTGATTTAGAATTAAGCTACGGGGAGCTTAATACTTATTACAGGGTAATGCGCTGCTTAGTAAAGCAAAAGGAGCTAATTCCTACAGAGGATAAGCCTTATAAGCATAAGAAGGAACTCTCTAAAAAAATCTTACTACAGGACAGTCAGAACCCAGAGTTAAGAGATAAAACAATCCAAGTACATATGCCCAAAGCAAAAGTTATTACTATCAAGCGTACTTTAGCTTTGGTTGGAACAATAGGCATAGATAATCCGACTGAATTACGGGATGCTGTGAGTGAAGAGTACAATCGTTATTGTTTGGGTAAATAAATGGCTTCCCTGCTTAAGTCTCTAGTCTAAAGTATGTTGGTGCTGAGATTGCGAAGCTTCATTAAAATTACATATTAGCAATTAGGAAACAACTTAGTTAAAATAAGACTATTAATTATTTTGAGTTTTTTGTAGTGCATCATTACCAAGATTTAATTACTCTTTTTGATCAATGTTTTGCAAAAGAATTGAATACGCATCTGATGAAAGGGGAGGGTGAGCCTATTTATCTTCCTGCTGATGAGCATCGTTCTTATAATGCTCTATTTTTTGCTCATGGTTTTTTTAGTAGTGCCTTACATGAGTGTTCTCATTGGTTGATTGCTGGAAAACACCGCAGAACTTTAGAAGACTTTGGTTATTGGTACCTCCCCGATGGACGTAATGCAGAACAGCAAGTTTTATTTCAGCAGGTAGAAGTGAAACCTCAAGCGATGGAATGGATTCTATCGGTTGCCGCAAAGCACAAATTTCGGGTGAGTATTGACAATTTAAATGGTGATGAAGCAGATACACAGGTATTTAAACAAGCCGTTTATCATCAAGTATTTCATTATTGTACCAATGGTTTACCCAAACGAGCGCAATGTTTTCGCAATGCTTTAAGCAATTTTTATAAAACCTCTTTTCATTTAAATGCGGAGCAATTTAGTCTCAGCGAGTTAGGATAATAATACTCTTATTCTCAATTCATATGAGAAAGCACCTAAGGCCTCTGGTCCTTCTTTGCGAACACAGTGAAGCAATCAGATCGATTTATTATGGAAGTTCTGTGTGGATTGCTTCGCCAAGGCTCGCAAAGACGAAATGGTGCATTAACGGGATGGATATTATCTTCGAAGTTAAACTCGGGGCAGACTAAACTGTCATCTCCGCGCAGGCGGAGATCCATCTTCAATCATGCTCTGCAGCCAGCCGAAGAATGGACTCATCGTCCCGCTTCTCGGGAATGACAATATTCTTAACTTAATGGTATTGAGGAGGATGCGCAGCGTCCGTCTCGAAGGCTTGTACTGTGTCAAAGCTTCGAGACGGGCTTTGCCCTCCTCAGCCCGAACGATTTTGGATAATGATGTAAACTATTTATCCTGAACTCACGTTAGTTAATACCTGATTCTCAGGAAAAACCCCAGAAAGCTCTAAAAAATTAATTGTTTTAATATTACTTTAATAAATGCACTATATACTGTTATTTTGCATATTTTCAATCATCATGAAAAAACTAAACGCATTATTAGCTGCTGATCCTGAGTTTATCTATAAGCTATTGGATAAAGTGAAAACAGAGCTTAAGGCTATGCTCCCATTTGGGGCGTCTAACTCAGAAAATTTAAATAAACTATATTATAATATTAGAGCTCAAGATGTAGCTGCCTTAAATTTTACCTCGTCTCATAGTCGGTGTGATCGAGCCAAAATAATTGCTAAAACTGATTTTAAGCACTCTTTAGTTCAAGCACCGTATGTTGACACATTTATTAATGGAATGGGTGTCTGTTCCGAATTGAATTTTTTGGCTCTGATGGTTCTTGCTAGAGAGTATGATTTTGTAGCTAAATTAGAAAGTATTCATTCAGATCAAATCCATACTTATATCGTATTAACTGATAGTCACGGTAAAGAATATATATTAGATGCTTGGTCAGGTGCTGCGTTATCCCATGATAATGATCTTGAATAGAATGAGTCAATACCCTTTCAATATGCTAGAAAAAAGGACTATAAATTATCAGTTGATTCCTATTGGACGGCTCATTATTTACGCGGCTTGTGGCCTCAGTTAGAAGCTCCGGATGTTTTACGTGCAAAGAAAGAATATTATGATTCTGTAATGGATAAAGTGAGCCGAAGTATGGCGCCTCGCTTTTTTGCTCCAGCTGCTAGTACTCCAAGCTCTAGTGCTGCGTCCGTTTCTATACTGCGCGCGGTCACAAACTGAGGTTTTCTTAAACTAGCCATTATGCTAGCCTAACGGCATGAGCAAATGGGTATACACATACGATCCACAAAGTGGTGGTAATAAAATTCCATCTAAAAATCATTGGCAGATCTGCCATCAA
>CANJQE010000061.1 GCA_947476305.1 Legionellaceae bacterium
ACTTGATAGAACATATGAATTAAAAGGTTGATTACAGTAGTTAATTGAATAAATTTAAATAAGTCTTTCTTTTTAGCGACTTCCGTCAGGTTAATAATTTGTCCCGCGTAGGCGAGAATCCATTCATGATGTGGCAGATACTAATGCAGAAATGGTTCCCCGCCTACGCGGGGATGACAGATTTTTAATTATGCTGTAATGAATATGATTTAAAAATTCCTTAACCGGACGGCTATGGGAAAAACCACAAGTTCGAGGCAAAAGAAGTTTTTAATGAGGAAGTTTAGATAAACTAAATGACCGAATTAAAAACTTCTTTTAACGAAGAGGTTGGGGGTTTTCCTAAGTCCTGTAAAAAATTTTGCTTAATTTGAGAACGAAACATTGGTCTTTCAGCCAAGTCCTGCTACTGTAGGGGTTTTTCTTGACTCAATACCTACTGCTTATGACTGATGACTCATTATCTGATGAAGATAAAGCGCTGTTTCGGGAATCCATGCGTAGTGTAAAACCGCTCAAAGAGTCCGCCTCCAAAAATTCAGACAAATCCCCCCCCACTAAAGCACCTATTAAAAAAGAACGTAGTATTCAGTTAAATAAACAAGAAAAACAATATTTCTTATCTGATTTTATTAGTGACTCTGTACATAGTCATAGCGTTTTATCCTACAGCCAAGCTAGTTTACCTACGAAGCGATTTAAAGCCTTAAAAAATGGACAAATCGAGTGGGAAGCACGCTTAGATTTACATGGACTCCATGCAGAAGCCGCCAAAGTAGCCTTGTGTCACTTCATTAATACACAAACGGCTAATAATAAACGCTGTCTGCTCATTATCCACGGCAAAGGAGGACAAGAAGGAGCACCTCCGATAATAAAAAATTTAGTAAATCGGTGGTTGCCACAAATAGAAGAAATACTTGCCTTTCATAGTGCCTTAGCAAAAGATGGAGGGCATGGTGCCGTCTATGTACTTTTAAAAAGAACTCGCTTTTAAAATAGGATGTATCAAATTAGAGGCGGCTTACGTAAGAAGTCTTGCGTTACTTACCTATTATGAAGGATAATCCGCTCATATAAAAATATCCTGAGTATTAAGATGAATCAATTTAGTCAATTTATTATCCATCACTGGCCCCTTGCGGCCGCTTTTGTGGTAGTTTTATTATTAACTTTTGTTAATGAATTTATTAGTCAAAAGAAAAAAGCGAAGGAAATCAATCCACAAGTGGCTGTTAATTTAATTAATAATGAAAACGCGGTTGTTATTGATTTAAGAGATAAAGAAGCCTTTAAAAGCGGTCACGTTATTGATTCTATTAATGCAAGGGCCGAAGATTTTAATGAAAACAAAATGAATAAATATAAAGATAAAAATCTTATCTTAATCTGCGCTCGTGGCCAGCAATCACCAGCAGTAGCAGCTAAAATAAAAGTGCTTGGTTTCAAACCTCTGGTGATGAGTGGTGGCATTATCTCCTGGCAAAATGCCGATCTTCCTTTAGTTAAAAATAAAAATTAAGAACATGGCGGAAATTATAATATACAGCAAAGACTATTGCCCTTATTGCACTAGAGCCAAAGAGTTATTGCTGCAAAAAAAACAAAAATTCACTGAGTTCCGTATTGATGTACATCCTGAACTACGTAGTGAGATGCTTAGTAAAAGCAATGGTAGAACAACCGTACCGCAAATTTTCATTAATGGCCAACATATTGGTGGCTGCGATGATTTATATGCCTTGGAAGATCAAGGTACTTTAAACGAACTGTTAAAAGGATAATAATTATGAGCGAACTAAATAACACGCCAGACAATGCAAATGAAACCCAATTTATGATTCAACGAGTATATGTTAAAGATTTATCTTACGAAACGCCTAATACCCCAACAGTCTTTCAACAACAATGGGAACCAGAACTGACGTTGGATATCAATACAACTCATACCCAACTAGAACCAGGAGTGTATGAAGTAATATTAAGTATTACAGCAACAGTAGCTAATCAAAAAGCCACTGCTTTTTTAGTAGAAGTAAAACAAGCAGGAATTTTTACTATTCAAAATGCGCCTGAAAATCAACTAGACCATTTAATTAATAGTTTTTGCCCTAATATTCTGTTCCCTTATGCTCGTGAAGCCATTACGTCTCAAGTTATTCGTGGTAGTTTCCCGCAATTAGTATTAGCGCCAATTAACTTTGATGCTTTATACATGCAAAAATTAGCAGAACAACAAGGTTCTATGGAAACAGCTGCTCACTAAACATGAATAAAAAGACTATTGCCCTATTAGGTGCCGGCTCATGGGGCACCGCAGTTGCAATACATCTAGCGCAAATAGGTCATCGTGTATTGCTGTGGGGGCATAAACCACAGCATGTAGCACGAATGACTGAAGAACGCGCTAATCATCATTATTTACCTAATGTTTCCTTTCCAAAAACCTTGCTTCCCTTAGCAGATCTAAACCAATGCATTAAAGAAGCAGACGAAGTAATTATTGCCGTTCCTTCTCATGCTTTTGCGGAACTCTTACAGCAGATTAAAATCCTCCCTAAAGGACTGACCTGGTTAACTAAAGGCATTGACCCTCTAAGTCATCAGCTACTACATGAACTGGTAGCAGAACGTATGGGGAAATTATTTCCTGTAGCAGTCGTTTCAGGACCTTCTTTTGCCAATGAAGTAGCTCAGTTTTTACCCACCGCCCTGACCTTAGCAGGAAATGACTCCCTTTATCAAAAGAAGATTCACCAGTTATTGCATCATAATAATATTCGTGTTTACTTATCCGATGATCTCATCGGCGTGCAGCTGTGTGGTGCGGTTAAAAATGTTCTCGCAATAGCCTGTGGGATTAGTGATGGTTTAGGCTATGGTGCTAATGCTAAAGCGGCTTTAATCACCAGGGGACTCGCAGAAATGAGTCGTTTGGGCTTAAGTTTTGGCGCCCGCCAAGAAACTTTTTTAGGGCTTGCTGGTGTTGGGGATTTAGTTCTAACCTGTACCGATAATCAATCACGTAATCGTCGTTTTGGTCTTTTACTCGGTCAAGGAGTAACCATTGATGAAGCAGAGCAACAAATTGGTCAGGTAGTAGAAGGTAAACATAATGCGTCGCAAGTCTGTTTATTGGCAAAAAACCATCAAGTTGAAATGCCTATTTGTGAACATATCAATTCTTTATTAGAGAATAAAATGAGCGCGCAACAAGTAGTACAACAATTAATGAGTCGCCCAGCAAAAGATGAATGAGGCATACAGAGGAGTTTGTGACAAACATCAGAAGGGATAAGCTGTGAAAAATTTGATCAATGAACAACTTTGTATCTGGCTCAAGCAATATGCTCGACAGGCCACTGATAAAACAATACAAAAAACAGCTCTTGAATTAATTGATACAATTCCCTCCGCAGTCTCACTTATTGAGCTAATTCAACTATTTAAACCTTATACACAACTAGAAAATAGCTATGGACCAATTTATTTTTATAGTACTTTACTCGATTGGCAAAAACTCCTTGAAGAACGTTTAAAGAGCCAAAAAGCAGCGATAGCTCGTGTACAAGAGATAGATTCTCAACCTAAAATTGCACGCCTGTTATTGATGCTTAAAGAATTACTAGAGGAGCCTTTAATCCTCTTGAATGTGCAAGTCCCACATCTTCTGAAGCTTATTAATCACGAGCATTTTACAGCGCTTATAGACTTCCTAGCCCAACAAAAGATTGAGCGACCTCAATATTCTTCCTCTACCACCGAGTTTGCAAAAAATCGTATTTTTGGGGAACAAGTATTAGAGGTTTTAACAAAAAAAACTGAAGAAAATAATAGCAATTGGCACCAGGCCTATAATTTAATCCAAACTGCTCTTTCTTTTTATAATGAAGACATGCATTTTTTAGAAATTGATCTCGGCTATGAAGAACTACTAACAGAGGTAGAAAGTCCTCAAAAAGAAGATAAGTGTGTGATTTTATAGCAAACATGAGTCTTGGAGAAAAGCCAAATTTGAGCTCAGGTTTGACGAAAAATAAGCTGAGAAAGCGCAGCATATACATCAGTATGTGAGCATTTATCAGCTTATTTTTCGTCGAAGATGGGCCAAATATGGCTTTTCTGTGGTTCGGAATGAATAATTATCAACCTTTAATCACCTCAACAAGCTCGATATCCTCTTCTTTTAAAGGAGCACCTAAAAAAATCTCACCCACTTTTTGGAAGCGCTGCACAGAATCCGTAACCAAATAATTTATTTTTGCCTTACTCGCTGAACTATTAAGTAAATCATGAGCGTGTAATTCCCTGTACAAAGCGTGGGCCGTTGCTTGAGCAGAATCTACAATAGCCACTCCAGCGGGCAATAAATCTGCTAGAGCTGATTTAAAAACAGGGAAATGAGTACATCCTAATAAAATGGCATCTTCCCCTTTAATACCCGACAAATAATGTTTTAAAGCTTCCCTAGCAACAGAATTAGCGACCATTCCTTCTTCGGCCAAAGCCACTAAAACACTACAGGCACGACTTGTGATAGAAGCGCGCGGAAGTTGTTGTAAAATTAAACGTTGATAGGCATTAGAAGCAATAGTAGTTTCCGTTGCTAAAACAAGAATACGCTGATTTTTTGTTGCCGCCACTGCGGCTGAAGCACCCGGGGTTACTACTCCTAATACAGGCACATCGGGCAACATACTTTGTAAATGGGGTAAGGCCGCAGTAGTTGCCGTATTACAGGCAATAACCAATGCTTTAATGCGCCGCTCCACTAAAATACGCGCCATTTGCACAGCATACTGTTTTACCGTATCAGGGCTTTTAGTTCCGTAGGGCAACCGAGCGGTATCGCCTAAATAAATAAAAGACTCATGAGGTAAACGCTCGCGCAAGGCATTTAATACGGTTAATCCCCCCATGCCCGAATCAAAGACCCCAATGGCCAATTGTTTTGAATTCACCGAACGCCCCCTAGTTTTTCATTAATTATTATACATTCAACAACATCAATGTCCTAAACCATGTGTGACTAGTTGAGCCGCTGTGTTTGTTGGTGATAAAGGGTCACCTAATTTTGCTAAAATGTCTAAGGCCACATCTGGAGAGGAGACTTTTTCTTTAATTTTCGTTACTGTTGATTTATGAGTTTGGAGTAAACCTTTGAAGGCTGAAGTAGTAGAAGTAGCTTCTGTCAGAGCTTTTCCTGTTTCCGCTGCTTCGCCATGTATCGCATTTGCCTGATCTTTTTTCCGACTTACTACGTCTAAAAAGACGGATTTGCCTTGTGGGGTTTTTTCCTTAAATATTCTCTCATAAGCTGAGTCAGGTGAAAAAACCGTCTTACCCCAACTAGTACTCATTACTTTATCAGGATTAAATCCACCTGTTTGAATTTTAAGTGCCTCTCTACCAAATTTAATTTTACTTTCTGCGCCAATAATCATAAATGCAGTCCATAAACACTCCATATCAGCATCAGAACCTCCACGTAATTTAATGGGATGCTCTTTACTAGGAGGTTTTCCACCATTGGCAGTTATCAATGCCATAGCCATATTCATATAATAGGTGGATTTTGCTTGTGGAGTAATTTCGGTGCCTGTAGAACCAGCAATTGCTGTAGGTGGCTGTATTTGCTGCACTTTACAAGAAGATCCTCTCCTCACATCATTTCCATCTTGGACACTAGCAGGTCCCGCAGAATAATTCAGGGCAAAAGTTCCTTTAGAAGTCACATCATGAGCCGCAACGGGTGCGCTCCCCCGCTGTTGATAAGCTGGGACTTTTGATTTATCAACCACTTCAAAAACAAAATATTCTTGTTGTGCTCCTAGGCTTTTTTTTCTAACATTCGCAGGTAAATCCTCATCCCCATCCATCTCTGCTTCAACATCAGCAAGAGGCTGCTGATCCAAATCAAGAGTGGGTCTTTTGGAAGCGGCATCTCGCCTCATCTGTACTAATTCAGCTTCAGAACAGGTTTTATGTGTAATTTCCGAACTGTGATAGAGATAGTGCTCTTTTCCATCAATGACTCGATTTACTTCAGTAACCATTTTTTTCAATTGCGTTTGAGCGGCCAGATATTTACCTAATTTTCCATCAAGCTCTAGCTCTTTTAGTTCTTTATTTAAATTATCTCGTAATTTTTCAATCTCTTTATCCGGCGGAATTTTTGGGCCTGGTAAACTAGCTAAGTGTGCTTGTAAAATTAGTTTATTTTCTTTTAGCTGTTCTACTATGGCTGTAGTTTTTTGTAATAAAGCTTCTAATTCTTTTTTAATTACTACAGGTCGTTCTTTGACAATCACATCAAAAGCTGGACCAAAAACCATAGCAGCATTACTGTCTTTAGAAAAAAGTTTGCTTTCAATGAAGGCATTTAGTTTGGACGCAGTATCTAATAATACTTTTTCTTTCTTCGTGAGTTCTGCTAATGATGCAGCTATTTCACCAATAAGCTCAGTTTTTCGAACTGGATTCTCTGCAAATAAAGTTTTTCTACGTTCTTTTTGGATTTGGACAAACTCTCCCTCAGACAATTCTAAAGTTAAGGCTGCTTGTAAGGTTTTTCGTTGTGCAAGATCTGGAACAACAGTAGCATCAATAGCCTGTATGAATTCTTTGGCAGACTTATGGTGTTTATCCAATAAAGTATTTAAGGAGGCCATGAGAGTCAGACGGGGTGTTTTATAAACCACACCACCAGAATTTAATCTTAATAAAACATCAAGCATGGCAGTTTCAGCGGGTTTTCTAACCCGATCATCATTGGCATCTTTTTGATGATACAGTTCAAGTAAAGGTAAATTTGTTCTTTGTTGTGAGTGGATACTTACTCTAGCGGCTCGCATAGCCCCCGTTAAGCCATCATGAAATGATAAAAAAATAGGTGGTAGATAGATGGTGACTAGGCACCTCAGACTATCAGGAGTTCCATCATATATTAATAGATTGTCATTTATCTTTTTAACTAGCTCCTTAGAGATCGGTATTGGAGGTTCCAAATTAGCTAATACCTTTGCAATAGCTGGATTATGAATTTGTTTAAAGATTGCCAAGCGTTTATTTTCATCTACCAAGGCCTGAGCAGCTGGATCTGTTAATGAGTTGCCAAAAATAGCTTTTAGGCTGACTTTATCGTTAATATTGGTTAAAGCCCGTAAGGTACTAAGTTTATCATCTGCCAATAATTTATTTTGACTTTCTGGAGACAACTTAGCCAAGGCGTTTAAAAGCTCTTGATGAGATTTCGCTCCCAAGCCTGAAATTTGTTCGAATTTTAACTCAAAAAGACGATTGCGAGCCGCTTTTTGGATTTTTATCATTTCAGCATCACCCACCCAATCTACATTAGACATAGGGGGATTGTTAATTAAGGCTTTAAAAGCAGCTACATCCTTTGCCTCCGCTAATTGCTTCAATTTAGCAGGATTTTCACCATTCAATGTAGCCTTCACAGCGAGGAATTGCTCATCTTTCAACTTCTGTATTTGTTCCTTCACTGTAGCAATGATCTGTGCTTTCTCAATATCAGAAACCCAATCGGCAGGAGTAACGCCTAACTTTGCCAACCCTGCTTTAAATTTAGGTAAATCAGCTGCACTTGTTAATGCAGTTAAATCGCTAAACTGATCGAGTTTCAAAGTTTTAACATAATTTTGCATTAGTGAGGTTTTAAGCGCAGTGGGGTTGGTATCAACTGCATCAGCGATGTATTTATCCCGCACCGCATTGCCAGAACCGGGATATAATTGCGTCTGAATAAAAGTTGCAACAACCCCTTTATCTGTACTATTTAATGCTGTTTTAAGAGCGACTAGATCTGTGAAGGGTGGGGCTTGAGTTGAAAAATGAGCTTGTAAATATTTAGTCCCTAAAAGACCTTTAGCTGTTGTAATTTGCTCAGGAGTAAAAATACCTCCACCACCAAATGCAGTTCGTATATGGGCTTGAAACTGGTCGCTATTGGCCTCTAGAGTAGCTTTCAAACCTAAAAGTGTCGGCTGATCCATATTAGATAGATAAGCAGAATAAGCTCTTTTGTCATATAAATCTTTAGCACTCTTCAAGGCCGCGGGTGTAATAATAGCACCTGCAGCGTCCCGAGGAACTCCTAATGCCTCTAAGGCTGCTTTCTGTTCTGAAGGAATAGGATTAATAAGTTTTTGTAATAATAAATGACCTGCAGGATCATCTTTAGCTGCGGCAATTTTTTGAGCTATCACCAATTGGGCTGCAGCTTCTTTTATCCTAGCTTCGGCCTCCAGAGTGATTATAGTTCTACCGGGAACATGAAGTGCTGGTTCAGATGTCCACCCAGGTACAGTTTGTAGTTTGTTATTCGTGAGCTTTTCATTCATATATTGAAGAAGTGCTTTTTCATTGAGGCCAGAAAAAAGCTCCACTAAGGTTTGGGGTGATGCAGCTTGCAAGCCTTGCATGACACGTGCCTCTGCAACTCCTTGTTTTAACTTTGTAATATGTTCTGCTTCTTCATTAATTAAGAAGTTCGCACTAAGATCCTGGGCTATCCAAAAATCTTTATGTAGCATTAGAGCTGCTTTAAAACGCTCTTTTACACCCGCAAGAGGTTCTGTAGCTACAGATAAAAGAGCCTCTAAAGCATTTGTAGCTTCTGGAGTAGACAATGGTTTTTTGCTTAACTCGTCCAGAATCGTTAATAATATTTTAGGCATGAATCCACCCCTCAAACATATATATAATTTAATTTTATGCTTATTTTATTAATTTATCCTTAATTCGGACTCATTTTTTTCCATATACATAAAATATAAGCTAAATTTATTAGTAAGCAGTATAAAAAAATGGTCGACCAAAATGAGAACAATAATAATAATGCTTACTGCTGTACTATCTAATGTTCTTCATGCACAAGGCTGTATTGATGGCCAGCATCCCTCTCAACCTCGTTACATTTGTTTTGATGGACGAACTATAGAAAAAACCGATGCAGGCTTTATTTGGAATGCGAAAAGAGGCTGTTTTTTAAGTTCTGTCCCCTGCTGCAAATACGAGGCGACTCATTATGCTTTTTATGTAAACCCTGCCAAAATAGGCGAAGCCTATGCTCGATGCAGACATGATTACCCTTTCCGTTTAGGTGATATGCAGGTTCATTAATTGGCAACATAGCCACCAAGCTAAGGATTGTCATACCCGTGAAGACGGGAATCCATGCTTTGCTACCATGCTAATTCAGAAATGGATCCCCGCCTGCGCGGGGATAACAAATTTTTAGACAAACTAAAATTAATTTCACTATAAATACCTTAGATTGACGGCCATGAACCAATTTAAGGAAAATATCTCAAACTTTAACCTAATAAAAAGCGAAAGTTCTTTTGGATTTCATTTAAATCAAATTGATTAAGATATAAAGAAAAACTCATCCAAGCACTCAAGGCCGCTAGATCTTGGAATGGTGGAGGTAGATAAACAGGATTAGTTAAGATGCCTCGCTCTTTTAATTCACCGAGCAAAGGTAGATCATCTAAAACTAATTTACCGGTAAATAATAGAGGGATGGAATCCACGCGTTTTTGACCAATAGCAAAACGGATGTAATTATAAATTAATACAAAGCCTTTGGCATAAGATAAATCCTTAGTAAAAGGGCCGCCAGTAGGAGTGCTGCCTCTAAATACACGCACAGTCTGGTTATAACTGTCAAATTCATTTAAGCCACATTCAAGAAAATAATTATAGATGTCTATAAAATTTGCCCCTTGTGTAACTTTATCTAAAGCAATGACCCGGTTGGTGATTTTTAACATGCGTCCAGGATAAGAGGAAAAAGTAACTATTTCCGTAATGACTGCGAGCCCTTCCTGGATCACGCTGCAAGAAGGAGAGCCTTTGGATAGAAAGGAACAATAAGGCTGCATTGAACCATTTAGCGTCGTTCCTACATGAACCCAACCTTCATGAACCTCCAGATAACGTATGTCTCTATCGCTAAACATTGCCTGTTGGCTTAGCTTAATACTATCAGCACCCGCAGACGCATCAGCGACCATACCATCACTAATCATTACGGTCACTTTGCTTGGATGCTTATCAAAATAATGACCTAATCGCGCCTGTAATATTTCCTGTGCTTGTTCTGGAGTATGACGTTTGACATCGGCTTCCGATTGTAATTGCACATTTAAATTGGTCAATACATCAAATAAAAGGGTTCCCATTTCACACATACGTGGGCCCCCGGCATAAAACACATCATTGGGGCTACCGTATAACTCCATCGCTAATTCGCTAAAAGAGGGTGTTCCTCGAACAGCCAACATTTGCGCCGCCCTCGAGTACTCTTCACACTGACGACGTATCAAGCGAGTGACTGTAGAATACTGGCCTAATTGATTTTGCGCATCACGTAAAATGATACGATACTCTTCTTGTTTGTCCGCGACATTAAAAGGTAAGGGCATACTGTCATAATATTCCTTATCAATTTGAGGAAGCTTTTTAGCTTTATTTTTGAAAAAATCTTCTCTTATTGAATCATTCCATTTGATACTATCAAGAATCCTAATTTGCCGTTGTGCCTCAACCATACGTTGGGACAACTCTTGTATTATTAACAGTTCACCCGATTCTAATGGTGTCATGATTAAATCCCTCTTATTATTCTTCGAGCTTATTAGCTTTCAGTATAGGCGCTCTTTATCTTCCTAAAGCTCCGCCCTTTCGCTCTTCTAGGCTCTAGAACGTTGTAGCTTCTATTGGAGGCTCAACATTTACTTTTGCATTTTGAGTTTGTTCAGGCAAGTCATAAAAATTACTAATACTGGAGCTGGTTAAAGGAGGAGGCACTTCTACCTTCTGTCCATTACGACTTTGTAAATACAAACTCTCACCATTACTCGAATATTTAGAACAACTAACTAAGGCCAACAAACCAAGAGCTAAACAACATAATTTCTTCACACAATTCCCCATTAAATTAATTCTAAACTTTTCAACGTCAGTTCTAAAGCAGTATGATGTGGGGCTGATAATGGCGTTAAAGGTAAACGGATATCCCCCTCAATCAAACCCATTCGCTGCATCGCCCATTTTACGGGAATAGGGTTCGCTTCAACAAACATTAATTCATGTAAAGGCATTAATTGTTCGTGCAAACGCAAGCAGGCTGCACTATCACCATCCATCGCTGAATCACACATTTTTGCCATTAACTTAGCCGCTGCATTAGCCGTTACTGAGATAACCCCTTTAGCGCCAGCTAACATCCAATGAGCCGCTGTTAAGTCATCACCACTATATACATCAAGGCTATTTTCAGTAAGACGTAAAATCTGCTGTAAACGAGTCATTTGCCCCGTAGCTTCTTTAATGCCTACAATATTGGAAATTTTTGCTAAACGGGCTACTGTTTCCGGTAATAAATCACAAGCCGTTCTTCCAGGAACATTATATAAAATAATAGGCATCGGTACTGATTGAGCAATAGCAGAGTAATGCAGAAACAAGCCTTCCTGAGTGGGTTTTATGTACGCCGGGGTCATAATCAAAGCTGCATGCGCACCACATTCCATTGCCTCTTGCGTCAGCGTAATACATTCTTTAGTTGCATTCATTGCCGTTCCTGCAATGACGGGAACACGCTCTTTAGTTTGCTCTATCACTGTCTTGATAACTAATAATTTTTCACCATGTGATAAAGTGCCTGACTCGCCAGTAGTTCCTGCAGCAACAAAGCCATGAGTGCCCATTTCCAAATGAAACTCAACGAGCTCACGCAAACGATTAACATCCACTTTATCATCACGCATTGGTGTAACTAAAGCTACTATACTCCCTCGGAACATTATCTACCCCATTTTTTGTTTTTGATTTCTTCATACTACTGGAAAAATAGGGTCGGAGTAAATTTCAAAACTCTAAATAACTTATTTACCCTAGCTCTTATTGCTAATAACCCTAAAAGATATCCTAAATATCCTTAATTAAAAGTGGTATTTTTTAGATTAACTTGCATATATTTTTAACACAACATGTTTTTTTTGTACTATTATTTTTACTGAATGATAATAAAACAAAAGGACGTTACCATGAAAAAAATAATTACAGCTGTATTTTGTTTAGGGGTAGGTACTGCTGGTCTTGTAGGATGTACTAATACGGAAGTAGGTACAACTACCGGAGCTGCCGCTGGTGCAGGGCTTGGTTATGCAGTTTCTGGGGGCAGCGCTTTTGGGACCGTGCTGGGTGCGGGTACAGGCGCTTTATTAGGTAATGCAATTGGCCAACAACAGGATAATAATTATTATCGTAATGCTTATTATCGCGGTGGCTATTACGGTAACAATTATTACCGCAGTGGTTATAATCGTAATAACTATTATCGAGGTGGTTACCGTGGTGGTCGTTACTATAGATAGTCCTGTTATAGCCTAAATAATTTCTTGCCTTACATTTATCTTAGCTAAGGCAAGAGATTAAAAATTCTTTTTATTTTCAAATAGAAAAATATTCTTTATAAATATTCAGCAAGATAAAATTACTATTGCTATACTGAATTTAATGAAAAATAAATACAAGGATTGTTATAATGAAATTAACGAATAAAACAGCAATTGTTACTGGGGCCGCTAGCGGAATAGGGAAAGAAATTGCTTTGGTTTATGCTAAAGCTGGCGCTAAAGTGGCGATTGCCGACCTAAATCTTGATCAAGCCAATCTTGTCGTCGATGAAATAAAGGCCTTAGGCGGACAAGCTATGGCAGTTACTATGAACGTCACTGACGAAAATCAAGTGAATCAAGGTATTGATGCGGTAGCGGATCGCTTTGGTAGCGTCGATGTATTAGTCAGTAATGCCGGCATTCAAATCATTCAATCCGTAGATAAATTGGCTTTTTCCGATTGGAAAAAAATGTTGGCTATTCAATTGGACGGTGCTTTTTTAACTACAAAAGCAGCATTAAAGCATATGTACACAGGCAAAGGCGGCAGTATTATTTATATGGGTTCTGTTCACTCTAAAGAAGCCTCTATGCTTAAAGCGCCCTATGTCACTGCCAAACACGGTTTACTTGGTTTATGTAAGGTAGTAGCGAAAGAAGGCGCTGCTCATAATGTTCGTGCTAATGTTATCTGCCCAGGCTTTGTTCGAACACCTTTAGTCGATAAACAAATTCCTGAACAAGCTAAAGAATTAGGTATTAGCGAAGCGGATGTAGTTAAAAAAATTATGTTGAAAGATACAGTTGATGGGGAATTTACAACGACGGATGATGTGGCACAAACCGCTTTATTTTTCGCATCTTTTGCGTCAAATGCTTTAACAGGGCAATCTTTAGTAGTAAGTCACGGATGGTTTATGGAGTAGGCCTCATGCCCACAGCGAAAAATAAGAAGAATAAACCGCAATACAATTATATAGCCTGCACCTTCCAAGGAGGAGGTGCTTTAGGATCCTATCAAGCAGGTGTTCTCCATGCCTTAGATGAAGCGGGCTATTATCCTAACTGGTTTGTAGGTACGTCAATTGGCGCTATCAATGCGGCTATTGCTGCGGGCAATCCTGAAAACCTGCGTGTAGAAAAAATGTATCAATTTTGGGAAGCTATTGCGACCCACAATATGATGCCAGCCTTTGATTTAACTGAAACTATACCAATGAGAAGAGTAGAACATTTACTCGCTGCTCATTCCTCACTATTTTTTGGTCAACCAGGATTTTTTTCCCCTCGCTTTCCTCTTCCCGAGATGAACGTTCATAATAGAGCCGATCAAATTAGTTATTACGATACTAGTCCCTTACGGAGCACCTTAGAACAATTTGTTGACTTCGATAGAATAAACTCTAAGAAAGTAACCCGTCTTAGTGTTGGGGCAGTGGAAATTTCTAGTGGAGAAATGATTTATTTTGATTCTCATCAAGAAAAAATTGGCCCAGAACATATTATGGCCAGCGGGGCCATACCCCCCAGTTTTCCTGCTGTAGAAGTGAATGGTAAATTTTATTGGGATGGTGGAATTTCTAATAATACCCCTATTAGCCATATTCTGGGAAATCAAGAACAAAAACATGTTCTTTGTTTTATGGTGAATTTATTTAATAGCTATGGATTAAATCCTACTAATCTTGACGAAATAATGAAGCGTAAAAAAGACATTGAATTTTCAAGTAAATTTAACAAAATAATAACATTATATCAGCAAATTCAAGAGCTAAAAAACTCTATTCATTTATTGTCTCAGTATGTTCCTCATAGCGAACGCTCTAAACCTGAATTAAAATTATGTATGTCGAGAGGACATCAATCCACTATATCCCTTGTCCATTTCTTATATCAAGAAGACATTAGTGAACTATCGTCGAAAGACTATGAGTTCTCTTATAAAACAATTAAAGAACGTATGGCTAAGGGCTACCAAGATGGTAAAAAAGCAGCAAAACTCGCTCCTTGGCTTCAGCCTATCTCTGCAACGGAAGGGATTGCTATTCATGAAATGGCACCCATAAAAACTTTAAAAAAGGAAGACAACCATGAAAGAAGCAGCAGTTAGAGAAAAAGCCTTTGCAATGCCGATTAATAGCCCTGCCTATCCTAAGGGGCCTTATCGTTTCAATAATAGAGAGTTTTTGATTATTACTTATGAAACAGATATAGAATTATTAAGGGAAGTAGTACCAGAACCTCTTGAAGTAACTGAACCCATTGTAAAATTCGAATTTATTCGTATGCCGGATTCCACAGGTTTTGGTGATTATACGGAATCCGGGCAAATCATACCGGTACGCTATAAAGGAAAAATGGGAGGTTACTCGCACGCCATGTATTTAGATGACCATCCTCCTATTGCCGGTGGCCGTGAAGTTTGGGGGTTTCCAAAGAAATTAGCTAGTCCCAAATTAGAAGTAGTCCACGAAACGCTTTTAGGTACCTTAGACTATGGTTCGCTTAGAATTGCAACAGCTACTATGGGATATAAATACGAAACCGTAGATACTAAAAAAGTGTTAGAATCAATGAACGCTCCTAATTATTTACTTAAAATCATTCCTCATGTGGATGGAAGTACGCGAATTTGTGAGCTTGTTGAATACTATTTATCAGATATAACTGTAAAAGGAGCCTGGAGTGGACCAGCACAATTGGAATTAGCACACCATGCTTTAGCACCAGTAGCAGATTTACCAGTACGTCGGGTAATCAGTGCTTTACATATCCAATCTGATCTCACCTTACCCTATGGGAAAGTAGTACATGATTATATGACGCAATAATAGAATAACAACGATTTAGGATGGACCAAACATGTCACTGATAATAGGTTATCTAACAATTTTCCTCTGCGTTTTTGGGGGATTTGCTCTGTCAGGAGGTCATCTTGCGGCCATATTTCAACCTATAGAGCTGCTCATTATTTGCGGAGCAGCCTTCGGTGCCTTTATCGTTGGTAATACGGGCGCATCTTTAAAAGCAACCTTAAAAGCCCTCCCTTCCCTATTTAAAGGGGGGAAAGGAGGGAAAGATATTTTTAATGAATTATTAGGCTTATTGTACAGCCTATTAAACAAAGCAAGACAACAAGGTCTGCAGCGTGTCGCCTGTTTTTGAGAAACCTGCCGGGACATCCAAGTCCCCGGCAGGGACAAAAACAGGCGACAAGTATGCCTCCGGCGGCCCTGGCCGTCCTGGTCCCCCTTGATTTTGATCCCCCTTCGGGCCTCAAAATCTACG
>CANJQE010000062.1 GCA_947476305.1 Legionellaceae bacterium
AGCGTAGATTTTGAGGCCCGAAGGGGGATCAAAATCAAGGGGGACCAGGACGGCCAGGGCCGCCGGAGGCATACTTGTCGCCTGTTTTTGTACCTGCCGGGGACTTGGATGTCCCGGCAGGTTTCTCAAAAACAGGCGACACGCTGCTACTTTCTCAATTACCCGCTCCCAATCAGGAATGAAGGGAATTTTATTTAAGCGTAAAACACTGCCTTGCCCTGGTCCTTCAATAGTTAAACAATGAAATCCTCTTTCTAAGGCTTCTACCGCATTAAAATAAGACTCTTCTTTTGTACCATCACCGCCGCCAGTATCAATTACTAGGGGTTTAGGTGCATTATTCTTTGAGGGACTTAAATATAAATATCCTGGTAGGCTCATTTTTTCAAAGGGAATGGCCACTTGTTCAACAGGGGAATCAAAAAAATCAGTCGCTTTCTGGAATGTCTTAATACTCAGTTCTAGCGCAGCTTCAATTCGGCTATCATCAGGTTCATCTTCAAGAAAAAAATAAGCAGTTCGATAATAGTTTGAGGCGCGTAAAAAGGCTAATTTGGCATCCAGTTTCTGGCCCTTATTACTATGGATTTCAGCCCTAGATAAATTATTATTTGCCAGCTTTAGCCATTGTTCATACCAGCTTTCGCGATTGCCTGGTTCTATTTGTTTTGCAATGGCAAGACATTCGCCAATTTCAGCCCCTTGATAAGTAGTATAGCCAAGAGTTCGTGTAAGTTGAGCATTAAATAAGGGGGGTTGCATAAGATCAAGCATAAAATTCCTATAAAGAGACGATGTTATTCAAGCTTTGCAAATTGTGATTTATTTTGCCATAACAATCGATTGGATTCCTAAAATAAAAAAGGCCCATACTCCGATTAAAATATGAGAAGTAATAACTCCTACTAAAGTTTTTTGCTTTTGATATAAACAGCCCCAGAAAAAACCAATAACAAAGACTAATAAGGCTAATTGATAAGATAAAATTAAATGCATCATAGCGAAAATTAAATTAGTAGTAATATTGGCTAATAAATTACGGTGCTTACTTTGGAGGAAAAATTGCAAGCAACTTTGCAATCCGCCCCTAAACAATACTTCCTGAATGGGACTTGAAATAAACACATAGGCAAAGGACATTAAAATAATTACTATTTGACTTGCCCCGGGTTTAGAAACAGCTGATTGTCCTAAACTAAACAATTCAATGGGCGCATACTTAGGGACATTCATAATAAGTAGCCACTTGGCTACGGTCATTAAAAGTAAAATAGGGGCAGTCCATAATACCGACTCTAAAAAATTAGCCGCCCAATTTTTTGTTGAGAAACCAAAGAAACTTAAGGGATAACCCGTTCTTTTTGCACTAATCCAAAAGATAAAAAATAAAAGAAGCATAGCCACTGTGGTAATCATTGAGGCTGTGCCTAATAATTGAGTGAGGTAACTCATTCCCTTTAATAAAAAAGTAAATAAAGTGAGCATCACCAACATCAGTACCATAAAATTACCGGCAATGAGCTGCGTTTTTTTCTGTTCAAGTTCTTTTTCCAAGGAACTAACAATCACTTCGTTGGTATAGCGTACACGTGCACTGAGTTTTAATAATATTTTTTGACTAAGCTTCCAGTAAATGGAATGATGTTGAATTAATTTACTAATACGGGGCGCAGCTAAATAAAGTAAATGAATATCTTCTATGGCTTTTATAGAGGTAGAGCGGGGTGCATTATCAATGAGTGCTAATTCACCAAATACATCGCCAGTAGAAAGAGTGGCAATTTGATATTCTTGCGATGAACCTTCTTTTCTTTTAAAAACACCTACTTGACCTTGGGTAATAAGGTATACGTCTTTATCAGTATCTCCCTGATGAATAATATACTCATCTTTTTTAAATTCCTTTTTTTCTATCTGCTCTGCGCAAAGGCTTAGTTCCTTTTCACTCAAGGTATCCAATAGAGCAATCTTACTTAATTCATTATTCATATAGGCTCCAAGAGATACTTAACTAGGCAGCGATGGATATTAATTTAATGTGAATTCGATATTATTTATATAAATGTAGCCTTGATGCAGCAAAGCGTAATCAAGGTTTTCTAAACGTATTTACTTTATTAAAAAAATATTAATGTATTTTTATCTGTTTGAGTATCGCTTTAATAGAAAACCTTGATTACGCTGCGCTACATCAAGGCTACGTATAATAAATTTTTATATTTATCAATATCCAAAATAATATGGAACTCACATTAATTTATTGTTATTACACTACTTTAACAGAAAAAAAGATAAAGAAAAATCAGAGGTATTTAGCGAAAAGTGTATTTTCTATGACCTAGGTAACTGATGTAAACGGGAGCAATTAAACCTATAGCATGAGCAATTTCATGAATATAATGATGTATGCCTAAGGCGGGCAGAATATAGTTGGCAAAGGCTAAAGAAATAATTAAGGTTTGTACTAGACCTAATAAATTGATAATGGTGTAGGTAAAAAACATGCGGTGTAAGGGTTGTTTCGTTTTTGGAAATACAAAGGCTTTGCTTAGTATAAAAGCCGTCAACATCCCTACCAAATAGGCTAAACTAATGGCTACGGAAAAACTAACCCAAGCATTTACTAAAATCCTAAAGAAAAAATTGACTACTCCGGCAAGACTACCTGCGAGGATAAATAAAAGGAATTGTCGATGTCTTTCTTTATAAGTCATTGTTTCTTATTGTGAGTAAATTTTTTTCGTTTATATCCTTGACAATAATCTGCTGTAGGGACTGATACAGTTGTGTAATATGCACTATTATTTTAAAAATAAACCAAGGGAAGGTAATTATAAAGATTATTTTTACTAAGAGTGCATTGGGGAAATAATGATAGGTAATAAAATTACAAATAAAGAAATCGTGCATGAAACAGCTTATAAATAATGTAATGCGATTGCCGTAATAGTAGCGTAGTATTTTAGGCATGGACGCATTAATGCTTTTGTGATTGTCATTTCCATTTAAATAAGTAGCCTTAAGATGTACGTAATGGCTACCAATATCCAATAAAGTAATTAATAAAAATATAAACCAATAATTAGGAAAAAATAGAGCACAAAGTAGCATCCCGCCGCTTAGGGTTAATCTATCACAGGTATAATCTAAGATCTGTCCCAAATGAGACGATACCTCTAATCTGCGTGCTAAATACCCGTCTAGGGCATCCAAACTATCACTTAGAGCTAAAACAAAGATCCAGAATATAGGATGTTGTGTTTGTTTTAGCATATACAATGAAAGCAACAAAGTGAATAAACGAAAATAGCAAATAAGATTAGGTGGAAGCAGGACCACGGCTAATTTATTGTGTGTTTGATTTGAATTCATTAAAACAACCCCACGTACATTATTAAGTAATAACCCATCATTAATAATGATGGGTTATTACTTTTATTAGGGGTTAGGTGTTGTAGGAGTAGTTGTTGGTTGCGGCTGATCTACTGGTGTATTCGCATTGGGTGTAGGTTGTGCCGAAGGATCGCCAATAGCAGGCGCAGTAGGGGTAGTAGGTGTTGTAGGCGTACCGTTTGGAGTCGCAGTAGTGGGCACACTTGTATTATCGCTAGGAGTAGCTGCTGCTGGAGTAGTAGTGTTAGACGGAGTAGGAGCAGTTGTTGTATTAGCCTGAGTCGCAGCGCTTACACGAGGGGTGGCAATCATTTGAGTAATACCTAAATCCCCGCTTACTTTACGACTTACAGTCAATTTTATGGTGAGAAGTTGTGTCACCTTTTCCTTGTCATTTTGATATACTACTTGTAAAGGTAAAGTGAGTTTCCATTGGTTATCTTTAGCTTCATCCATCGTTGCTTGACCATCTATTTGACTACTTACAGTCAAATTCTGGGATTTAATCGAGTCTAGATTTCCTGATTTTTGCAAAGCGGTGCTAAAACCAGTCCATCCTTGTTCTGTAAAACAATTTTCTAAGCTTTTCATTTGCGTATCTAAATTAGTAGGATCCAAATCAAAGGCTTGTGTGGTTGCTTTTTCCGACCAGGTTAAAACTATAGATTGATCAATAGTCTTAGTACTAGCTGCTATTTTATAGTCACAATTAATAGCTGCTGCGGGCTGGCTCGTTTCTGTAGGTGCTACAGTTGGGGTAGCGGGTTGAGCTGGTGCTATAGTACTTGTTGCGGGGGTTGTAGTGATAGCTGCTGGTTGTGTCTCAGCTTGTGCCTGGGCGTATAGTAAAGTGAATAAAGCACCCCACACTATAGTATTCTTCATGAAATACACTCCTTAATTGGTATTTAGTAATTCTGCGACAATCAAAGCCGCTAGTCTAGCAGTTTTTTCTTCTTGATCTAGAGGCGGGGATAGCTCTGCTACATCTATGCTCACTACTTTGCCACTTTGCATAATGTATTTCAACATGGGGAGTGTTTGCCAAGGACTAAGACCTAGTGGTTGAGGGGCACTAACTCCCGGTGCAAAACATTCCGCAAATACATCGAGACAGATGCTGAGGTAAATGTAATCTAGGTTTAACATAAAGTCATCTAAAAAAGCCATTTGCCAAGCTAAGCTTTGTTGCATTAACTCTTCTGTTGATAAGTATTGTACTTTTAATTCTTCGGCTCGGCGAAATAAAGAGGGGGTATTACCTAAATGTTGAATCCCGATACAACAATAGTCAAAAGAGCGGTTTTTTTCTTCACAATAAGCCGCAATTTGGGAAAAAGGAGTACCGGAAGTCCCTTTTTGTCCTGGAGCATAGGGTCTTATATCAAAATGAGCATCAAAATTAATGATACCTAGTTTGGGGTAAGAGGCTGAAAGTCCTTGATAATGTGCCCAAGCAATTTCATGCCCTCCACCAAAGGCAACGGTGGTATGGCCATTTTGGTGGCAATAATCAATGAGCTTAGCAAATTGAGTTTGAGCAGATTCTAATTCATCGTTCTCACAAATTATTGAGCCTAAATCGATGTAGGGTCCATTTTTAGGGCAGGGCAATTTAGCTAAATGCTTTTTTATTTGATCCGGCCCTAATTTAGCGCCTGGTCTACCGGAATTGCGAATAATGCCCGCATCACTTGCGAAACCAATAAAAACAGTACTCTTTTTATAATCGATAAGTTCTTTTAGCTCATTAATGAAGGAAATTTTTTGAAAAAATCGTTCCGGATTGGGGGTATCATTTCTTCCTTGCCATAAGGATGGTTTTGCTTGTTCATAATAAGGCAAATCGGAAAACATCTTAGCTCCTTTCATTTCAATGAAGATTATTCGTTTGCTGTCATTTTTCAGATTGTACTTAAAAAATTCCTCTTATTCATCCCTTATAAAATTATGCAAAGTTCGTTTAATGTCTGGTATTATGCGCCTTATCAGCAATATCATTGAATGAGGCGAACGTGTTTATTATTACAGGGGGAGGGAGTGGTCTAGGTAAAGCCTTGGCTATCACCTTAGCAAATCGTGATAAATCCGTGTTAATAGTAGGGCGTCGTCAAGAATTTTTAAAAGAAACAGCGTCTCGCTTTCCCTCAATAGAATACCTCTGTGCCGATGTTTCTAGCGTCGAAGGTATCAATTTATTAGTGCAAAGAGTGAATGATGTGCCTCATATTAGTGCTTTAGTAAATAATGCAGGAACCTTACAACCCATTGTGTCTTTAAAAGAAATGGCTATCAATGATTGGCATCAAACCTTAAATACCAATTTGGACGCAGCACTTTTTCTTCCGCAAAAACTCTACAAGCAATTAATTAATGGCCGTGTACTTAACATAGGTTCTGGAGCTGCTTATTTTGCAATTAAAGCTTGGGCTGCTTATTGCGTTTCCAAAGCAGCCTTATCGATGCTTACTAAATGTTGGCAACTGGAGTGTGAAGAGATTGCTTTTGCTAGTGTGATGCCTGGAATAGTAGATACTGGCATGCAAACGATGGCTCGAGAAGCAAAGAATATGGATGTCGAGCAAACTAAGTTTTATAAAAACTTAAAGCATAGCAATCGACTGCTTTCTGCTGAAACAGTAGCTGAGTTTTTAGCTTGGCTTTTATTAGATCTTGATAAAAAAACCTATCTATCTAAAGAATGGGATATTTATGATAGCAGTCATCATGCAGCGTGGCTTAGAGCACCTCATGAAGTACCACATTGGGACCTATAATGTTTTCTTGTGATTATTTATTATTCAATGCTACTACTATAGATGAACAGGGGCAGCAGTTACAGGATCAGGCGCTTGCTATAAAAGAAGGTACAATTTTATGGTGTGGACCAGTATCGGATTTACCCCAAAATTTGCGTGATCATGCCGAAGCTCGGGAGGATTGCTATGGTCAATTACTAACTCCTGGCTTGATTGATTGTCATACTCACTTAGTTTATGCAGGTGATAGAGCTTCTGAGTTCAAGTTAAAATTAGAAGGCGTTAGTTATGCAGAGATTGCAAAAGCAGGCGGTGGGATTTTATCTACGGTAAAACAAACACGTGCTGCTTCCGAAGAAGAATTACTAGAACAATCTTTACCGCGTATTCTTGCTTTAAAAAAAGAAGGGGTAACCACCCTTGAAATTAAATCGGGTTATGGCTTAGATTTAATCAATGAATTGAAAATGTTGCGTGTGGCGAAACGTTTAGGTGAGCTCACAGGTCTGAGAGTAAAAACAACCTTTTTGGGCGCACATGCTATTGGGCCGGAATTTAAAGATAATAGCCAAGTTTACGTGGATGTGGTCTGCAATAAAATGATGCCTGCAGTTAAAGAAATGGGCTTGGCTGATGCGGTGGATGTATTTTGCGAGTCGATTGCTTTTAGTTTAGAGCAAACGGAGCAAATTTTTCTAAGTGCACAAGCTTTAGGATTACCAATAAAGTGTCATGCTGAGCAATTATCAAATCTAGGTGCTAGCGTCTTGGCTGCACGCTTCGGCGCTTTGTCCTGTGATCATTTAGAGTTTTTAGGGGCTGACGGTGCTAGCGCAATGGCACAAGCTAATACAGTAGCGGTTTTACTTCCTGGAGCCTATTATTTTTTACGTGAGAAAAGAGTACCTCCAATTGCTTTATTGCGTGCAGCTGGTGTGGGGATAGCAATTGCCACTGATTCTAATCCCGGCTCTTCACCCACTACGTCTTTACAGTTAATGATGAATATGGCTTGCCAGTTTTTTTCTTTAACCGTGCCTGAAGTGTTGTCTGCTGTCACCTTTCAAGCAGCTCGAGCTTTAGGTATTGCTGATGAACTAGGTAGTATTGCTGTAGGTAAAGTAGCGGATTTAAATTTATGGTCAGTCAAGGATTCCGCTGCGCTTTGTTATTACTTTGCTTATCCATTACCCCATAAGACAATGATTGCTGGGCAATGGGTTGCTGCTAATGATTAGGAATTAATAATGTTAAACACTATTTTAAAAATTGCTGCGGGTCTTTTCTTGTTTGCTAATACAGTCTGCGCTGAGACTATTAATTCAGTAGTAATTCAGCAAGAAACGCCAACTTATATTATTGATATTAAATATCCGCAAGGTTTTGCAGAAGACAAAGTGAATGCCGCGCTAAAACAATTTATTGAGGAAACGCAAAAGAGTTTTTTAAATGAGCTCTCAGAGGATGAAGATACTCCTGCCGATGCACCAGGAAAAACAGGATTAAATGTAAGCTATACGGTTCTCTATAATGCTAAAACAGCTTTAAGCCTTCGTTTTGATGTTTCTATCTATCATAAAGGGGCTGCTCATCCCTTAAATAGCGTAGTAATTCAAAACTTTTTAAAAGGGGATAAAGTAGCGCTTGCTGACTTATTTCTTCCTCAGGCAGATTATTTAAAAACGATAGCTAATTTTTGTAAAAAAGCCATCACTGGGAAAAAAATTTCCGATGCTAAATGGATTCAAGAGGGTACTAAACCTAGTATAGAAAATTACAGCGTATGGTATTTCACCGATAAAGGGCTGGGAATTTTATTTAATACCTACCAAGTAGCTGCTTATGTCTATGGTGATCAAACAGTGGATATTCCTTTGTCAATAATTTCTCCACTAGTAAAACCTGATCTTCTTAAAACCTTGTGGAGTAATTAATGGCTGATACTCCATTTATTAGCGCAGAGAAAAATGTAGCTGAATTATCGTTTCGCGTCATTATCTTAGCAATCCTTTTAACTGTATTACTGGCGATGTCTAATGCCTATTTGGCTTTGAAGTTAGGTATTTTGACTTCTGCCTCAATTCCTGCTGCTATTATTTCCATGGGAATTTTACGTTTTTTTAAAAACTCTACCATTCTAGAAAATAATGCCGTGCAAACTGCCGCTTCTGCTGGTGAAGCCGTGGCTGGTGGTATTGTTTATACAATCCCTGCTCTAGTGATTATTGGTTATTGGCATGGCTTTGATTATTTCACTAATTTTTTTATTGCCGCTTGTGGTGGTATTTTAGGTGTTCTATTTTCAATTCCATTGCGTCGTCTTTTAGTGAATGATCCCTCATTAAAATTTCCGGAAGGACGAGCCATTGCTGAAGTATTGAAGTCTTCTGCTGAGAAAGCAGGAATTAAAGACATTTTTATTGGAGGAGCAATTGGTGCTCTTATTGAGCTATTACAATTAGGCTTTAAAGTCATTGCGAGCAGTTGGAGTTATTTGTTTGTTGTTAAACGTTCTTTATTTGGAGTAGGGGCTGGGTTTTCGGCAACGATGATTGGTGCAGGGTATTTAGTGGGCCATGACATGGCCATTAGTATTTTTTTAGGTGCGGTAATTTCTTGGTTAATTGCTTTACCTATTGTCAGTCAGTTTTACCCAGAGTTATTAAACCATCACTCAGTAGAACAAGCTTCTTCCTTATTATGGAGTAGTGAAATGCGCTATTTAGGTATTGGCGCTATGTTGTTTGCTGGAATGTGGACTTTTTTAAAATTAATTAAACCCCTGTCTTCCAGTATTCGAGCTTCTTTACGAGCCTATAATTCTAAAAGAAAATTATCGCTACAAATTCCTCGTACCGATAAGGATTTACCTATGGCCTTTATTTTAATGGGAATAGGGTTTATGGCTGCTGTCTTGTTTTTATTCTTTCAATTTATTTTTCCCTTACCCCAGGCGGGGCTAGATCATGAATATGCACCGACTATTGTCTTTTTAGGTGTCTTATATGTACTGTTTGTGGGCTTTTTATTTTCAGTAATTACTGCTTATTTTTCAGGGATGGTAGGTGTTACTGCAAGCCCTGGTAGTTCCATTGTTATTTCTGGTATGCTCTTTGCTGCCTGGTTGCTTTTAACCCTTATTGATCATTTATTGCCTTTGCCTTTAAGTCCCGAACAGATTCATGCCGCAGAAGCCATTACCATTGTTATCGGCTCTGTAGTAACAGGGATTGCGGCTATTGCTAATGATAATACTCAGGATTTAAAGGTAGGTCAGCTCGTAGGCGCTACTCCTTGGAAGCAACAAGTAATGTTACTTTTAGGGGTTATTATTTCGGCTTTAGTAATTCCACCTGTTATGCAGTTATTATTTAATGTCTATGGTATCGCCGGCGTTATGCCCCATGAAGGTATGGATATTGCCCAATCTTTGCCTGCTCCTACCGCCGCCTTAATGGCCGCTATAACCGAGGCAGTATTTAGAAATACCTTGCCTTGGAATATGATGTTTGTTGGTGCAGGCATTATTTTACTTGCACTTATTATCAATCGAATTTTTAATGTAAAAAAGATTTTAAACCTATCTATTTTAGGTCTTGCCATAGGAATGTATTTACCTCTTTCCTCCTCAGTGCCACTTTTCATTGGCGGAATGATTGCTTTATTAGTACAAAAACACTTACAAAAAAGAGCTGCTCCTGCAGACGAACAGACTATACGAAAGCAAAAAGGAACTTTAATTGCTTGTGGTTTAGTTGCGGGCTCAGCACTGATGGATGTGTTTTTAGCTATTCCCTTTTCTCTCCTCCATAGTCCTGATGCCCTGCAGTTAGTAGGTGAGTCATGGCAAACGATAGGTGTTTATTTAGCTGTCTTATCTACCCTTGGACTAGCCTGGTGGATAAGACATCGCGTGAGTGCGGATCTTTAAACACAGCACACATTTATATAATTATACTTATTCGAAACTTACGGTAACTTAATGGCACTTATATGAGTAGTGGGGGAGATAAAATTAGAAAGAAGGCATCCAAGAAAGTCCGTCGGTATTATAGACAGTTTGGTCAAATTGTTTTTTTGAAGTTCTCCATGAGGGAATATTATCTGAAGTAAATGCGGTCACGCCATTAACACAAGCATAGCCTTCCCAAACACGGGGTTTTGAAATGGGGATATTAAGATGTGGTTGATGAACTACATCGAGGAACGTCTTCTTTCCTCCAAATGCAGTATAAATTGCACCAGGACCTGTAATTTCCATAACCAAGTCTTTATAAAAACTTTGTTTTAAAGAGTTCATTTTGTGAGTAAGTTTAGGCTGCGCTACTAATAAGAGCTTATTGGGTATGGGTAAATTATCAGAGCAATTAGTAATTATTAGCTCCATAGTATAGGGTGTAAATATTGTATTAAATGATTCTCTAAAAAGCTCTGGACCTAATAGCTCATAAAAATGTTTTAAATTATTGCAATTACTAATGACCAATCTTAAATCAAAAATGTTTGCATTATTGCGGGCTTGAAGCGCTTTAAACGCCGCAGTCTGAGATATCTTTATTTTTGCATTGCTAAAAGTTGCTGCATTGATCAACGCGGTGAAAGGATCATCATGTGCATCTAAGAGGAAGGAGCCCACTCTTTCCATAAATAAATGAGTATTGGGGTGAGTACTGTAAGCCATAATATCGGTATTAATGGAACAAGTTTCCACTACTCTTTTTTTATTAGTACTCTTTTGGATAGAGCCCATATTTAATACCACGGGAAGGCCGGCTTTAAAAGAGGTGCCAGAACTCTTATTAGAGTGTATTTTCCTAGGATCGATAGGTAAATCGATATCTGCATACACAGAGCCCATCATCAATTCAGGTATCCAACGTATTAAATCAGAGGCGGCAGCTGGGTTCCCTCCTTTATTTAAATAGTTTAGTTCAAGTTTTGCTTTCTCTAAAAGTCTTTGTGAGGGGGGGCTTAATTGCACAGGTAAAAAATCAATATCAATAAGTTTAATCTTATATTGTTTAGCAAAATCTAGTAGTTCATTTTTTGCTGTTTCTTCTAATAGAAGAGAACTATAAATAAGTACTTCATTACCTTGAGAATAAAAAGAACGTTTAATCAAAGCTTCTTTTTCTTTTGGACGAAGAGCAATTTTAGGATCAGTGCTAAACCAAATAGCAACCTGCTTGTTCGTTTTAAAATCATAAGGTAAATAAGAGGATATTGTAAAACCACATACCTGGACTGGCTCCATCCCTTCTTTCTCATCTTTAAAAAATTTTTGTTGTTGGAACAACCTACTCATCCACGCACTACGAATAGGGGAGTTAAAAGCTGAATCCCAGCATGGTTTACGTCTTATAAGCTCACTATATAGCCATTGTCTGAGGGCATAAGGATCTTGTTCATGTTTAAGTACTTGTTCGAAAGCGTGCTTACTTAATACTATTTTTTTTAACAGTTCATGCTTGGTTTGAATGTCCATTTTTTTTATTAAAATATTGGTGTTTTTAATAATTTCCCATAGTTGAGCCATAACGGAAATCTCTTCATAGTGAATACGAAGATTCTTTTCGAAAATGCGTTTAATGCTTTTTATTGAACTGGACTTCTTGAATAAGTTTAGTTTCATTTCTCGTACTGGGACTTGAAAAAGAATAACTATAGCTTAATTTGTTCTTTATGTAAACATTTTATTCATTTGTTGGTCATTCGTCTTTCTGGAAAAGCTATCAAAATTTACCTTCCTAATTTTATTCATCTAGCTTGATCGCAAGGATTTGTGTAGCATGAATCAATTACTTAAGAATTTCTTTTTTATAAAGATAACGCATGAAAATAAGGACAATATTCTCCATCTTATTGCTAGGAGGATTATTAAGCTGCACTAAAAAAGCGGAACATCAGGTCAGCACAGTGCCTCCTCAATTCCCCTCGAGTACAAAAGCCTATAAACCCATCAAAAACTTGCCTTATCTTGCTTGGTGGCAGCAATTTCATGATCAGGAGTTAAATCTCTTAATCGATGAGGGCTTAAGGAATAATAACGATATTCATGTGGCTATAGCCAATCTGCAACAAGCGCAAGGGGCCTTACAACAAGTGAAGCTCAGTTGGATCCCCGTTATTAAGCCCTATGGAGGGTATTCAACAAACCCCGCTCTTGGGGCGCCCGGTGGCTTCTATGGTATATGGCCTTATTATGTAGTGAATATCATGCAGCTTTACTCACAACAAAAGCAAGCCAAGTATTATGTTAACTTTTATCAAGCCGCTTTTTCAGGAATGCGTTTAGCGGTAATAGGCCAAGTGGCGGCGTCTTATTTCACGCTGATGGCGCAATTAGAACAAGTACGTTTAATACGGCAATTAGATAAGGATATGAAATCCTTAATTACTTTGAGCGAGCAAGACATCAACATTGGTTTAGCTAATGAAATTGATTTGGCACAACTTCACTCTGACGAACTGCAAATTTCTGCTCAGATACAACCTATCTTACATAATATTGTTGTCAGCGAAAATGCGCTTCGTTATTTAATTAATGCTAACCCTGGACCTATACAATCTAAAAATAATTTTGCACAATTAGATTTTAGCCATTTTAAACCAGGGAGTTTACCTACTCAGGTTTTAAGTAATCGTCCTGATATGAAAATGGCAGAATATGCCTTAAAAGCAGCAAAACTGGATATTACTCTTGCCTACAGTAATTTTTTTCCGGCGCTGCAGTTGGATGATTTTCTTGGAGAAGTCCATTTACCTAACAGTGTCTTTGCTCAAAGTGTAGATGCTTATTTCAATGGTACTATTGCTCCTAGCAACTTTGGACTCATTAACACAAGCAAAGGCGCCTATAATGCAAAAATTGCTGAGTTCACTAAAACCCTAAGACGAATTTTAAAAGAAGTGGATACTGATTATTCAGCCAATAAGCGGATGAATGCGCAATATTTAACTTATTTGCGCGCAGAAAAGGACTATCGCCATAAATATAAGCTACAAGAGGGTTTATTAAAAACGGGGTTGATTTCCTATAAAGAGTTAGTACAAAGTAGGTTATATTTGGATAACTTGGCCTTATCAACTAACCAAGCAAAGTTAGAATTAGCTATGTCTTTAGTCCTGTTATACCAAGACTTGGCTGGTGGGTATTCTTATAACAAGGGATCTTCTTTTTAATGGAAAGAATGAATTTTGATTTGTTTCGTACAAAAACTAAACGTTTTAAGCAGATGAAACAGTGGTTTACTTTTACTCATACGATTATTTTAATCGGTATTATAACAACCATTATTTATCTCTTTTCATTTTTATTTCCCTTTACTGATAATGCTTTTGTAGTGAATAACGTACGTCCAGTTGCTGCTCTTGCCAGTGGTTATATTACGGGTCTTTATGTTAAAAATGGGGAGCCGGTTAAAAAGGGACAAAAACTCTTTACGGTATTTAAAAAGCCTTATCTTTATGCAGTGGAACAACTTAGTGCCGATTTAGCTGCAGGTAAGGCTCAATTAGAGGCCTTAAAAACAACCTATGAGCGTGATCAGAAACTTAGTAATAATGAGCAACGTACCTATATTAAATTGGCTCAAGACGATAAGAAATATCAAAAGGGCTATCAATTAAAATCTATTTCACAGATTACCTTACAAAACTCGCAACAAGAAACCCAAGCAGCTAAAGATAAATGGGAAGCCTCTTTAAAACAAATGGAAATCGATAATCATCTAATTAAAGGGCAAGAGCAGCAAATTAAATCGCTTGCAGCACGGCTAAAAAACGCCCAAGTTAATTTAGAGCAGACCGATGTTTATGCTCATGGGAATGGAATTATTCAAAATTTATTTTTTACTTTAGGCACCCCAGTTAATATTAATCAACCGCTTTTTTCTTTAGTAGATACGAATAACGTTTATATTCAAGCTAATTTTAATGAAACAGATTTGCGTGATGTACGCCAAGGAGCAAGAGTACTTATCTATCCTCGAATGTATTTAGGAAGAAAAGTATTTCATGGCATTATCGAATCGGACTATTGGGGAGCTAATCGACAACTGGTTGATAACCGTACCCAACTGCAAAATGTGCTTAATGAAAATCAATGGATTTTATTACCTCAACGTCTTCCCGTAATTATTCGTGTAACTGATCCTAATCCTCATTATCCTCTTCGTGTAGGAAGTAGCGCCTATGTTTATGTCCAGGTTTAAACACTGGCTTGATGAGGTTGATCCCTATACTATTCAGCGAGGTGCTCTACATAAAGGTTTATTTATTGCTACGGTCATGACTTATGTTTATTGGTTCTTTTTGCCAGTAGATTATATGTCATTTATTGTGCCTGTTTTTATCTTGTCTCTTTATGAAATGCCTGCTATTTCCACGTTTAAAAAGAAAGAACAATTATTGGTTTTTATTGGTGTTGTGATCACAATAATTAGTGTTTCATTTTATCTGATTTACCCCTTTCGTGGCGTATTTTTCTTTTTTTCCTTGCTGGTTTTAACCGTTCTCTATTTTATTGTATTACGTTATTTTTATGCTTTAAAAAATTTAATTATGATGACGATGTCCATAGGGACTATCATTTTAAGTACTGAGCCAATGGGTAGTTTACAAATTGCTTATGGTTTTATTTCCTCAATTGCTCTTTCATCGATTACGATAATCCTCTGTTTAAGAATTTTTCCCCATCAATATCTCAGGGTATGGAAGAGAGCCTTAGAAAATTTTATAAAATATTTTGAACAAGACATTGAAAATGCTTTATTAGAAGATAAGTATAAAATCATTATGGAAGAGATTATTCATTTTGAAATGGTGAGAAATTATCAACGCCTAGTAGGCAAAAAATACCTCTTAACCAGTTATCGTATGGCTGTATACATTCGTAATATCCAGCTCTCTTTAGATAATCTTTATTATGAGAAAAAAAATGAAGTCTTTTGGCGTAGCATTAAAAAAAACCTACATCATTTACGTCTGAATATGAGGACTTATACACCTTGTGAACCACCGCAAATTGATTTTCCTTCAGAAACCAAATTACAGCATTATGTTGCTGATTGTTTGACTCGCGCTTTTATTCATTGGAATAAGCTATGCAAACTACGTACCAGCTAAAGAGAAAGCTCGATTTTGCACGCTATGTGCATTTGGCTGTGGTCTTTATGATTGCGATGTTTCTTTTTTTATTTTCAACAATCCCTGAAAAAAAATGGGTCTTATTAACCGTTTTAGTTATTAGTGCAGGCATTGAACCTGGATTAATTATTCGACGCTCAAAACATCGTATGAGTGGAACGCTTGCCGCTTTATTAATTCTGGTTCCTTTAATCTATTTAATGCAATTAAATTATCGTTTCATTCCGGTTTTATTCATTGTTTCTCTTATTGGTTTAAATGTTACCGCTTTAAATACTCGTCGTTATGACATTAGTGTTTTTTTTGTTACCTTGTCCGTATTTCTTTTATTAGC